>JBIQKK010000070.1:6584-14666 GCA_044506585.1 Hyphomicrobiales bacterium
CCGCTGCTGCAGGCCGGGCAGGTCGATACGCTGTTCATCCCCGATCGCGCGACGGCCCCAAGCTTCGGCGTGCTGTTCGAGGAGGCCAAGGTCGCAGGCGGTGCCATCCAGGTGGTGGGATCCGCTGACTGGAACGGCGACCAGAACATCATGAACACGCCCTGGCTCGCAGGCGCCATCTACCCGGCGGTCGACGACACCGGCTATCAGGCGGTGTTGCCGCTCTACCAGCAGAAGTTCGGCGGCACACCCCACCCCTTTGTGACGCTCGCCTATACCGGCGTCGTGCTCGCCAACGTCTCGGCACTCTCGATGGGCACCCCGCGCTACGACCGCACGCTGCTGACCTCGCCCAGCGGCTTCACCGGGCGCGACGGGGTGTTCCGGTTCCACCCCGACGGGCGGAGCGAATATGCGCTGGTGGTCAAGAAGGTGACCGTCGGCGGCGCGCAACTGGTGGACGGCCCGAAACTCTAGCCGCGGCAACACTTCTCTCGTGGTTCACAGGAGGTTTCGCGGTCCGTTCCGAGGCGGCGAAGAACCTTACTCCTGCGTTAAGCCTTGCGCCCGATACTGGCGGTCCAAAGGGAGGCGGGATGACGAGAACGCTCTGGCTGATCGCGACCTTTGCCGCGCCGTTTGTCGTCGCCGGCATCGCCAATTGGCGTCTGCCCTATAATGAAGGGCAGCTTCCGGACGTGTTGCTCGGGCTGCCGGGACTGTTTGCCCTCCTCGTGGCTGCGCTCTGCCGCGTGTTTGCGCCGGCTTCGGTCCTCACCGTGGCGGGGCTGGTGTGCGCAGCCATGGTCTCGGTGGTCGTGGTGCGAATCGGCGTGGACGTTGCGGCCGATCCCACGAGCCACAATCTGCTGCCGTTCGAGATCCTCATCGCGGCTGTGATCGGCTTTGCCGAGGGCCTCATCGGCGCGCTCGCAGGCTCGGCGATCAGCTTCGTGAGCCGCAGGTTCGCGGGGGATGCGCGATGATGTTCGACGCGCTCGGCGTCATCGTCGCCGTCTATGCGGTCTATTGCCTGCTGACCGGGCGGGTCTATGCCCGCCGCGGGATCGGCGGCGAGAGCATATTCCGCGAGGCCTCCCCCGTGCGCTTCTGGACGGTGGTGGGGATCTATTTCGCGCTCGCCGTCGCGCTGATCGCGGTGTTCTAGGCCGCGAGGTCCGCGACGACGGCGTCGAGCACGGGCCAGCCCTTGTCGGTGACGCGAATGAAGCCGTTGGGCAAGGTCTCGACGAAGCCGATGCGCTTGAGCTCGTCGATCTGCTTGGGGTCGATCTTGCGGCCGCTGAGGGTGGCGAAGCGATTGGGGTCGATGCCTTCGCGCAGGCGGAGGCCCATCACGAGGAGTTCGTCGCCTTCCTCTTCCCAGCTGAGGATGTCGTCGGTGGTCATGCCGTGGCCGCGCGCGGCGACCTTCTGTTGCCAGTCGAACGGCATCTTCTCGATGGCGGTGGCGTGGCGCTTGCCGTCGATGAGCAGGCGCCCGTGGGCACCGGGGCCGACGCCGGCATATTCGCCATAGCGCCAGTAGATGAGGTTGTGGATCGATTCCTGGCCGGGCCGCGCGTGGTTGGAGATTTCGTAGGCGGGCAGGCCCGCATCGCGGGTGAGGTCCTGCGTGAGCTCGTAGAAATCGGCGCTCAGATCCTCGTCGGGCATCTTCAGCTTGCCGGCATTCCACAAATCGAAATAGCGCGTGCCCATCTCGATGGTCAGCTGGTAGAGCGAGACGTGGCCCTGCGCCATCCAGAGCGCTTCCTTGAGTTCGTCCTCCCAATCGCTGAGCGATTGCCTGGGGCGCGCATAGATCAGATCGAAGCTCGAGCGCGGGAAGATCGATTGCGCGAGACGCACGGCGCGGATCGCCTCGTCGACCGTATGACGCCGGCCCAGCTCAGCGAGCGGGCCTTCGCGCAGGGACTGCACTCCGAGCGAGACGCGGTTGACACCGGCCGCGCGATAGCCGCGGAACCGGTCCGCTTCCACCGATGTGGGGTTGGCCTCGAGCGTGATCTCCGCATTTGGAGCGATGTTCCAATACTTGCCGATGGTCTCGAGGATGGCTGAGACCGAGCGCGGGTCCATCAGCGAAGGCGTGCCGCCGCCCAAGAAGATCGATTGTACGGTGCGGCCCTGCGTCAGGCGCGCGAAGTAGGCGATTTCCTGCTTGTAGTTTTCGACGTAGGCGGCTTCGTCGAACTCGCCGCGATGGACGTGGCTGTTGAAGTCGCAATAGGGGCACTTGGCGGCGCAGAAGGGCCAGTGGACGTAGACGCCGAAAAGACCGTTCGAGCGGGAATCAGGAGAGTTCAACCGCACCCTCCACGAATTTGGCGAAGGCCTTGGCCCGATGGGAGAGGCCGACCTGGCCGGGCGCCCAGCTGTGCTTGGCCGATGACGGCATCTCGCCGAAGGTGATGTCGAAGCCATGGGGCATGAAGACGGGGTCGAAGCCGAAGCCCTGCGTGCCGCGCGGCGGCCAGACCAGCGTTCCAGTCACCTGGCCGACATAAAGGTCGTCGCGACCGTCGGGGTGGGCGAGGCACAGGGTGGCGTTGAACGATCCCTTGCGCAGCCCCGGCGATGCTGCGCCGACGGCCTGCAGCCGGTCTTCGACGCGTTTCATTGCCAGCTGGTAGTCGCGGCCATGCGGCGTCTGCGCCCAGTCGGCGGTGTAGACGCCGGGCTCGCCATCAAGGGCATCGACGCAAAGCCCGGAATCGTCGGCGAGGGCAATCATCCCCGCAGCCGCTGCGGCGGCATGCGCCTTGAGACGCGCGTTCTCGACGAACGTCGTTCCGGTTTCCTCGGGTTCGGGCAGCTTGAGATCGGCGGCCGAGATCAACACAAGGCCGAGCGGGGTGCACAGCTCGCGCAATTCGGCGAGCTTGCCCGCATTGTGCGTCGCGATCAGCAGCCGGTCGCCGCGCTTCAGGCGTTCGATGTTAGCCATTTGCGGTCATGCCGAAAGCGCCGCCTTCTGCAGCGATGTGAGCTCGGCGATGCCGGCTTCGGCGAGCGCCATCAGCGATTGCAACTCGTCGCGGCTGAAGGGCTCCTGCTCGGCGGTGCCCTGGATTTCGACGAACTTGCCCGAACCGGTGAGCACGAAATTGGCGTCGGTGTGGGCCTCGACGTCCTCGAGATAATCGAGGTCGAGCACGGGCGTGCCGCGATAGATGCCACAGGAGATCGCCGCGACGGAGTCCCTGATCGGCTCGCCCTTGGTGAGCGACCGGGCCTTCAGCCATTGGACGGCATCGTAAAGCGCGACATAGGCGCCGGTGATCGAGGCGGTGCGCGTGCCGCCGTCGGCCTCGAGCACGTCGCAATCGAGCGTGATCTGGTTCTCGCCCAGCGCCTGCATGTCGACCACGGCGCGCAGCGAACGGCCGATGAGGCGCTGGATCTCCTGCGTGCGTCCCGACTGCTTGCCGGCGGCCGCTTCGCGGCGGGTGCGCGTGCCGGTCGAGCGCGGCAGCATGCCGTACTCCGCCGTCACCCAGCCGAGCCCCGAACCGCGCCGCCAGGAGGGGAGCGTCGTTTCGACCGAAGCGGTCACGAACACCCGGGTGTTGCCGAAACTGACAAGGCAGCTGCCTTCGGCCTGCCGCGCCACATTGCGCTCGATCGTTACGGCTCGCATCTGGTTGGGCTCGCGGCCGGAAGGGCGCATGGGCAACTCGTTCGTGGGTCGTGTTAACCGCCTCTTAACCCTGCCTCCGCGCCGCCACAACCCGCCGCCCGCTTTCATCGACCGGCGTTTTTGCCTAGATGGTTACAGTTCCAATTTGATCGATCGCCGCGCAGCAATGACCAACGGACCCGACGATTTCCTGCAGGTGCTCAATGCCCGCAGCCAGGACATCTTCCGCAAGATCGTCGAGCGCTACCTCGAGACGGGCTCGCCGGTCGGTTCGCGGGATTTGAGCAAAATGCTGTCGGTCGGGCTCAGCCCCGCCAGCATCCGCAACGTCATGGCCGATCTCGAGGATCTGGGGCTGATCGCCGCGCCGCACACCTCGGCCGGCCGCCAGCCCACCCAGCAGGGCCTGCGCTTTTTCGTCGACGCCATGCTCGAGGTCGGCGCCGTCGACGAATCCGACCGCGCCCAGATCGCGCGCCAGATCGAGACCGGTCCGCAGAACGCGCGGCTCGAGGATTATCTCACCGAGGCCTCGTCGCTGCTCAGTGGCCTCAGCCACGGCGCCGGTGTCGTCATCGCCGCCAAATCCGACATGGTGCTCAAGCATATCGAATTCGTGCGGCTCGATGCAGCGCAGGGCATGGCGATCCTGGTCGGGCAGGACGGGGCGGTCGAGAATCGCATCATTCCTTTGCCGCCGGGGCTGACCAATTCGGCGCTGACCCAGGCGGGCAACTACCTCGCCAGTATCGCGGTGGGCAAAACCATCGCCGAGGTCCGTGCGGCGGTGCGCAGCCAGCGCGCCGAGCGCGTCGCCGAGCTCGACGAGCTGACGCAAAAGCTGGTGGATGCGGGCCTCGCAACGCTCAGCGAAGGCACGTCGCAGACGCCCACCGTTATCGTGCGGGGACGCTCCAACCTGATCAACGACACGATGGAATCGGAGGAACTCGCCCGCATGCGGCGGCTCTTCGACGAACTCGAGCGGCAGGAGGGATTGATCGAGCTGCTCGGGGACGCGGAAAAGGCCGAGGGCGTTCGCATCTTCATCGGCTCCGAGAACAAGCTCTTCTCGCTCTCGGGCTCCTCGGTGATCCTCAGCCCTTACCGCGACGCCAACGAAAAGATCATCGGGGTCCTCGGCGTGATCGGCCCGACGCGGCTCAATTACGCCCGCATCGTTCCGGTGGTCGACTACACCGCCCAGGCGGTGAGCGCGATCATGGCGCGCAAGAAGTAGCGCGTGAGCACCCGGTTCCGCCTCGCAACCGATGCCGACATCGACGTGTATCGACTATGGTTCGCCGACCCTGACCTGTCTCGGCGCCTGTCGCCGCCAACGTCCGAATGGGTGGCCCATATTCACCGCGAAGGACGGGCGCTGTGGTCGGCTCTCGGCGACGATTCGTCACCAGTAGCAGTCTTCCAAACCGAACAAGAGGGCGACAGCGTCTGGTTCGATTGCGCCATCGATCCCGGCCGGCGCGGGCAGGGGGAAATGGCGGCGATCCTTCGCGATTTTCTGGCTGGTCCGCTAGCGACCGCTCCGCGTCTCCTTGCCGATGTCGAGGCCGACAATCTGGCCAGTCTCGCCCTTCTTCGCCGCGCTGGATTTGCAGAGCTGCCCGGGCTCGGCGAGCCGGGCTTCGTGCGCTTCGAGCTCACTAGGCCGGTCCCCGGCAGTTGAAATCTCCGCCTACTTGGCCGATATGCGGGGCAATCCCGCCGGAACATCCGGCAAATCCAACGATTTTGAGTTGAATGATGAGCGACGACACCATGGCGCAGGACGGGTTTGAGCCGCGTCCGGAGATGGAAAAGCCGGCCAACGATACGGGCGACAATGCCGCGCCTGCCGCCGACCCCATCGAGGCGCTCACGGCCGAGAACGCCGATCTCAAGGATCGCGTGCTGCGCCTTGCCGCCGAAATGGAAAATCTGCGCAAGCGTATGGAGCGCGAGATCGCCGATACGCGCGCCTATGCCATCACCAAATTCGCGCGCGACATGCTGACCGCGACGGATTCGCTGAGCCGCGCGCTGCTCGTTCTGCCGCCCGAAGCCCGCGAAACGGCGGACGGTCCGATGAAGTCGTTGATCGACGGGATCGAACTGACCGAGCGCGAGATGCAGCGGCTACTTGCGACCCACGGGGTCAGACCGATCGAGGCCGAAGGCCAGAAATTCGATCCGCACAAGCACCAGGCGATGTTCGAAGTTCCCGATCCGTCGCGTCCCGAGGGTACGGTCGTTCAGGTCGTCCAGGCCGGTTACGCCATCGGCGATCGCGTGCTGCGCCCGGCGATGGTCGGGGTCGCCAAGGGCGGCGCCGCCGCGGCCCCGCCGGCCGGCGAAGAGCACATCGACAAGAACGCCTGAGGCATCGGCGGGTGCGCTCGGCTTTGCCCTGCGTGGGCTGAGCTAGAGGAAATCGGCGATCTGCGCCTTGCCGACCCCGAGCGCATCGAGGCGCTTCCAGGCCGCTGCCAGCGAGCCGTCATTGTCGATGGCGCGCGTCGCGTCCTCGACGACCACGCATTCGAACCCCGCCGCCATTCCGTCCTCGGCGGTCCAGGCAACGCAGTAGTCGGTCGCCAGGCCGCAGATGAAGAGCCGCTTGAGGCCCCGCTCACGGAGGTAGCCGGCGAGGCCGGTCTGCGTGCGGTGGTCGTTCTCCTTGAAGCCCGAATAAGAATCGATGGTTTCCCGATAGCCTTTGCGGATGATCGCCTGCGCATGGGGGATATCGAGCGCCACCGAGATCTGCGCGCCGCGGGTGCCGATGATGCAGTGGTCCGGCCACAGGACCTGGGTGCCGTAGGGCAGCTCGATCGTCTGGAACGGCTGCATTCCCGCATGGCTGGAGGCGAATGAGATGTGTCCCGCCGGATGCCAGTCCTGCGTCAGCACCACATTCTGGAAGCGTTTGGCGAGCGCGTTGATCGGCTCGATGATCTCGTCACCGCCCGCGACGGCGAGACTGCCGCCGGGAAGAAAATCGTACTGGATGTCGACGACGACCAGCGCGTCGTCGGCATGAAGGGTGGTCGGCATTGAATGTCCTACATGGCCGCGGAAGAGGAGGGGGTGGAAGACTCTGAGGACGCGGCGGCGAGGGCCGCCTGCATCAGGGCAATGCACTCGTCAGCGGTATAAGGCGTCGTTCCGCTCGCCAGTTGCTCGCGTACCTTGGGCTCGAGATCGGCGCGGATGGCGTCGATCTGCTCCTGGGCGAAGCCTGCATCGAGATGTGCCTGGATCGCGGCCCCCAGGAGGGCGTTGCCGCCATCGACCTTGACCTGCGCCTCCGCGAGTTGCTCGGCCGTCGCTTCCGGCGCCTGGGCGGAAAAGAAGATGACGAGCGCCGTCCCGCACCACAATTGCCTGTTCACCTCATCGGAGACCGACTGCGCGAGCGGTCCCGTGGCGAATAGCAGGGGCGTCAGCGCCAGGGCGGC
The DNA here is from genome assembly GCA_044506585.1 of Hyphomicrobiales bacterium. GTDB lineage: Bacteria > Pseudomonadota > Alphaproteobacteria > Rhizobiales > Devosiaceae > Devosia_A. The sequence goes on from JBIQKK010000070.1 coordinate 13,707, forward strand.
GAGGATGCGTTTCATGAGATGGTCCTTGCGAGCCCGTGTTAGAGCACATCGGGTCCGGGGCGCCAAGAAAGGACTTCCGGCGCGCCGCAGCCTCCCTCGGCGGACCCCGGCGAGCCCTGCAAAGCCCCGGAAAATATGCCGACCTGAGCGCTTGCAGCCCCAAAAACCCGCCCCTATATACCGCCCAAGGCCGGTTGACCGGTCGCGGTATCCAAATTCAGCGAGGAACCCGGTGCCCTTTGCAGGGTGACACGAACTGCCGAAGTCTCATGGAGTTCGGTCCCGGGTTCGCTTAGGAAAGAGGCAAGTAATGGCGAAAGTGATCGGCATCGATCTGGGCACGACCAACAGCTGCGTCGCAGTGATGGAAGGGTCCAACTACAAGGTCATCGAAAACTCCGAGGGCGCGCGCACCACCCCCTCGATGGTGGCCTTCACCAAGGACGGCGAGCGGCTCGTCGGACAGCCGGCAAAACGCCAGGCGGTGACCAACCCCGAAGGCACCCTGTTTGCGGTCAAGCGCCTGATCGGCCGTCGTTACGACGATCCGATGGTCGACAAGGACAAGCACCTCGTGCCGTTCAAGATCGTCAAGGCCGACAATGGCGACGCCTGGACCGAGGTCGACGGCAAGAAGATGAGCCCGTCCGAAGTCTCGGCCATGATCCTCACCAAAATGAAGGAAACCGCCGAGGGTTATCTCGGCGAGAAGGTGACGCAGGCCGTCATCACCGTTCCTGCCTATTTCAACGATTCCCAGCGCCAGGCCACCAAGGACGCCGGCAAGATCGCCGGTCTCGATGTGCTGCGCATCATCAACGAGCCCACGGCGGCAGCGCTCGCCTATGGCCTCGACAAGAAGCAGTCGGGCACGATCGCGGTCTACGACCTCGGCGGCGGGACCTTCGATATTTCCGTGCTCGAGATCGGCGACGGCGTGTTCGAGGTGAAGTCGACCAA
>JBIQKK010000166.1:0-2212 GCA_044506585.1 Hyphomicrobiales bacterium
CACATCGCCGGAACACAAAAAGGTGAGGAATTGCCTGCGTTAACGCTTGTAGATTAGGACCGAAGCAGTCGTCTGGCGAACGCTCCTCCCTTTCGCCCGCGACACTGAATCACGGAGTCTGCTTTGCGCATTTTGATGGCCACGCTGCTTGCCGGTATCGCTCTCGCCGGCGCGCCGCTCAGTTCGTTTGCGCAGGACGCCGTCGTCGAGAAAGCCGCGCTGACCAAGATCGTCATCGCGCCGCCGCGCAGCGATCTCGCGCGCATCATCAAGGCCGGTCTGCAGAAGGCCTACTACGAAGCCGACAAGGATTCGCGCGCCTACCAGCAGGCCCAGAAGCTCTACTTCTTTTACGGCGCGCGCGGCTTCGAGCCGCTGTGGCTCACCCCCGGCGTCGGCAGTGCCATCAAATTCTCGGACAATGCCGAAAAGATCATGGCCGTCTTCGAGGACGCCGCCCTCGAAGGCTTCCGCACCACCGATTACCTGACGCCCGATCTCGATCCCGCCGCGGCCGGCACCGACCCCGTCAAGCTCGCGGCGCTCGAAACCGCCTTCTCACAGGCCGCCGTGCGCTACGCGCAGGACGCCTATGGCGGCCGCATCGCACCCACCGCCGTCAGCAAGCTCCTGACCATCACGCCCAAGCGCATCGACGAAGCCGAGATGCTGCTGAAGCTTGCCTCGTCCGACACCCCGGACAAGGTGCTGAGCGAGCTCAGCCCCACCCATCCCGAATTCCTTCGCCTCAAGGCCGCGCTCGCCAAGTTCTACGACGGCAGTGTCGTCGTCGAGCAGATCACCATCCCCGACGGCAAGACGCTCAAGCTCGGCATGGAGGATGAGCGCGTGCCGCTCCTGCGCCAGCGCCTCGGCGTCGCCGCGCCTGAGATTCCCGAAGGCGCGACCGACGCCACGGTCGACATCACCTACGACCAGGCGCTCTTCGATGCCGTCAAGGAATTCCAGCAGGATATGGGCCTCAACGCCGACGGCATCCTCGGCCCGGCCACCGTCGCCGGCCTCAATGGCGGCGGTAATGTCAGCAAGGACGACATCGTCGCCAACATGGAACGCTGGCGCTGGGAGCCCAACGATTTCGGCGACTTCAACGTCCAGGTGAACATCCCCGAATTCACCGTCTGGATCATGAAGGACGGCGAGTCCGTTCACTCGACTCGCGTCGTCGTCGGCACCCCCAAGAACCAGACGCCGATCTTCTCCGACGAGATCCAGAACATCGTCGTCAATCCCTACTGGAACGTGCCGCCCTCGATCGCGGCCGGCGAGATCAAGCCGCACCTGATCGCCAACCCGTACTACCTCGACAGCCAGAACATGGAGATGCTCGCCGGTGGCCGGGTGATCAACGCCGCCGCCATCGACTGGACGACGACCAATATCAACAACTACGCCATCCGGCAGCGGCCCGGGCCGGGCAATGCCCTGGGCAAGATCAAGTTCCTCTTCCCCAACGAGCACAACGTCTATCTCCACGATACGCCGTCCAAGTCGCTCTTCTCGCGCGCCTTCCGTGCCTATTCGCATGGCTGCGTGCGGGTGCAGAACCCGATGGAATTCGCCGGCGCGCTCGTTGCCACCAACCCCGAGATCAGCCAGGCCTCGCTCGAGGGGTTGTTCGGCCCCAAGGAACGCTGGGTCTCCCTCGAGAACCACATCCCCGTCCACCTGATGTACTTCACGCTGCGCGTCGACGAAGACGGCACCATCCGCAGCTATGGCGACGTCTACGGCCACAACAAGAAGCTGATCAGCCTGCTCAACGCCGAATAGGCATCATGAGCTGGGATGCGCTGAGCCTGTGGGGCGACGACGCCGTCCGCATCGAGCCTCTCACGGGCGGCAGTGCCAATGACGTGTGGGCCGTCCGCATCGATGGCGAGCTCGCTGTCGGCCGCCTCGCCCGCATCGGTGTCCGCAGCGACGCCGATCAGGCATGGGAGGCCAGCCTCCTCCGCCATCTCGACCGAAACGGGCTGACCGTCCCCCTGCACATCCCAACCACCGACGGCCGCCTCTTCGCGCATGGTTTGACCGTCATGCGCTACATGGAAGGCGGCCCGCCGCAAACCGCCGCCGACTGGCGCCGCGTTGCCGATACGCTCCGCCGGTTGCACCAGCTGACCCAGGGATGGCCGCAGCGCCCCGGCTGGCGCGGCTCGACCGAGCTGCTCACCGCCGACACCGGTAC
>JBIQKK010000071.1:0-4829 GCA_044506585.1 Hyphomicrobiales bacterium
GGCGGCCTTTGCGCCTCGTCCTGCCCGCTGGTCTTTGCCGGCGGCACGGAGCGCGAGGCGGCGCCGGATGCCGCCATCGCCGTCCACCAGATCTATGCGGCGGCCCCTGCCGACACCTCGATGGCGGCGCGCCTCGCGGCAGCCGGTGACGCAATGAGCGACGCCCAGAGCATGACGGCGCAGATATCGCGCTATCTCATGGAGATGGGGGTCGATGCGGAGGTTTGGCTCAGGGCGCTCGAAACGCCGCCAGACCGGCTGACCTATATTTCGTCCGTGGATTTGATCCGCCTCAAACTGGCCACGCGACTCGGCGTATAAACAGGGCGGGCGAGCCTGCTCGCAATTGAAGCAAATTCGCCCTTTTTCGGAGGCTGGAACCAAAATGACCATGCCGAGTTTCGAGCATAGGGAGGGGAAACCGATGAATCACGTCCATACGAAGCCGGCCAATCTCGTCCACACCCTGACGCGCCATCGCGATATTCAGGCCTGGGTGTCGGAACGCCGCGGGATGCCGGCCATGCTGCCACGCCACAACAGGTTCGGCGAATTGCGGGCCCGCCTGGCCCTCAAATTCGACCGGCCGGCCCGGCCGGACGGCATGCCTGCCGTGGACCAGGGCGCGAGCCCCGTTTCATGGGCGGCCTGGCTTGCCGAACTCGACCGCCAGCAGCTGGCGCTCCGGGTGACCGAAAACGGCGCGACCGAGTACGAACTGGTCGAGCGTAAAACCCTCAACTGATCCGGCATTTGCCGCTAAGGTAATGGCCCGGTCCCCGGGCCATTCGTTTTGGAGCGTCCCTATGTCCCGCATTTTGAGAACAGCAGACGAGATCAGGCCGTGGGCGGAAGCCCGGGGCGGCCAGCCTGCCTGGTCCGAGCTGCCCTCAGGCACCCGTTCGCAGATCACCCTGCGCATCGTCTTCGACCAATACCTGCTCAATTCGGGCGAGAGCCAGGAGCAGGACCGTCCGGGCGGCCTCGATCTCGTTTCCTGGGACGAATGGATCGCCGAGCTCCACAACCAGAAACTGGCCCTCAAGGTCGGCGACCGCACCGAAGGCGTCCTCGACAACGATTTCGAGTTCGTCCCCGCCTGAGCCGAAGGGCGAACCAGCGCTCCCCGGCAGCGCCATCGCACCGGGCCGAACGCGCTCCGGCCCGCCAAGCCTTGATTTCCGGCCCCGTACGCGCCATTACGCCCCTCGTTCGCAGGCTGCCTCGCCGGGCGCCCGTCGGAAAGGGGTTACCGATCATGGAAAAATTCACGCAACTCACGGGCGTCGCCGCGCCGCTGCCGATCATCAATATCGACACGGACATGATCATTCCCAAGCAGTACCTCAAGACGATCAAGCGCACCGGCCTCGGCACGGCGCTGTTTTCCGAGATGCGCTACAATGAGGACGGCAGCGAGAACCCCGACTTCGTCCTCAACAAGCCGGCCTACCGGCAGGCCTCGATCATCGTCGCGGGCGACAATTTCGGTTGCGGATCGTCGCGCGAGCATGCCCCGTGGGCGCTGCTCGATTTTGGCATTCGCTGCGTGATCTCGACCAGCTTTGCCGACATCTTCTACAACAACTGCTTCAAGAACGGCATTCTGCCCATCGTCGTCACGCCCGAGCAGTTGAAGCTCCTGATGGACGATGCCGAGCGCGGTTCGAACGCGACCATCTCGGTCGATCTCGAAAGCCAGACGATCAAGGGGCCGGACGGCGGCACGATCCATTTCGACATCGATCCGGCGCGCAAGCAGACGCTCCTCGAAGGACTCGACGACATCGCGGCGACGCTGAAAGAGAGCGCCGAGATTGCGAGCTACGAAGGCAAGATCGCGAACCAGAGGCCCTGGATCTGATGGTTCAGCGCGTCTCGACCGGCTCTCCGTTCGAGAGCAAGTTCGGCTACTCGCGGGCCGTGCGCCATGACGATACCGTCTATGTGTCGGGCACCACCGGCTACGACTACGCGACCATGACGATGCCCGACAGTGTGGGACAGCAGGCGAAGAACGCGCTTGCCACCATCGACAAGGCGCTCAGGGAGGCCGGCTCCTCGATCGAGGACACGGTGCGTGTCACCTATTATGTCGGCGACCCGTCCTATGTTGACGAGGTGGTCGAGGCTGTCGGCGCCGTGTTCAAGGACATCCGTCCCGCGGCCTCCATGCTCATCGTCAAGATGATCGAGGAGGCCATGAAGATCGAGATCGAAGTCACGGCCCGCATCGGCGCGGCCACGAGCTGATCGGTGCAGATCGTCCTCAAGACAGCCGTCACGGAGCCGGACGTCGAAGCCGTTCGCACGCCGCTGCTTGCGTTCAACGCGGAGGCCGCCGGACGTGCCTCCGGCTATCACCCGTTTGCCTTTCACATTCTCGATGATGCCGGGAGCGTCGTGGGCGGCGCCACAGGGCACGGCTCGCTCGACTGGGTCTTTCTCGAACTGCTGTTCGTGCCGTCGCAACTGCGCGGGCAGGGGATCGGCAGCCAATTGCTCGCCCGCGTCGAGCAGTTCGCCCGCGAGCGGCAGATGATCGGGGTGTGGCTCGACACCTTCAGTTTCCAGGCCCGCCCCTTTTACGAGCGGCACGGTTACGCCGTGATCGGTACCATCGAAAACTATCCCATCGGCGGCCAGCGCTACTTCATGACGAAGCGCCTGGACGCTCCCACCACGCATTGAGGCCTAAAGCCATGTCCCACAAACTCCTCCTGCTCCCCGGCGACGGCATCGGCGTCGAAGTCATGGGCGAAGTCGAAAAGCTCATCGGCTGGCTGAACAAAGAGGGCAAGGCGGACTTTTCCATCGAGCGCGGACTCGTGGGCGGCTCGGCCTATGACGCGCATGGCGAGGCGATCTCGGAAGACGACATGCAAAAGGCGCTTGCCTCCGATGCCGTCATCTTCGGGGCGGTCGGCGGCCCCAAATGGGACAACGTGCCCTACGAGAAACGTCCGGAAGCGGGCCTTCTTCGCCTGCGCAAGGACCTCAAGCTCTTCGCCAATCTTCGCCCCGCCATCTGCTATCCGGCGCTCGCCGATGCCTCGTCGCTGAAGCGCGAGCTCGTCGAAGGGCTCGACATCCTGATCGTGCGCGAGCTCACCGGGGGTGTCTATTTCGGTGAGCCCAAGGAGATCACCGATCTGGGCAACGGGCAGAAGCGCGCGGTCGACACGCAGGTTTACGAAACCTACGAGATCGACCGTATCGTGCGCGTCGCGTGCGATCTCGCGCGCACGCGCGGCAAGAAAGTGCACTCGGCCGACAAAAAGAACGTCATGAAGTCCGGCGTGCTGTGGGACGAAGTCGCGCAGGCGGTCGCCAGGGAGTATTCCGACGTCGCCTTCCATCACATCCTCGCCGACAATGCGGCGATGCAGCTGGTGCGCAACCCCAAGCAGTTCGACGTGATGGTCACCGACAATCTGTTCGGCGACGTGCTGTCGGACGCAGCCGCCATGCTCACCGGATCGCTCGGCATGCTCCCGTCGGCGTCGCTCGGCGCGCCCGATGCGAACGGCCGCCGCAAGGCGCTCTACGAGCCGGTGCACGGTTCGGCCCCCGACATCGCCGGCAAGGGCCTCGCCAACCCCATCGCGATGCTCGCGAGCTTTGCGATGGCACTGCGCTATTCGTTCGGCATGATCGAGCTGGCGGGCCGGCTCGAAGCGGCGATCGCCGCGGTGCTCGACGATGGGTTGCGCACGGGCGATATCGCGCAGGGCGGCAAGGCCATCGGCACCGAGGAAATGGGCGCCGCGATCCTCGGCAAGCTCGCCGCCTGAACTCGGCCTGCAGGCCGCTCACACGGCCTGCAAGCCTTCGGTGAGCGTCAACGCCTGCCGCTCGAACAAGCGCCGGTAGATGCCGCCCTCCGCGCGCACGAGCACATCGTGCGTGCCCTCCTCGATCACCCGGCCCTTCTCGAACACGAGCAGCCGGTCGAGCGAGCGCACGGTCGACAGCCGGTGGGCGATGACGATGGTCGTGCGTCCCAGCATCAGCCGCTCCATCGCCTCCTGGATCAGCTGCTCGGATTCCGAATCGAGCGAGGACGTGGCCTCGTCGAAGATCAGGATCGGCGCGTCGGCGAGGAAGGCCCGGGCGATTGCGACCCGCTGGCGCTCGCCGCCACTCAGCTTGACGCCGCGCTCGCCCACCAGCGTCTCGTAGCCCTTGGGCAGTGCCTCGATGAAGTCGTGCGCACTCGCCAGACGCGCGGCCTGAACGATTTCGGCGCGGCTCGCTCCCGGCCTCGCGTAAGCGATATTCTCGGCGAGCGAGCGGTGGAACAGGATAGGCTCCTGCTGGACGATCGCGATCTGCCGGCGCAGCGCCGCCTGGCTGATGTCGCGGATGTCGTGCCCGTCGATGCGGATGGCGCCGCTGGTCACGTCGTGCAGCCGCTGGATCAGCTTGACGAACGTCGTCTTGCCGCTTCCCGAATGGCCCACAAGGCCGACGCGCTGCCCGGCGGGGATGGTCACCGAGAAGTCGCGATAAAGCGGCGACGCGTGCCGGCCATACTGGAAGCCGACGCGGTCGAATGCGATCTCGCCTCGCTCGATGACGACGGGCTTTGCGCCGGGCCGGTCGTCGATCCCGACGTCGGTCAGGTGCACATCGACCAGCTCTTCCATGTCGTTCACCGCGCGTTGCAGGTTGCGCACGTGCTGGCCGATATCGCGCAGGTATCCCTGCAGCACGAAGAACGAGGTGAGGACCAGCGCGATGTCGCCGGCGGCCGCGAGGCCCTGCTGCCAGAACAGGATCGCCAGCGCGACGATCGCGGTCCTGAGGATGATCAGCGTTGCGCCCTG
>JBIQKK010000071.1:4929-9438 GCA_044506585.1 Hyphomicrobiales bacterium
GGCGACAGGAAGATGATGAAGGTGTCGTTGATGACGTCGATCCCCCACATGCCGCGCGTCACCTTGCGCACGGTGGACCCGGCGAAGGTGTTGGCATGCCAGTCGGTCGAGAAACGCTGCACGCGTGCGAACGCCGCCTGCGCCACGTCGGCCATCATCTTGAGCGTAAACTGGATCAGCTGCATGAAGGCGATCTGGCGGATCACCACCGCGCCCAGCCCCAGCCCGACCAGCATCGCAAAGGCGGACAGCGCCACTTCGAGCGCGCCGGCTTCGCCTTTGCTCACCGCTTCGACCAGTTGACCGGCATAGAGGGGGGTGAGCACGTCGAGCACGGTGGCCACGGTAAACGCCGTGAACATCGCGGCAACGCGCCAGGGCTGCTCGCCCCAGCGGCGGAAGATGAAGCTCAGCACCTTGCGATAGGCATCGCCCTTGAGGTCGAGTTTGAAAGCCATTGGATCATTCCGGCAAAAGCGCCGGTCCTGGATGGAAAAAGGGCCGCGGGGGCGCGGTCGAAACGTCAGCGGAGAGAAGAAAGCTCCGGCAAATCGCCGGAGAGGGCCAATCAGAGCTTGGCGGAACCGGAGCCCTTCATGGGGCGGCACGAACGATTGAGCATCAACACGCCTCCCTGGGCCGGTGTAAGAGATGAATCCCTATACCCAAGCGCCCGGCACCCGGCAAGGCTTGCCTGCGGCAGCGGCGCGGCCGATGCTTGACGCATGAACGAGCGCGCCAGGGCCATAGCCGGGTCGATCATCTTCCTGTTCGTCGCACCGGGTCTCGTCGCGGGCGTGATCCCGTGGTGGATTTCGGGCGACCGGATGGCGCCCGCCCTGCTCGGCTTCGAACCGCTGCGGTGGGCCGGCGTGCTGCTGGTCGTGTTCGGCGCCCTGCTGCTCACCGAAACCTTCGCGCGCTTTGCATTGCAGGGGCGCGGCACGCCGGCGCCCATCGCGCCCACCAGAACCCTCGTGGTCACGGGCTCCTACCGGTTCGTCCGCAACCCGATGTATGTCGCGGTCGTCTCGCTGATCCTCGGCCAGGGCCTGCTGTTCGGCAATGGGGCGGTGCTCATCTACGGCGCGGTGGTATGGCTCACCGTCCACCTCTTCGTTCTGGGCTATGAGGAGCCCACTTTGCGGGCAACCTATGGCGCGCAATATGAACGCTATTGCCGCAATGTCCGGCGCTGGATTCCGCGCCTCACGCCGTACGCGGCCTGAGCGTCCTCAGGCGGCCTGTCCGGCCGCCCAGCCGCTGGCCCAGGCCCACTGGAAGTTGTAGCCGCCGAGCCAGCCGGTCACGTCCACCGCCTCGCCGATCATGTAGAGCCCGGGTACGCCGCGCGCCTCCATCGTCGCCGAGTTCAGCCCTCCGGTGTCGATGCCGCCCAGCGTGACCTCCGCCGTGCGGTAGCCTTCCGACCCGGTGGGCTTCAGCGACCAGCTGCGCAGGGCCTCCGCGGCCCTGGCGATCTTCTTGTCCGAGAAGTCGCCGGCCATGCCGGGCAGGTCGATGTCCTCGGCCAGCATCTGTGCGAGCCGTTTGGGCAGGTGCGCGGCGAGCACGGTCTGGAGCGCCAGCCTGGGCGTGGCGTGGCGCGCCGATTTCAGCATCTCTGCCACCCCGGTATCGGGGAAAAAGTCGATGGCGATCGCGTCGCCTTCGCGCCAGTAGCTGGAAATCTGCAGGATCGCGGGCCCGCTGAGTCCCCGATGGGTGAACAGCATGGCCTCCCGGAACGTCTTGCCCCGGACGCTCGCCTTGACCTCTACCCCGATACCCGAAAGCGGCGCGGTCCGCTCGAGGATGCGCGGCTCGAAGGTCAGCGGCACCAGCGCCGGGCGCGTTTCGGTCACGGCAAGGCCGAACTGCTCGGCGAGCCGGTACGCAAAGCCCGTCGCGCCCATCTTGGGGATCGACTTGCCCCCGGTCGCAACGATCAGCGAGCGCGCCGCGACCTCGCCCGACGACAGGCGGACGGCAAACCCGCCATCGGTCCTGTCGACACCCTCGATGGCCGTTCCGAGTTCCAGCGCCGCTCCGGCCTTGCCCATTTCGCTGGTCAGCAGGTTGACGATCTGGACCGACGAGCCGTCGCAGAACAGCTGGCTCAGCGTCTTTTCGTGAAAGGCGATGCCGTATGACTTCACCAGGTCGATGAAGCGCTGCGGGGTGTAGCGGCTCAGCGCCGACACGGCGAATTTGGGGTTGGCCGAGATGAACCGGTCGGGCCGCGTATTGGTATTGGTGAAGTTGCAGCGCCCGCCGCCCGAAATGCGGATCTTTTCGCCCGGCGCCCTGGCGTGGTCGACCACCAGCACCGAACGGCCGCGCTTGCCGGCCTCGATCGCCGCCATCATGCCGGCCGCGCCCGCGCCGAGAACCACTACATCGTAATTTCGCATGGGCGAGCCTTACCATGCCACTGCCGGAGGCAAACCCAGGGTTTCATTGACTCTTACCAATTTCGGCGTAAAAGCCGCTCGTTGCTTGAGGTATTCGCAGATGCGCGAAGACATGATGGACATCGAAATGCACGACCTGGACACCTTTGCTCCGGGCCGGATTTTCGTGCCGTTCACGCTCAAAGCCAAAACCACCAAAACCACCCGCTAAGCTTTTCCCCGGGCCACCTCCCGCCGGGGAGGAGCCGAACCAGTGTGGGCCGCCGGCACGCCGGCGCGGGGGAACGGGTCGAAGGAAGTCCAATGGGTTATCGCGTCGCTGTCGTCGGGGCCACGGGCAATGTGGGCCGCGAAATGCTCAACATCCTTGCCGAGCGCAAGTTTCCCGCGTCCGAGGTGATCGCGCTCGCTTCGGCGCGCAGCCAGGGCCAGGAGATCAGCTATGGCGACAAGCGGCTCAAGGTGCAGAACCTCGACAATTTCGATTTTACCGGCGTCGATTTCGCGCTGATGTCGGCGGGCTCGTCCATCGCCAAGGAGCATGGCGAGCGGATCGGCGCGATGGGCTGCATCGTGGTCGATAATTCGTCCTTCTGGCGCTATCACGCCGACGTGCCGCTGGTGGTGCCCGAGGTCAACGCGCATGTCCTCGACGCCTATATGGGGCGCAACGACCGCAAGAACATCATTGCCAATCCCAATTGCTCGACGGCGCAGCTCGTGGTCGCACTGAAGCCGCTGCACGATGCGGCCCGGATCAAGCGCGTGGTCGTTGCGACCTACCAGTCGGTCTCCGGTGCCGGCAAGGAAGCGGTGGACGAGCTGTGGACCCAGACCAAGGGCATCTTCGTCAACGACACGCCGACCCCCAGGAAGTTCGCCAAGCAGATCGCCTTCAACGTCATTCCGCATATCGACGTCTTCATGGAAGACGGATCGACCAAGGAAGAATGGAAGATGGTGGTCGAGACCAAGAAGATCCTCGATCCCAAGATCAGGCTCAGCGCCACCTGCGTGCGCGTTCCGGTCTTTGTCGGCCATTCGGAGGCGGTGAACATCGAGTTCGAGAACGCCATTACACCCGACGAAGCCCGCGACATCCTGCGCGACGCGCCGGGGGTTTCGGTCGTCGACAAGCGTGAGCCCGGCGGCTATGCGACGCCGATCGAATCCGTCGGCGAATACGACACCTATATCAGCCGCATCCGCGAGGATTCGACGATCGAGAATGGCCTTTCGATGTGGGTGGTGTCGGACAATCTGCGCAAGGGCGCGGCGCTCAACACCGTGCAGATTCTCGAAACGCTGATCGAGCGCAATCTGGTCGAGCGGAACGCGGCCTAGCGCGAGGCGCAGCCATGCCGCTGCGCCACATTCTTCTCGCACTGGCCATCGCCACTGTCTGGGGCGTGAGCTTCGTTGCCATCCGCTGGGGTGTCGATGAAGTCTCGCCGCTGCTGCTGACGGCGTTGCGCTTTGCGTTCGCCGCCCTGCCGGCGGTCTTCTTCATCCGTCCGCCCAAAGCCGGCTGGCGCGTCGTCACGGCCTATGGCCTGGCGATCGGGGTCGGCCAGTTCGGCCTGCTGTTCCTCGCCATCAAGCTCGGCATGCCGGCAGGGCTCGGCTCGCTCGTGGTCCAGCTCCAGGTCTTCTTCACCATCTTGCTCGCCTTCCTTGTTTTCCGCGAGCGCCCCACCGCGTGGCAAATCGTGGGAGCGCTCATCGCCTTTGCGGGGATCGCGGTCATTGCCCTCGAGCGTCTCGAAGGCGCGGCACTGCTGCCGCTTGCGCTCACCATCGGGGCGGCCGTGTGCTGGGGCCTCGGCAACATCGCGGGCAAGAAGGCCGGCCAGGTCGATATGCTGAGCTTTGTCGTCTGGAGCGCTCTGGTGCCGCCCATTCCACTGGTCCTGATGGCCGTTGGCCTCGATGGTCCGGGCATCTTCGCGGCAGCCCTCGAGCACATCACTTGGCGCGGTGCCGGCTCGGTCGCGTTCATGGCCTACGCTGCGACCCTTTTCGGGTTCGGCGCGTGGGCGTGGCTCCTCAGCCGCTATCCCGCGAGCCAGGTCACGCCCTTCGCCCTGTTCGTTCC
>JBIQKK010000071.1:9538-14398 GCA_044506585.1 Hyphomicrobiales bacterium
AGCCGGCCGTCGGCCTCGCGCTCGCGGATATAGGGGAAGGTGCGGAGGTTGTTGATGGAGTTGCGCACCGACAGCCGCTCCAGCACCGTCTCGCGCTCGGCGGAGGTGAGGAAGCTGTATTTGGCGACTTCGGCACTCACCGGGGCCAGCATGCTCATCCACTTGCCGATGAAGTCGCCCTGGGCGAGCACGTTGCCCGGATTGAGCGCGGCGCGGATGCCGCCGCAGCGGCCGTGACCGAGCACGACCACGTTCTCGACTTCGAGCGCGGCGACCGCAAACTCGATCGCGGCGGACGTGCCATGCTGGAAGGCGTCCGGCTGGAAGGTCGGCACGAGGTTCGCAATGTTGCGCAGCACGAACAATTCGCCCGGGCCCGCATCGAAGATCGTTTCAGGGGCAGCGCGGCTGTCGCAGCAGGCAATCACCATCGTGGTGGGAGCCTGCCCCTCGTTGGCGAGGGTTTTGTACTTGCCCTTGGTCTCGGAGTAAGGGCCGCGCATGAAGGCGGCATAGCCGTCGAGCAGGTGTTGGGGGAAGCTGTGCATGCGCCCCGATTACCGGTAAGTAGGCCGCCGTTCAACAGTCGCGCACGGGGGAGCGGCCATGCAGATTTACCGGTTCCTGAGTGGCGAGGACGATTCCGCCTTCTGCCACAAGATCACCAAGGCACTGAGCGAGGGCTGGGAGCTGCACGGCTCGCCCAGCTACGCCTACGATCCCCTCACCAAGAAAATGCGCTGCGGCCAGGCGGTCACCCGTACGGTCGCCGACCAGCCCTACGATCCCGACAAGAAACTCGTCGACTACCGCTGAGCCCGTTCCGCGGTCGCTAAACCCTGCATGAACGGGCACTTCAGGCTGCATTCCGGTGGTTCTGGCTAAACCTCCCCTCAAGAACGCGGCGACATGAAGCCGCCTTGATGAGTGGAGTGCCGGAAATGCGAGTCAAAGTCCTGAGCCTGGCGGTTCTCGTCTCGATCATCGCTTTGCCCGTGCCCGCCAGCCAGATGCTGGCCGGGACCTTTTCCGCTCCCTCAGCGGTGGCCCGGGTCGTTCCCGGCGACGCCAATCTGAGTTTCCTGCTGCGCGATCCGTTCCTCATCGACGAGATGAGCCTCGTGCGTCCAGCCAGCCATCTCGAGCTCGACACCACCCTTCGGGCCGCCGAACTCTAGCCGAAAATGCCGTTCCGCTCCGCGTAGTGGAGGAGCAGCACCGTCTTGGCGTCGATGATCTCGCCCGTCTCGACCATCCGAAGCGCCTGGGCGAAAGGCATGCGGAGCACTTCGATGTCCTCCCCTTCGTGCTGCAGGCCGCCTCCCGCGCCCCCCGCCGGCGCATCGATCATCCCGACAAACAGCGTCACGCGCTCGGTGACGGCGCCAGGGCTCATATAGAGTTCGTAGGTCTTGACGAGCGTGCCGACCCGATAGCCGGTTTCCTCGACCGCCTCCTTGCGGGCGCAGGTTTCGGGGTCGTCGCCATCCAGTTTTCCGGCGCAAACCTCGATCAGATAAGGGTTTTCGCTCCGGCCATAGGCCGGAAAGCGGAACTGGCGGGTGAGGATCACCGATTTGTCCGGCCGGTCGCAGAGCAGTACGGCGGCGCCATCCCCGCGGGGGTCGTAGATCTCGCGGACCTGGTGCTGCCACTCCCCGTTGCGCCGCCTCAGCTCGAATTCGTGGCGCTGCAGCCGCCCCCATTTGTCGGAAAGCGTCGTGGTGCTGATGGGGCGGATGAAGTCGGTCACGTGCGGCAAGCTCCCGTTCGGCAGTCCTCCCCTGTTACACGGCCTGAACGGAATCTGAATGACCCAGTCAGGGCGTTTACAGGGCGTTCACCATAAAACCGCCGTGCTCACTGGGGATTCTGAGGCCCATGCACCGAATCGCTTCCGCCATCCTGATCACCGCAGCCGTGCTCGCCCTCAACGGGGGCATGCTGCGCGATGCCTTTGCGGCCGAGTACCGCCCGGCCGTGGTCCGTTCGGAGGCGACGCAACCCGTCGCGATCAAGGGCGCCAGGATCCTGAGCCTGCTGGTCGTGCTGGAATCGCTGCGCCAGGCGCCCGCGGCGCTGGATGGGTCCAAAGTCTGACGGAACCGCCGTCAAACGGCTTTGACCTCATAGGGTCACCCCGCTAGAAGTCTCGAACCGTTCCCATCTATCGGCGGCCAGTCTCGCGGGTCGCCCCCGTGTCGAGATGTCCATGCCCGCCCGGTTCCGGCCGCTCTCTCCGCATCTGCTGATCTACAAATTCACGCTGACGATGGCGATGTCGATCTTCCATCGCATCACGGGCATCGCCAATTATGTCGGCACGCTCCTGCTCGTCGCCTGGCTGGGCGCGGTGGCGCTCGGCCCGGACCAGTTGGCGGGCATGAACTGGTTCTTCGGCACCTGGCTGGGGCAGCTGATCCTGTTCGGCTACACCTGGTCGCTCTTTCACCACATGCTGGGGGGTGTGCGCCATTTCGTGTGGGACAGCATCAACGCGCTCGACCCGGTCGGGCGCGAGGTGATCGTGCGCATCCAGCTCGCAGCCTCGATCCTTCTCACGCTCGGGGCGTGGGCAATCTTTGTGTGGTTCCAATGATCGACAAGGCCGTCATCGCCGACCCCAGGACCAAATACGGCCACACGCGCGGGACGCGCGAGTTCATCGCGCAGCGCATCACGGGCGCGCTCAACGTGCTGTTCCTGATCTTCTTTGTCTGGTTCGTGGTTCGCCTCGCCGGCACCGAACGCGCCGAGATGGTGGACGTCGTCCGCAATCCGTTCGTTGCGGTGGCGCTCGTCGCGCTCATCATCAATGTGTGCATCCACATGCGGATCGGCATGCACGAGGTGATCGAGGATTATCTCGACGAAGAAAAGCAGAACCGGCTGGCCCGGATCGCCAACAATGGCTTTGCCATCCTCATTGCGGCCGTGAGCGTTCTCGCCGTCGCCAAAATCGTCTTCTGGGGTTAGCCGATGGCCGCCTACGATATCATCGACCATGCCTTCGACGTGGTGGTCGTCGGCGCTGGCGGCGCAGGGCTGCGCGCGACCCTCGGCATGGCCGAGCAGGGCTTCAACACGGCCTGCGTGACCAAGGTGTTCCCGACGCGCTCGCACACCGTCGCGGCACAGGGCGGCATCGCCGCCTCGCTCATGAATATGGGCCCCGACTCCTGGCAGTGGCACATGTACGACACGGTCAAGGGGTCGGACTGGCTCGGCGACAACGACGCGATGGAGTATCTCGCGCGCGAAGCGCCCGCCGCGGTCTACGAGCTCGAGCATTACGGCGTGCCGTTCTCGCGCACCGAGGATGGCCGCATCTACCAGCGCCCCTTCGGCGGGCACATGACCGAGTTCGGGGACGGACCGCCGGTGCAGCGCACGTGTGCGGCCGCCGACCGCACCGGGCACGCGATCCTCCATACGCTTTACGGCCAGTCGCTGCGCCACAATGCGCAGTTCTTCGTCGAGTATTTCGCGATCGACCTGCTGATGGGTGAGGACGGATCGTGCCAGGGCATCATCGCCTGGAAGCTGGACGACGGCACGCTGCACCGCTTCCGCGCCAAGCTCGTGGTGCTCGCGACCGGCGGCTATGGCCGCGCCTATTTCTCGGCCACGTCCGCGCACACATGTACCGGCGACGGCAACGGGATGGTGGCGCGCGCCGGGCTGCCGCTCCAGGACATGGAGTTCGTGCAGTTCCATCCCACCGGCATCTACGGTTCGGGCTGCCTCATCACCGAAGGCGCGCGCGGCGAGGGTGGCTATCTCGTCAATTCCGAAGGCGAGCGCTTCATGGAGCGCTATGCGCCCAATGCGAAAGACCTCGCATCGCGCGACGTCGTCAGCCGCTGCATGACCATCGAAATCCGCGAGGGCAGGGGTGTCGGGCCCAAGAAGGATCACATCTTCCTCCACCTCGACCACCTCGATCCCAAGGTGCTGCACGAG
This sequence comes from Hyphomicrobiales bacterium, assembly GCA_044506585.1. Taxonomy (GTDB): domain Bacteria; phylum Pseudomonadota; class Alphaproteobacteria; order Rhizobiales; family Devosiaceae; genus Devosia_A. The sequence goes on from JBIQKK010000071.1 coordinate 13,502, forward strand.
CGCCTGCCGGGCATCTCGGAATCGGCCAAGATCTTTGCGGGCGTCGATCTCACGCGCCAGCCGATCCCGGTGCTGCCGACGGTCCACTACAATATGGGCGGCATTCCCACGAACTATCACGGCGAGGCGCTGAACCCGGCGGAGGGCGAACCCGATCGCATCGTGCAGGGCCTGATGGCGGTCGGCGAAGCGGCGTGCGCGTCGGTTCATGGCGCCAACCGGCTCGGCTCCAATTCACTGACCGACCTTGTGGTGTTCGGCCGCGCCGCCGCATTGCGTGCCGGCAAGACGCTCGATCGGGGCAAGGCGATCCCCGAGGTCAACCGCAACAGTGAGGACAAGATCCTCGCGCGCTTCGATCGCCTCCGCCATGCCGATGGTGGCACGCCCACCGCGATGCTGCGCGACCGCATGCAGCGCACGATGCAGGAAGACGCCGCCGTGTTCCGCACCGGCGAAACGCTCGCCACCGGCGTGCGCCGCATGAACGAGGTCTATGCGCTCAAATCCGACCTCAAGGTCACCGACCGCTCGATGATCTGGAACAGCGATCTGGCCGAAACGCTGGAGCTCGAAAATCTGCTCGCCAACGCGCTGCTGACCGTGGTGAGCGCCGAAGCGCGCACCGAGAGCCGCGGCGCCCACGCGCGCGAAGACTTCCCCGACCGCGACGACGTCAACTGGCGCAAGCATACGATCGCCCGCATCGATGATACAGGCGGTGTCGCGCTGAGCTACCGCCCGGTGCACACCGACCCGCTCACGCCCGAGGCCGAAGGCGGCATCGAACTCAAGAAGATCGCGCCCAAGGCGCGCGTCTACTGAGGGCCGCCCCATGTGCCAGATGTGCGACGAGTACGAAAACGAACTGGTCCGCATGGGGCTCATCGAAGACGC
>JBIQKK010000072.1:0-14330 GCA_044506585.1 Hyphomicrobiales bacterium
CCTCCGCCACAAGCTTTGATCCGTTGGCGACTTCACTGCCTGACTGCTCGATGAGCGCCTTGACCTCCGACGAGGCCTCGGCGGCGGACTGGGCAAGACGGCGGACTTCGACGGCGACCACCGCGAAGCCCTTGCCGGCTTCGCCGGCACGCGCGGCTTCGACCGAGGCGTTGAGCGCGAGCAGATTGGTCTGGAATGCGATGTCGTCGATGAGTCCGATGATGTTGCTGATCTTACCCGAGGAGGCGGTGATCCGCTCCATCGCATCGGTCGCCCGGCTCATCACCGCGCCGCCTTCCGTCGCGGTTTGGCTCACCGACTGTGCCATCTCGCTCGCCGACTCCGCCCGGCGGGCGTTCTCGACGACGGTCGTCGAGAGCGTCTCCATGGTGGCCGAGGTCTCTTCGATGGTGGCCGCCTGCTTCGTCGTGCGTTCGCTGAGATCGTTGGCGCCGGAAAGAATTTCGCGCGTCGCGGTGCGCAGGGAATTGGACGTGTGCTTGAGACCGCCGACGAACTGATTGAGGGAGTCGATTACGGCATTGATGTCGTCCTTGAGCCGTGCGAAGGCGCCACGATGCTCGCCGTTCATGCGAACGGTCAGGTTCTGTGCAGCCAGGGCCGCGAGCACGTCGCCGGTCTCGCGCAGGCCGTGTTCGACCGTGTCGACCAGGTTGTTCACGCTGCCGGCCAGCTTGTTCATTTCAGCGTCGTCGAAGTTGGCTGGGACACGCTTGGAGAAATCGCCTTCGACGGCGGCATCGACCACTTCGCCGAACGAGCCCTGCAATTGCTGCATCATCGCCGTACGCTCGATACGCCGGCGCTCGGAGGCGGCACGCTCTTCGTCAGTCATGCTTGATATCTTGAGTGCGTTCTCGCGAAAGACCTCGACGCTTCGCGCCATCGTGCCGACTTCGTCGCGCCGGTCCTGACCACTGACCTCCACCGACAGATCGCCCTGAGCGAGCGCGTCCATGGTGCTGTTGAGCCGGCTGATCGGGCGGGTGATCGAGCGCGAAAACAACAGGCCGAAGACAGCAGCCAAGGCTAGAACCACGCCGCCGATGATAAGGCCGGTGTTGCGCATGACATCGAGCGGAGCCATCGCTTCGGCCTTGCCGATGGTGGTGACGAGAGCCCAGTGGCGTCCCTCGAAGCCGATAGGCGTGGCGACGGCGAGCATGTTCATGCCACGATAACTGGAAACTTCGGCCACGGGCGCCACCTCGCCCGCGAGGGCCGACGTGACCTGGGGCGTCTCGTAGCGGGTGACGAGCGTGTCGATCTCTTCTGTAAAGGGAGAGTCATTGCGCATCAGATAGTCGTCGCCGACCATGAGCGATTCACCCGTCTCGCCGAGGCCGATGCGGCCGCTGAGAATGGCGTTGATGCGCGTCGTGGGGAGACTGAAGACGAGGACGCCGAGAATGCCGGTATTGTTGAACACTGGCGCACCGAGGAAACCGGTGGCGGCGTCGCCCGCCGCCGCATAGGGCGTGAGGTCCGCAAAGACCACGCCCGGTTCCGTGAGTTTCATCGCCTCCCGGTAGACGTTGGCGAGATCGGTGTCGGCATAGGGGCCGCTGCCTGGCGCGGCAAAGCTGGTGGCGAAGTCGGGGCCCTTCTTGACCGAGTAGATCAGGTTGCCTTTGACATCGAACATCATGATGTCCGCATAGCCACGCGTTGCCATCTGCGCGCGCATGCTGCTCTGCATGCGCGAATGACTCATGTCGTAGGTGAGATCGAGATCGGCGTGGGAGGAGCTGTCGAGCAGCTCTCGCTGATCGGGCGGATTGGGATTCTGCGTGACATAGGCTTCCTGGAGGATGTGCTGGCTGTCCTTGCCCATCATGTCCCACGCCACGACCATGTTGGTGAGTGACGACACCGTGTTGGCGGAGGCGGCGGCGATGAGAAGATCGTCCCGCATCGAAGTGAGGAATTCGCTGAAGATCTGCGCGCGCTGCGCACCGACCGCCGTGAGCTTCTCCTCGGTGGTTTTCACGACAGTGGCGGAGGAGACGATATAGTTGCCGATACCGATGGCGCCGCTTGCGATGATGGCCGCGCCCAAGACGACAAGCGGAAGCTTTTGGGAAATCCCCAGCTGTGGAATCAAGACCAACCCCCCCGGATCTACGTTGCGTCGTGGACCGCCGGCCGTGACAGCGGCGATCCGCGACGGGATCAAGTAATGGCTGTGGCTACCGGTCCACGCCCCCCGCTATGCAATAAGACGCCAAGCGCCGCTCAGAACTCGGTCCAGTCCAGCGCCGCGTTGCCTTCGCTGAGATAGGTGCTGCGGGCCGCCTTGGGTGCGCGGGCCGCGGGCGCGGCCGGCATCGCAGGTCGGGATCGATCGGCCCGCTCGGGCTCGCTGTCGGCACGGAAGACTTCGACGACTTTGTCGAGTTCGGTGGCCTGAGCCTCGGTCTGCTCAATCGCCGCATTCGTTTCCTCGACCAGCGCGGCGTTGTGCTGCGTCATCTCATCGAGCGTGCGGACCGCGACATTGACCTCGGCGATCTGGTGCGCCTGCGCGCGGTTGTCCTCGGCGATCGACGACAGGAGCTCGCGGTTCTTTTGTGCTGCCTCGAGCATCGCGGCGAGCTTGGCGGCCGCCTCGACGACCAGCTTTGAGCCGTTCGAGACCTCGGCGCCGGACTGCTCGATGAGGGCTTTGACTTCGGAGGAGGCCTCGGCGGCGGACTGCGCAAGACGGCGGACTTCGACGGCGACCACCGCGAAGCCCTTGCCCGCTTCGCCGGCACGCGCGGCTTCGACAGAAGCGTTGAGGGCGAGGAGGTTCGTCTGGAAGGCGATGTCGTCGATGAGACCGATGATGTTGCTGATCTTGCCCGAAGAGGCGGTGATCCGCTCCATCGCATCGGTCGCGCGGCTCATCACTGCGCCACCTTCGGTCGCGGTCTGGCTCACGGATTGCGCCATCTCGCTGGCGGATTCGGCGCGCCGTGCATTTTCGACGACGGTGGCCGAAAGCGTTTCCATCGTCGCGGACGTTTCCTCGATCGTCGCCGCCTGCTTCGTCGTGCGTTCGCTGAGGTCGTTGGCACCCGAGAGGATCTCGCGCGTTGCCGTGCGCAGTGAGTTCGAGGTGCGACGCAGCCCGCCAACGAAGTCGTTCAGCGAGTCGATGACCGCGTTGATGTCGTCCTTGAGACGCGCGAAGGCGCCGCGATGCTGACCGGTCATGCGGACCGTAAGATCCTGGGCGGCGAGGGCCGCAAGCACGTCGCCGGTCTCCTGAAGGCCCTTTTCGATCGTGTCCACGAGGTTGTTCACGCTGCCGGCGAGCTTGTTCATTTCGGCGTCGTCGAAATTGGCCGGGACGCGCTTGGAGAAATCGCCCTCGACGGCGGCATCGACCACCTCGCCGAACGAACCCTGCAATTGCTGCATCATGGCCGTGCGCTCGATGCGGCGGCGTTCGGAGGCCGCACGCTCTTCGTCGGTCATGCTTGATATCTTGAGTGCGTTCTCGCGGAAGACCTCGACGCTGCGCGCCATGGCCCCTACTTCGTCGTGCCGTTCCTTGCCGCTGACTTCGACCGACAGATCGCCCTGAGCGAGCGCGTCCATGGTGCTGTTGAGCCGGCTGATGGGTCTGGCGATGGAGCGCGAGAAGAAGAGCCCGAACAGAATTGCCACCACGAGCACGACGGCCGATCCCGCGAGGATCGAGTTGCGCATTGAGATGAGCGGCGCATAGGCTTCGTCTTCGCCGATGGCTGCAACCAGGGCCCATTTGGTGCCCTCGAAGCTGACCGGAGCCGTAACGGTGACCAGCGCCATATTGCGATAGCCCTGCGAGCGGCCATAGGTCGTCGTGTCGGAATTGAGGGCAGCATCGACATCGGCGGTAGCGAAGCTGGTCTTGAGGACATCGTTCTCTTCGCTGAAGGCGGAATCGTTCCGGAAGAGGTGATCGGAGCCGACGTAGAAGGTCTCACCACTCTCGCCCATGCCCAGCTTGTTTTCCATCATGTCGGCGATGGCCTCGCTCGGCATCTTGAAGGCGAGAACGCCGATGATGGTCGTACCGTTGAAGACGGGCGCCGCCATGAAGCTGGCGGGGCGGTCAGGGGTGACGGCGTAGGGGGCGGCATCGACGAAGGCGACCTGATTGGGCTCGGTCATCGCGAGGGCCGACGTGAAGGCCTGGCCAAGCGGCGAGTCGGCATAGGGGCCAGTGGTCAAATTGGTCGCAAACTCGTCCTGCTTCATCACCGAGTAGATGATGTTGCCCGCAGGATCGACCAGGTAGATGTCTTCATAACCGTGCGCGTGCAGCTGCGAGCGGAAACCGGTGTGAAGGCGCGCGTGCGCCATGTCGTAGGTGATGCCCTTGTTGAGCTTGCCCTGGTCGAGCAGGTCGCGCTGGTCGGCAGGATTGGGGTTCTTGTCGATGAAGGCATCCTTGAGGATTGCCGTGGGATCGTCCCCGATCTGCGGCCAGCCTATGGCCAGGTTCTGGATGGCCGAGACCGTGCCGCCGGATGAGGCCGTGACGATCAGGTCGCTCTTGATGCTCTCGAGCAGGTCTTTGAAGGCCGTGGCACGCTGAGCCGCGACCGTGCGGAGCTTGTCTTCGGTGAGGGTCGCCACGGTGTTGGCCGCGATGAGGTAGGCACCGACGCCCACCACCGCGCTCGCGACCAGCGCGGCGCCCGCGACGACCAGAGGCAGCTTTTGAGCGATCTTGAGCCGTGGCAGCAAATTCAATCCCGGATCCCCCTTCGGCGCGGCCGCCGGCGCGCGTGAGCGCGCCCGTTCAGCCCAAACTTGGGCAGAATCTATACGGACGCGGCTAATGAAGGGTTACGGGCGTTCGGGATGGCACCGAAATCGGCCGGTTAACGGGGCGTTAGTGGGTGACGTCCCGGCTCACGGACGCATCGAGCAGCAGGTTCTTCCACTGGTCGATCTCGTTTTGCAGCCGATCCTGCTCCTCGGCCGTCTTCGCGGCTTCGAGCGCCGTCATGCCGGCCGCGATCAGCGCCTCGATCTCGGTGCGGTTGAAGTCCGCGACCGGCCGGGCTTCCTCGGCCAGGATCGTGAGGCCGGCGGGGGCGATATCGGCAAAACCGCCGCGCACATAGAAGACGTGCGCGACATTGGCGGTGTCGGTCACCGTGATGAAGCCGGGCTTCAGCGTGGTCATCAGCGGGGAATGGTCACCCAGGACGGTGAAATAGCCTTCGGCGCCCGGCACGGTGACCGAGCGAGCCTGCTCGGAAATCACCAGCCGCTCCGGAGAGACGATCTCGATCTTGACGCCGTCGGCCATTCGCTTTGCTAGCGAGTAGCAAATAGTGAGTAGCGAGTAAGGACAGATGTCCGCGCGCTCTCATTCCCTATTCGCTATTCGCTACTCCCTATTCGCTTCGTTTCGCTGTTCGCTTCTAGTCTCAGGCTGCCGCCGCGAGCTTCTGGGCCTTCTTGACGGCGTCTTCGATGGTGCCGACCATGTAGAAGGCCGCTTCGGGCAGGTGGTCGTAGTCGCCGTTCACGAGGCCCTTGAAGCCCTTGATGGTGTCCTCGATCGCAACGAACACGCCCGGGGTGCCGGTGAAGGCCTCGGCCACGTGGAAGGGCTGGCTCATGAAGCGCTCGACCTTGCGGGCACGGGCCACAGTGAGCTTGTCCTCTTCCGACAGCTCGTCCATGCCCAGAATGGCGATGATGTCCTGGAGCGCCTTGTAGCGCTGAAGGATCGCCTGCACGGCGCGCGCAACTTCGTAGTGCTCCTGGCCCACGATGTTGGCGTCGAGCATGCGCGAGGTGGAGTCCAGCGGGTCCACGGCCGGGTAGATGCCCTTCTCGGAGATGGCGCGGTTCAGCGTCGTCGTCGAGTCGAGGTGGGCGAACGAGGTCGCGGGAGCCGGGTCGGTCAAGTCGTCGGCGGGCACGTAGATGGCCTGCACCGAGGTGATCGAGCCCTTGTCGGTGGTGGTGATGCGCTCCTGCAGAGCACCCATGTCGGTCGCGAGCGTGGGCTGGTAACCCACGGCCGACGGAATACGACCGAGCAGAGCCGACATTTCGGCGCCCGCCTGGGTGAAGCGGAAGATATTGTCCACGAAGAACAGCACGTCCTGACCCTGGTCGCGGAAGTGCTCGGCGACCGTGAGGCCCGACAGCGCTACGCGGGCGCGCGCGCCGGGCGGCTCGTTCATCTGGCCGAACACGAGGGCGCACTTGGAGCCGGCGGTCGAACCGTTGTTCTCCTTGGGGTCCTTGTTCACACCGGACTCGATCATTTCGTGGTAGAGGTCGTTGCCCTCGCGGGTCCGCTCACCCACGCCGGCGAACACGGAGTAGCCGCCGTGCGCCTTGGCGACGTTGTTGATGAGCTCCTGGATGAGCACCGTCTTGCCCACGCCGGCGCCGCCGAACAGGCCAATCTTGCCGCCGCGCGCATAGGGGGCGATGAGGTCCACGACCTTGATGCCGGTAACGAGGATCTGCGCTTCCGAGGACTGCTCGGTGAAGCTGGGCGCTTCCTGGTGGATGGCACGGCGCGATGCGGTCTGCACCGGGCCGGCTTCGTCCACCGGCTCGCCGATGACGTTCATGATGCGGCCCAGCGTCTCGTCGCCGACCGGCACCGAGATGGCACTGCCGGTGTCGGTGACCTCGGCGCCGCGGACGAGACCTTCGGTCGTATCCATCGCGATGGTGCGAACGGCGTTCTCACCGAGGTGCTGCGCCACTTCGAGGACCAGCCGGTTGCCGTTGTTGACGGTTTCCAGCGAGTTGAGAATGGCCGGAAGGTGACCGTCGAAGGTGACGTCAACCACGGCGCCGATGACCTGGCTGACTCGACCGACCGGCTTGCCGGCATCCGCGGCCTTCGTTGCTGCTTTGGCCATATCGTACCTCGTTCCTGCTTAGAGCGCTTCCGCGCCCGAAATGATTTCGATGAGTTCTTTAGTGATCTGCGCCTGACGCTGGCGGTTGTAGTCAAGCGTGAGCCGCTTGATCATGTCGCCCGCATTGCGCGTCGCATTGTCCATGGCGCTCATCTGCGCGCCGAAGAACGATGCGTTGTTTTCGAGCAGCGCGCGGAACACCTGCACCGAGATGTTGCGCGGCAGGAGATCGTTGAGGATCGCTTCCTCGTCGGGCTCGTAGTCGTAGGTGACCGAGCCCTGCGATGCGGCCTCGGCGTCGAACCTGGCGGGGATCAGCTGCAGGGCCGTCGGCTCCTGGCTGATGACCGACTTGAACGTGGCAAAGAACAACGTCGCCACGTCGAACTCGCCCGCCGCGTACATGTCGAGAATCTTCTGGCCGACCTGCTGTGCGTTGACGTAGCCGATCTGGCGCACTTCGCGGAACGAGATCGCCTCGACGATATTGCTCGCGAAGGTCCGCTTGAGGATGTCGTTGCCCTTGCGGCCAACGGCCAGGATCTTGACCGTCTTGCCTTCCTTGAGCAGGCGGTTGGCTTCGTCGCGCGCGAGACGCGCGATGGACGAGTTGAAGCCGCCCGCAAGGCCGCGCTCGCCGGTCGCAACGACCAGCAGGTGCACCTGATCCTTGCCCGTGCCGCCGAGCAGCGCCGGTGCATCGGCACGGCCCGCATAGGCAGCGCCGAGCGAGGCCAGCACCTGCGTCATGCGCTGCGCATAGGGACGCGCGGCTTCCGCCGCATCCTGCGCGCGGCGCAGCTTGGCGGCGGCCACCATCTGCATGGCCTTGGTGATCTTCTGGGTCGACTTGACCGAGGCGATCCGGTTCTTGAGGTCCTTTAGCGATGCCATTGGGCCGCTATCTCCGGATTACGCAGTGAAGGTCTTCTTGAAGGCTTCGATCGCTGCCTTGAGTTCGGCGCGCAGCTCGTCGCTGAGGGCCTTCTCGGTGGCGATCTTGTTGAGAATGTCGGCGTGCTTGGAGCGCAGTGCGCCAAGCAGTGCCTTCTCGAACGCGCTGACCTTGTTGACCGGCAGGTCGTCGAGGAAGCCCTGGCCGCCCGCAAAGATCACGGCGACTTCTTCTTCCGGCTTCAGCGGCGCGAACTGCGGCTGCTTGAGGAGCTCGGTGAGACGGGCGCCGCGGTTGAGGAGGCGCTGCGTTGCAGCATCGAGGTCCGAACCGAACTGCGCGAAGGCCGCCATTTCGCGGTACTGGCTGAGCTCGCCCTTGAGCGAACCGGCCACCTGCTTCATCGCCTTGATCTGGGCGTTGCCGCCCACGCGCGACACCGAGATACCGACGTTCACCGCAGGACGGATGCCCTGGAAGAACAGGTTGGTCTCGAGGAAGATCTGGCCGTCGGTGATCGAAATCACGTTGGTCGGAATGTAGGCCGACACGTCGTTCGCCTGCGTCTCGATCACCGGCAGAGCGGTGAGCGAACCGAGCCCGTGGTCTTCGTTGAGCTTGGCGGCGCGCTCGAGCAGACGCGAGTGCAGGTAGAACACGTCGCCCGGGTAAGCTTCGCGGCCCGGCGGACGGCGGAGCAGCAGCGACATCTGACGGTAGGCAACGGCCTGCTTGGTCAGGTCGTCGAAGGCGATCACGGCGTGCATGCCGTTGTCGCGGAAGTATTCGCCGATGGCCGCGCCGGTCATGGGCGCAAGGAACTGCATCGGGGCCGGGTCGGACGCGGTGGCCGCGACGACGATCGAATATTCGAGCGCGCCATTGTCCTCGAGGATCTTGACGAACTGCGCGACGGTCGAGCGCTTCTGGCCCACGGCGACGTAGATGCAGTAGAGCTTGTCGGTCTCCGAAGCGCCGGCCGCATGGGCGGGCTTCTGGTTGAGGAAAGTGTCGAGGATCACGGCGGTCTTGCCGGTCTGGCGGTCGCCGATGATGAGCTCGCGCTGGCCGCGGCCGATCGGGATCAGCGCGTCGATGGCCTTGAGGCCGGTCGACATCGGCTCGTGCACCGACTTGCGCGGCAGGATGCCCGGGGCCTTGACGTCGACCCGGCGGCGCTCGGTGGCCTCGATCGGGCCCTTGCCGTCGATGGGGTTGCCCAGCGCATCGACGACGCGGCCGAGCAGGCCCTTGCCGACGGGGGTGTCCACGATCGAGCCGGTCCGCTTGACGGTGTCGCCTTCCTTGATGCCGCGGTCGGCGCCGAAGATCACCACACCGACATTGTCGGTTTCGAGGTTGAGCGCCATGCCCTTGATGCCGCCCGGGAACTCGACGAGCTCACCGGCCTGCACATTGTCGAGGCCATAGACGCGGGCAATGCCGTCGCCGACGCTCAGCACCTGGCCGACTTCGGAAACTTCGGCTTCCTGGCCGAAATTCTTGATCTGGTCCTTGAGGATCGCGGAGATTTCAGCGGCTTTGATGTCCATTATCCGACCTCTTTCATGGCGATCTTCATCGCAGTCAGTTTCGTTTTGAGGGAGCTGTCGATCATCTGCGAGCCGACCTTGACCACAAGGCCGCCGATCAGGCTGGGATCGACATGTTCAGTGAGGGTGACGGTCTTGCCGATCTTCTGCTTGAGCGTATCGGCGAGAGTCTTGAGCTGGGTGCTCGAAAGCGGGGCCGCGGAGGTCACGTCGGCGGAAACTTCGCCGCGCTCCTCGGCTGCAAGGGCGCGGAAGGCCTTGATGATCGCCGGCAGGGCGAAGAGGCGCCCGTTGCGGGCGACGACCTTCACGAAATTGGCCACGGTGGCGTTGGCATTGGCCTTGCCGAGGATTGCATCCGCGGCGGCGGCCTTGGCGTCCGCGGCGATGACCGGGGAGCGCAGGAAGCGGGCGAAATCGTCGCTCTCGTCGGCCAGTTTCTGGATATTGACGAGGCCGGTTTCGACGGCGTCGAGGCTGCCTTCGGACTTGGCGAGATCAAAAAGCGCTGCCGCGTAAGGCCGCGCGATCTGGGTCAGCACACCACTCTGCTCTGCCAATGCCGCTTCATCCCTGTCGCTGGTCGCGCTCTGAGTGCCCCGAAAGTTCGGGCAACGGCGCGTTCTGGGCCACCCGGGAGCGCCCACCTGCCCCCGAAATCGCGCCCCCTCTATCACACGGTCTCGCGGGCGCGCAAGCAGCGCTGGCAGGGGTTTTCGGCGCGATTTGTCGCTGCATGGAAGCGCCCCCGGACTCAATAGAAACTCATGGGGTCGATATCGACCTGAACGCGCAGATTGCCGCTGACCCGCTCGGCCGAAGTCAGCCAGAAACGCACATAGCCGCTGAGATCGAAATCCCTGGGACTTTGGGCAAGCAGCCGGACCCGGTGGCGCCCCCGCACCATGGCGACCGGCGCGTCGGCGGGACCGAAAAGGCGCAGGCCGTCCGCCTGCGGCGCTGCGCTGAGGAGCTTGCGGGCAAAGCCCATCGCGTCGTCGTGCTCGCTGGCCGACACGATCAGCGCGGCGAGCCGGCCGAAAGGCGGCAATTGCCCCTCCTCGCGCACCTCCAGTTCGTGGGCATAAAAGGCCTCGCGGTCCTGCTTGACCATCGCTTCCATCACCGGATGGCTCGGATGCCAGGTCTGGAGGAAGGCGCGCCCCGCCTTGCTGGCGCGGCCGGCCCGCCCGGTGACCTGCGTCAGGATCTGGAAGGTCTTTTCGGCCGCCCGGGGATCGCCATGGGCGAGGCCGAGATCGGCATCCAGCACGCCGACCAGCGTCAGCTTCTCGAAATGATGGCCCTTGGCCACCAGCTGCGTCCCGATGATGAGATCGTATTCGCCGCGCTCGATCTCGGCAAAGCGCTCGCGCAACTGGGCGTTCGAGCCCATGTCGGAGCTGAGGATCACGATGCGCGCGTCGGGGAAACGCTCGGCCGCCTCCTCGGCCACGCGCTCGATGCCGGGTCCGATGGGGATCAGCGTGTCCTCGGCGTTGCATGCCGGACAGATGCGGGGCCGGCGTTGCTCGTGCCCGCAATGGTGGCACATCAGCACCCCGCGGAAGCGGTGCTCCACCAGCCAGGCGTCGCAATCGGGGCACTGGAACTGGTGGCCGCAGGCGCTGCAGAGGGTCAGCGGTGCGTAGCCGCGGCGGTTGAGGAACAGCAGCGCCTGTTCGCCCCGGTCGAGCGTGGCGAAGATTTCGCGGGCGAGCCGGGGCGCGATCCACTGGCCCTTCTCGGGCGGCTCCTCGCGCATATCGAGGGCGGTGATGTCGGGCAGCGACTGCGCAGCAAAGCGCGAGGTCAGCAGCACATGCGAATAGCGGCCCGCATTGGCGTTGTTGCGCGATTCGACCGAGGGCGTGGCCGAGCTGAGGATCACGCGGGCATCGGCGAAGCGGGCCCGGACCACGGCCATGTCACGGGCGTGATAGTTGAGCCCATCCGATTGCTTGTAGGCGCCGTCATGCTCTTCATCGAGGACGATCAGGCCGAGTTCGTGAAAGGGCAGAAACAGCGCCGAGCGCGCCCCGACGACGGCGCGCACCGTGCCGTCGTTGATGCCGCGCCAGGTGCGGGTGCGTTGCGCCGGCGTCATGTCCGAATGCCACTCGGCGGGGCGCGTGCCGAAACGGCGGGCGAAGCGTTCGAGGAAGCTGCCGGTGAGCGCGATCTCGGGCAGCAGGATCAGGGCCTGCCGGCCCGCGCGCAACGTATCGGCGACGGCCTCGAAGAAGACCTCGGTCTTGCCCCCGCCCGTGACGCCATCGAGCAGCGCCACGCCGAAATGCCTGGGATCGATCTGCCGGATCTGGGCCAGTGCCGCGGCCTGCTCCGCCGACAGGGCGGGCGGATCGGCGTCGGGATCGGGCGGCAGGGCGACCGGCGGGGCGGGAATCTCGAGCCGCTCCAGCGCGCCGGCCCGCTCCAGCCCCTCGATCACCGAAGGGGAGACGCCGCTCGTCCCGACGAGCAACGTCCTGGTCCAGGCTTCGCCGTCGGCGAGGGTTTCGAGCACACGAATCCGCGCCGGGGTCATGCGCTCGGGTTCGTGGCCGGTGCGGCGATAGGCGGTGACGGGCCGGTCGGGCTCGAGCGCCTCGGTCGAGCGAAGGACCGCCCGCAGCACGAGGCCCGGCGGCGCCAGCGTGTAGCGCGACACCCAGTCGACGGTCTTGAGCAGTTCCTCCGAGAGCGGCGGGACGTCGTAGGCGATCTCGATGTCCTTGAGGCGGTTGTGGGCGTAATTGTCCCTGGGCTCGCCCCACACGACCCCCAGCGTCAGCCGCCCGACCAGCGGCACGGCGACGATCGAGCCGCGCGTCACGTCCATGCCGCGCGGCACGCGGTAGGAGTACGGGCCCTCGACGGACACGCTCACCATCACCGCAACGATGTCGCCCAGCTCGCTCATTCGTCCACGCTTTGTTCACGGCGGATATAGGCGGCGCAAGCTGATTCTGCGACGCTAGATCATCTCCAGCGAGGACTTGCGGCGCGGCGGCGGGAAGGCCGCGTCGAGCGCGGCGAGATCGTCCGGGCTCAGCGCGATCTCGGCGGCGGCGCGGTTCTGCCGGACATGGGCGTCGTTGCCGGCCTTGGGAATGGCGATGGTGCCGGGCCGGGTCAGCACCCAGGCGAGCGCAACCTGTGCGGCGGTCGCCTCATGCCGGGCGGCGATCTGGGCGAGGGCGCGGTGACTGGCGAGGCGGCCCTGTTCGATCGGGGAATAGGCCATGATCGGGATGGCCCGCGCCGTGTGCCAGGGCAGGAGGTCGTATTCGATGCCGCGCCGGGTCAAATTGTAGAGGACCTGGTTGGTCGCCACGTCCTTGCCGCCCACTGCGAGCACCTCCTCCATGTCGCTCACATCGAAATTGGAGACGCCCCAGCGGCGGATCTTGCCCGCCTGCTGCAGCGCCTCGAAGCCGGCAATCGTGTCGGCCACCGGATAGCTGGACGGCCAGTGCAGCAGGTAAAGGTCGATGGTTTCGACGCCCAGCCGCCCGAGGCTGCGCTCGCACGCGGCGATGGTGCCCGAACGGCTGGCATTGGAGGGCAGCACCTTGCTGACGAGGAACACCTCGTCGCGGCGGCCCCTGATCGCCTCGCCGGTAATCTCCTCGGCGACGCCGCCCGCATACATTTCGGCCGTGTCGATGAGCGTCATGCCCAGATCGAGTCCGAGCTGCAGCGCGCGCACCTCGCCGGCGCGGTGGCTGCGCCGGTCCCCCATCTTCCAGGTGCCCTGCCCCAGCGCCGGAACGGTCTCGCCTCCGGGCAATGTCACGTTCGCAATCGGCACGTTCGACTCCTCAACCCATCCTTCACATGCAACCCCTAGTGTCGAGGCATGTCCACCGCCCTTGTCGCCGACACCGAGATCAACGGCCTTGTCGCGGGATGGCTGCGCGACATGCAGAGCGTGCGCCGCCTCGCCCCCAACACGATCGCGGCCTACCAGCGCGACCTCGGACAGTTCCTCAATTTCCTCGGCCCGCATAGCGGCGGAGCCGTATCGCTCGCCATGCTGCGCGACATGCGCGCCGCCGACATCCGCGCCTTCATGGCCGTGCGCCGGCAGGAGGGGGTCGAAGCGCGGTCGCTCGCGCGTGGCCTGAGCGCGATCAAGAGTTTCTTCCGCTTCCTCGAACGCGAGGGCGCGCTGTCGACCGAAGCGCTCAACATCGTGCGCACGCCGAAAGCCAGGAAGGGGCTGCCCAAGGCACTGACGGTGCTCGAGGCCAAGGCGACGATTGCAGCGACCGATGAACTCGAGGACCGGCCATGGGTCGCGGCGCGCGACATGGCGGTGATCTCGCTCTGCTATGGCGCGGGGCTGCGTATCTCCGAGGCGCTGGCGCTGAGTCGCGTGGACCTCGAAGGCCCGGTGCTGCGGGTCACCGGCAAGGGCGGCAAGACACGCATGGTGCCCCTGATCGACAGCGTGCGGGAGAGCATCGAGACCTATCTGAGGCTCTGCCCGTTTCCGCTGGCGCCGAGCCAGCCGCTGTTTCGCGGCGTCAAGGGCGGTGTCCTCTCGCCGCGGCTGATCCAGAAGCGGATGGAGCAATTGCGCAGCGCCCTCGGACTGCCGCCGAGCGCAACGCCGCACGCGCTGCGCCACAGCTTTGCAACGCACCTGCTGGGCCGCGGCGGCGATCTGCGCGCGATCCAGGAGCTGCTGGGACACGCCTCGCTCTCGACCACGCAAATCTATACCGCGCTCGATACGGACCGGCTGCTCGACGCCTATCGCGCGGCCCATCCGCGCGGCTGAGCCGACGCCAAGGCGTGCCAAATCGTCCATCGGCCATGTTGCCTCCGGTTGCGGGGAAGGTGGACGGAGCCCCGAGGCGCATACGCCTCGAATATGGTTTGGTAATAGAGACGCAAGCGCCTCGGGGCGCGGGATTTGAGGTTCGGCTCGGACGGATCTGCCCCTTTACCTATGCAGACTTGGTCCGGCGCGTC
>JBIQKK010000002.1:0-4784 GCA_044506585.1 Hyphomicrobiales bacterium
CGGATTACGAGGCGGACAAGATCAGGCGGCTCGGCCCGGACAGCGTGAACCCGAAACGGGCAACGTATAAGCCGCTGGAGAGGTGAGGGCGCAGCATCTGCCACGCCCTCAGCAACTCCGCTAGTTGGTTAGGAGTACCGCGGCGATAGCGCTTTCGGCGAACTGATACGCACTGATATTCTTTCCCACCTTTTGGGGATCGAAGCTGCCCAGTTCAAGCACAAGCTTGTAGCTCTTCATCGCTTCCACCAGCGACTTGGAGAGAAAGTCCAGCGGATCACGCTTCCAAGTGATGATGCCACTATCGTCAACAGTGAGAAGCGCGCGCATACCGTATAAGAAAGGTACTAAGAAGCCATCGGGGCAGGTGTAGTCGATAGGACGGCCGAAGAACTGAGTTTCCGGTTGGCGACGGAGGTACTTCGGATTCTTGTCGCCGATTTTCTCAGGATCAAAGATTTTGACCGCCGAGATGCGTCCGTAGCTCCCTCCCGCCTTGTTGTAGGCGTCGGGGAAACGAGCCATCAACTCATCGTAGATCTCCGGCATAGAGCCAGTGATGCGCAGCGCTGAGCGGATGCTATCATTCTCGAGCTTGTGCTCGTAGCCGCCCTGAACGGTCGAAGAGACTGCGTCATGACGAAGGACACGATTGAAGGCATCCACGCACACGCCTTTGTTGCGATAGATTTGGTTGGGGTTGACGCGGATACCATCAGGCAGCGAGAGCTTTGACAGCGGAATCCAGGCCAGCGCCACAATCTCGCGAACCTTGATCTCACCTCCCTCGTTTGCCTTCCATTCGACGCGCTCGGAGAGTGCTCCTGGGAGCAAGTCCTTGAGATCATCGTAGAGACCGAGCTTATTTGCCTTAGTCTCTTCCGATAACTGGACGTTGTTGTTGCGGGCGGCGCCAATTTCTAGAAGCGACGTCTTGAACTCATCGACAGCAGCGCTATCCGTCATGCTGATCGGGACTTGAATCTCCACAGGCATCTGAAAGTCGAGGACATCCTCGACTTGCGACACGAGCTGACGGTTGGCCTTCCAAGCAGCCGAGAACTTCTCCCAGTCGCTAATTTTCTTCAGCTCAGTATCGCTCACGCCGGCCTCTCTGAGGACATGGCGACCACCGGCGAGCGCGTTGTGGCCACCGTCTAGAAGCCCCTCGGTGTCCGTGTCTTCGAAGGTAAGTTGAACACGCTGGCGCTCGAGTTCCTTGTAAGACGAAGAAGCGAGCAGGAGGCCTTTTGTTTTCGCTGGGAACAACTCGGGTGTCAGACGAAGGCTGTGTTCTATGTCTTGCGTCACCGATCCCTTCTTCGCCGATCGGGGATTGGCGGATAGGTCAGCAACGTCGATTAGGTGGCAGAATGCCTTCGGGCCCAAAAGGCCAACCATCTTGCGAACAGGACCGTACACCTGCTCGCTAAGCTGTTCGATTTTTAGGATAACTTGTGAAGTCATCTTCGATCCTCATATGGATGAGGACCGGTTCGGACGCGTCAGCGTCACCCATCCGGGATCTGTCGATGTGCCGAAACCAGTCCTGGTTTCAATTCCGGCGCTCATCCGAGTCACCAACGTCAGACTACTTCATAGGAACGGCCGACGTCTAGACACCTTGTTGACCACAAGAGGAGTGGCTATACATGTATAGCACTGCGGAGACACCCACCATGCTCGCCCTACGCCTCCCCCCTGACATCGAAGCCCGCCTCGACGCCCTCGCCAAGCGAACCGGGCGCAGCAAGAGCTATTACGCCCGCGTGGCGATCCTCGAACACCTCGAGGACCTGGAGGACGCCCATCTCGCCGACGAGCGCATCCGCGCCGACAATGGCGAGCGCATCTCGCTCGAAGAGATGTTGGAAAAATACGCTGACGACCTGAAGGCCAACCCGTAGGTGGGCTGGACGGTCCGGTTCACGCCGCGTGCCGACAAGGACTTCGGCAAGCTCGGCAGCACCGACCGCGCACGCGTCCTCCGCTTCCTCAATGACCGCATCCGCCCGCTCGACGATCCACGCACATTGGGTAAAGCGCTGCAGGGCGAATACGCCGGCACCTGGCGCTACCGCGTCGGCGATATCCGCATCATCGTCCGGATCGAGGATGGCGAGCTCGTCGTGCTCGTGCTCGCCATCGGCAACCGCCGCGAGATCTACCGGCGCTGACACCCCTGAGGCGACCCGCGCTGCCCAACCCACGACCCCCCGCGTCCCCTCGCCCCGTGAGGGGAGAGGGCACACGTGATGCCGGGCCTGCCGAAGGTGACGGGAGGGTGAGGGGCGGGGCCCGCGCTCCGGTGCCAGCCGTTGCGCCCGCTAGCCCTAAGCCACCCGCGCGATCCGGCCCGGAGCCGCGGCCGGCAGCTGGGGGCCCTCGACCCGGTTCCGGCCGTTCTGCTTGGCGCGGTAGAGCGCGATGTCGGCGTCCTTCATCAGCGAGTCGAGCGACACCGCGGCGCTCGCGCCCGCAACGCCCGCGCAGAGCGTCGCCTTGACGGGGAGGCCCTCGACGAAGGCGGCTTCGGCCTGGAACGCCTTTCGCATCCGCTCGGCCACGGCGAACGTCGCTTCGATGTCGCTGCCGTGGAGGAGGGCCGCGAATTCCTCGCCGCCGATGCGCGCGACGAGGTCGTTGGCCTTGAGCGATTTGCGCGCCACCTGCGCGAAGAGCCGCAGCACCGCGTCGCCCGCCGCGTGGCCGTAGCCGTCATTGATGCCCTTGAAGTGGTCGAGGTCGATCGCGATCACGCCCACGGGCTTGCCCTCGGCGACGCACTTGCCGATCAGCGCTTCGCCCTTTTCGAAGAAGCCGCGCCGGTTGGCGAGGCCGGTCAGCGCATCGGTGGCCGAGGCGGTGCGCTCGGTCATTTCCTTGCGCTCGCGCAGCGCCGCGATCACGAAGATGGTCGTGCCGAGGACGAACAGCTGGCCCTCCATATGGAGGAGGCCCGGCAGGCTGTTGAGCGGCGGCAGGCCCGCCTCCGTGCTGCCCAGGCCCCCGAAGGGCGCCAGCAGCATCGCGATGATGTTGGCAACGAACAGGATCGCGAGCGGCATATAGGCGCGCAGCTTTTCGCTCCTGGGCTTGAGCAGCGCGTAGAGCGAGGCGCCGAAATAGGCGATGTTGAGCACCGCGGCGCTGATGCCGCGCACGATCGGCAGCGCGTCGCCGGCGGGCACGAGGTTCACCGCCGCGATCAGCACCGGGCCCGCGACCATCAGCGGCACGCTCACCGGCGCGCCCGTCAGCAGCCGCGTGCCATGCCATTGCAGCGCCGCGCAGGTGAGGAACAGCACGAACGCCGTGGCCGTGATCCAGTCGCTGCCGGTGCTCGCGCCGGTCATCGAGACCAGCACACCCGCAGCCAGCACGATGTGCGAGGCGCCCCACCAGGCGGCGGCGGGCGCATCGCGATAGGCGAAGAAGGCATAGAGCAGCGCGGCGCCGCAGAGCAGCTGGAGAAAGGACACGGCAAGGACCACGGTGGGGATGTCGATGGTCATGTGCGGCTCCGCTCGAAAATGCGTGGAGCCTCCTCATCGCATGGCGCGCCTCTCCATCCGGTAAGGCGGGTGCTTACAAATGAATCGATCGGTCCGGCAGCTAGGCGACCTGGATGGCCGAAGCGCCATCGGCCGGTTTCGGCGCGCCCGCCAGCACCACCTTGTTCCGTCCCGTCGCCTTGGCGTCGTAAAGCGCAGCGTCCGCCTCGCGCATCAGCGTTGCGAGGGTCGCGCCGGCGCCTGCTGCCGATGCGACGCCCGCGCTCACGGTGGCGTTGACGGCAAAGCCGCCCACCGTCCGGGCGCGCCGCTCGAAGCTCTCCCGGATGCGCTCGGCGATGGCGCTTGCGGTGTCGCCGTCGGTGTCGGCCAGGACGACGGCGAATTCCTCGCCGCCCAGCCGGCCGAGCAGGTCGGCGCTCCGCACATCCTGCCGCGCGCTTTCGGCAAAGACGGCCAGCACCTGGTCCCCCATCGCGTGCCCGAAGCTGTCGTTGATGGTCTTGAAGCGGTCGAGGTCGAGCATCACCAGCGACATCGGCAAATTGTCCCGCCGGCTCCGGTCGGCGATCCGCTCGGCGAGGGCGAGCAGGGTGCCCCGGTTATAGACCTGCGTGAGCGCGTCGAGGGTCGCCGTGCGCCGTTGCCGCACCTCGTGGAATTCCCGGATGCCCGCAACCACGAACACTGTAGAGCCGATCAGGAACACCAGGCTTTCGATATTGAGCAGGTCCAGCCACGCCCCTGCCGAGCGCAGCGCGAGATCGCTGCCGGTCGCCACCGCGATGGCCGGGACCAGCAGCGCCGCGGCATGTCCGGCAAGCAGCAGCGTCAGGGGCCAGCGCGTGCCGAGCCGGTGCGGCGACCGGGCGACGATCCAGGCGGCCGAGACCAGGTACACCATCTGCGCACCGACCGCGAAGAGCGGCGGCAGGAGCCCGCCGGTCAGCGACGCCGGAACCAGTGCCGCGAGCGTCGCCAGTGCCGGTCCGGCGACGACCAGGAGATACCGCGGCTGGTGGCCTTCGATCAGGCGGGCCGCATGCCAGATCAGACTGGTGCAGGTCACCGCACAGACGAGCCCGGCAAGGATCAGCGGCGTGCCCGCACCGGTGCCGCCCATCGCGATCAGCAGGATGCCGGGCGCCTGCACCAGATTGCCCGCCGCCCACCACAGGACCGGCCGCATGTCGCGATACGCCGACCACGCGAGGGTCAGCAGCGCCGCGCTCATCAGAGCCACGAACGCATTGGCGAACATCAGCGATG
>JBIQKK010000002.1:4884-9020 GCA_044506585.1 Hyphomicrobiales bacterium
GTCAGCAGCGCCGCGCTCATCAGAGCCACGAACGCATTGGCGAACATCAGCGATGGGACGTCCAGTGCCATTGCGCCCACAAACGGATACGCCTTCAGCCTCGCACGGGAGCGATGCCGATCCCGTTATCCGATTGTGTGCAATTGCGCCTTTCGGCCGCTACACCGCGATCAGGCCATCGAAATGCGCCGCCAGTTTCGGCATGGGCACGTTCGTCAGGTCCTTGGGCATCTCGGCGAGGATCTTGTCGCGCACCTGGTCCGAGAGGGCAGGGCGGATGTCGCCCAGCGCGGTCGGCGCCGCTGCGATCACCAGCCGGTCGAACTTGCCCGCCTCGTGCTTTTCGTTGAGCACCTCGGCCAGCTTCTCGACGAACCGCCGTTCGCGCACATGCACGGGGTCGCTGCGATATTCCATCGCGGCCTTCGAGCCGGGGGCGGTGCCCGCTCCGGCGCGGCCGGGTTTGTCGGCCATGATCTCGGACGCCTTGAGGCGCTCCTGTTCGAACTGCAGCTCCTTGATCGGGCGCAGGCCCTTTCCCGGGCCTTCATGTTCGAACACCTTGGCTTGGTCTCCGTCGGCGATCACGATCCAGGTGATGGTCGGCTTCATGGGGGCGCTCCTTTGCTTGACGAAAGATGAACGCAGGCCGCCGCGCTTTGGTGCCATCCACCGGGCCGAAACCGGCGGCCGATCAAAAAGAATGATTGGTCGCCCTCGCGCGCGGTTGCTAGAGGGGAGACAAAGGACCGCGGCCCCTCCCGCGGATTAGATTATATTGGCCACCGTTTCCGAGCCCATCCCCCGTCCCGCCCCGTCTGCCGGCGACCAGCGCGAAGGCCTTCTCGTGGGCCTGCTGTGCTACCTGCTGTGGGGCTTCCTGCCGCTCCTGTTTTATTTCGTGAAGGCCGCCGGCTCGGTCACCATCGTTGCCGACCGCACCATCTGCTCGCTGCTGTTTGTCGGCCTGCTCCTCCTCATTCGCCGCCGCACCGCTGACGTGACCGTGGCAATCCTCGACCGCGCCACGCTGAAATCCATGGTGATTTCGGCCGTCCTCCTCGCCGCCAACTGGCTCATCTTCGTCTGGGCCGTCGAAACCAACCAGGTGCTCGAGACCAGTTTTGGCTATTTTATCAACCCCTTAGTCAACGTCGCGATCGGCATGGCGCTCCTGGGCGAGCGCCAGAACCGCTGGCAGACCGTTGCCATCGCCGTTGCCTGCATCGCCATCATCGTCCAGGCCCTGGGCCTCGGCCGCATCCCCTGGGTCGCCCTCGGCCTCGCGCTAAGCTTCGGTTTTTACGGCTATTTTCGCAAAACAGCGAAGGTGGGCTCAGCCACAGGCCTGTTCGTCGAGACGCTGGTCCTTGCACCCCTGGCGCTGGCCTACCTCATTTTCACCTTCGTTCGCGATGGCGGGATCGGCGTCCACGGTGACCCGGCAATGCTGGGCCTGCTGCTCCTGACCGGCCCGGCCACGGCGCTGCCGCTGCTGCTGTTCGCCTATGCCGTCCAGCGGCTGCGCCTCACCACCATCGGCATGCTGCAATACCTCGCGCCCTCGATCGCCTTCGTGCTCGCAATTACTGCGTTCGGCGAACCTATTAACGCCACGCGGCTGCTCAGCTTCGGGCTGATCTGGCTTTCGCTGGCCATCTACACTGCGGATTCCTTCCTGAGGCGGCCCCGCGCGGCGGCTTGAGACGGGCCCTGCGCACGTGCGGACGAGGGCCGCGCACCTTGCCCGAATACACCCAATTTGAATCAATTCCGGCGCTTGCCCTTCAGCCGCCGCACTTTCGCCACGTGCCAGTCTGCCCCGACAGGCAGAAGCCCGGGGAGTGATATGCAGCAAGAAATGGAAGAAGGGCAGCGCGCCTTTTCGACGTTCCGCGTGCTCAACGGCGATGCCAACATCCTCGAGCGCGATCAGCTATTCCGCAACATGGCTCAGCTCTATTCGTTCGTCTCGGACCGCTGCGACGACGAGCAGGTCGCCCAGTACGACGAGGTGCTGTGCCAACTCGCAGAACTCGTCGAGGTCGAGGCGCGTACCCATGTGGCCAAGCTTCTTGCCCCGCTGGAGCGGGCGCCGGGGAATGTGGTGTCCAAGCTCGCCAACGACTCGATCGAAGTCGCCGCTCCGCTGCTCGAATTCTCCAACGTCCTGTCCGACGACGATCTGATCGATATCGTCACGAACCAGTCCGAAGAGCATCGCATCGCGATTGCCGGCCGCAACAATGTGCCCGAGCGTGTCGGCGACGCGATCGTCGAACATGGCGCCGGGCCGTCCGTGGTGCGCCTCGTCCGCAACGACAAAGCTGAGCTCGGCAAGCAGGCGCTGCAAAAGCTCGTGGCGCGCGCGTCGAGCGACACTGCACTCGCAACAGATCTGCGCGGCCGCGCCGACATCGACTGGAACTCCCTGCGCGATGAGATCGGACAGGCGGGCCAGAAAGTTCTCGACAGTCTGGGATCGCAGGGCCGGCCGCTCGACCCGGTGACCGCCGGAAAGGTCAACGCGGTCGTCTACAACCGCATGCGCAATCGCGCGGGATTTTCCGCTCAGGAGTGGAAGGTCGCCTACAACCAGGTCAAGGCCCTGGCGGACCGACGCCAGCTCGACGAGCGCGCATTGATGCGCTTCGCGCGCTTCGGCTACGGGCATCACTCCGCCGCGGCGTTGACCGTGTTGCTCGAACTGTCGCCGGAAGTCTTCGTCAAATGGCTGGCGATGCAGGACTATGTCGCCACGACAGTGGCGCTGCGCGCCCTTGGCATCTCGCCCGATCTGTTCAGTGCGCTTTTCGTTTCGCTGCCGTGGCGCGACCTGCCGACTGAGGACGACAAGACAAATATCCGAAACCGGTTCGAAGCCCTGAGCCAGGAAGAGGCCAGCGGCATCTTCGAACTCTGGCGCAGCCACGCCTTCCGCCGCAAAACGTCCGGTGAGCGCGTCGTCGCCTGAACTGTTCCTGCACTGA
The DNA here is from genome assembly GCA_044506585.1 of Hyphomicrobiales bacterium. GTDB lineage: Bacteria > Pseudomonadota > Alphaproteobacteria > Rhizobiales > Devosiaceae > Devosia_A. Next base: position 7,875 of record JBIQKK010000002.1, read on the forward strand.
CCTCCAACCTACGGCGGCTCTCGTGCCGCCGTTTTTGTCGGTTCCGCCGTAACCGGACGGACCGCGGGCCGCCGCATCAATGGACATTCGGGCGGCCCCTTGGTAACCCTCGCGCGCCTTCAAGTCCGGACCGAAAATGCCTGAACTCCTGCTCGAAATCTTCTCCGAGGAAATCCCCGCCCGCTTCCAGCGCAAGGCGGCGGAGGATCTCAAGAAAGCGGTGACGGACGCGCTGGTCGAGGCAGGCCTGCTCTACGAAGGGGCGCGCGCCTTCGTCACGCCGCGCCGGCTCGCGCTGACGGTGGCGGGGATTCCGGCTCGCTCGCCGGACCTTCGAGAGGAGAAGAAGGGGCCGCGCGTCGGCGCGCCGCAGCAGGCCATCGACGGCTTCCTGAAGGCTGCGGGCCTTGCGTCGATCTCGGACGCCAGGATCGAGTCCGATCCCAAAAAGGGCGAGTACTACGTCGCCCATGTCGACAAGAAGGGCGAGGCCGCGCCAACCCTCCTTGCAGAGATCCTGCCTCGGATCATTTCCGGTTTTGGCTGGCCCAAATCGATGCAATGGGGTCACGGGGGGCTCACCTGGGTACGCCCGATCCGCGCCATCACCGCGACGTTCGGCAGCGAGAATGACGAACCCATCGTGATCGATTTCTCCGCCAACACGGTGGTGTCCGGCCAGACGACCTACGGTCACCGCTTCCTCGCGCCGCAGGCGATCAAAGTGCGCCGCTTCGACGACTATGTGAGCTCGCTCGAGCGCGCCAAGGTGGTTCTCGATATCGACCGGCGTAAGGACATCATCCGCGCCGACGCGGACAATCTGGCTTTCGCGCAGGGTCTGGGTGTTATCCACGATGAAGGGCTGCTCGAAGAGGTCGCCGGGCTCGTCGAGTGGCCCGTGGTCATGATGGGCTCGTTCGACGAGAGTTTCCTCAGCGTCCCCGAGGAAGTGATCATCGCGACCATCCGGGCCAACCAGAAATGCTTCTGCCTGCGCGACAGCAAGGGCAAGCTGACCAACCGCTTCCTGCTGGTCTCCAACAACCTCGCGACGGACCAGGGCGTCACCATCGTCGCCGGCAACGAGCGTGTTATCCGCGCCCGCCTGTCCGATGCGAAGTTCTTTTACGAGACCGATCTCAA
>JBIQKK010000002.1:9120-12042 GCA_044506585.1 Hyphomicrobiales bacterium
GTGTTATCCGCGCCCGCCTGTCCGATGCGAAGTTCTTTTACGAGACCGATCTCAAGCTCCCGCTGGAACACGGCCTGCCCAAGCTCGAGGAGTCCGTGTTCCACGCCAAACTCGGGACGCAGTTCCAGCGTGTGGAGCGGCTGGTCAAGCTGGCCGCAGAGATCGCGCCGAAAGTCGGTGCGGACGTCGAGCAGGCCAAGCGCGCCGCGATGCTGGCAAAGGCCGACCTCACGACCGGCATGGTTGGTGAGTTCCCCGAGCTGCAGGGGATCATGGGCCGCTATTACGCACTGGCCCAGGGCGAAAAACCCGAAGTCGCCAATGCAGTCGCCGACCACTACAAGCCGCTTGGCCCGACAGACAAGGTGCCGGCCGAGCCCGTCGCCATCGCCGTAGCCCTCGCCGACAAGCTCGACCTCCTCACCGGCTTCTGGGCCATCGACGAAAAGCCGACCGGCTCCCGCGACCCCTTCGCGCTTCGACGTGCGGCCCTGGGCGTGATCCGCATCGTCACGGACAATCAGCTGAGCTTTCCGCTTGACGTCGAGCCGGACCTACTGGGCTTCTTCCACGATCGTCTCAAGGTCTCGCTGCGCGAGGCGGGCGCCCGCCATGACCTGGTGGACGCGGTCCTGACTGCCGACAGCAGCGACATCCTCGAGATCACGCGCCGCGTCGAGGCACTGTCGGCGCTGCTCGATTCCGCCGATGGCAAGAACCTGCTCGCCGGCTACCGGCGCGCCGCCAATATCCTCGCGGCCGAGGAGAAGAAGGACGGCAGGAGTTACGACGCCGTCTCCGACCAGTCCAGATTCACGATGCCCGAAGAGATCGCGCTGGCGAGTGCCATCAAGTCCGTGGATGCCGATGCAGCGGCCAAGGCCCGCGCCAACGACTATCGCGGTGCCATCGCGGCGCTGGCCACCTTGCGGGCACCGGTGGACGACTTCTTCGAAAAGGTGCTCGTGAACGACCCTGACGCGTCCATTCGCGCCAACCGCCTCCATCTGCTGGCAGCGTTGCGCAACACCATGCATCTGGTGGCCGACTTCTCGAAAATCGCCGGGTGAGCGCCAGCGCCTCTAGGGGCCGCAGCTCACCTGGCCGGTGTCCGTCCGGAAGACGAACACCGTTTCACCGGTATCGCTGCTCGTGAACTCTCCGCGCCAGTGTGCATCCGCGAGCGGGCCGCTGAGCGCCTCGACACTCGTCCCGGCCGACGCGATCTGCCCGGTCGCCTTCGCGCCGTTGGCCTCCCACTCATAGTCCCCGGCGACCAGCAGGCTCAGCGCACCGAGCCTCGTGCCGTTCGCATCCGCGCAATCGTACACCCCCGGCGGCGGAAACTGGGCCAATGCAGGGGAGGGGAGCAGCAACACAAGGGGGAGCAGGCGGCGCACAAGCGGGAGTCAACGCGCCACGCGCCACGGGATCAAATCAAATCGGCGGGACCAACACGTCCGGTTTGCGGCGCTTTGGCTTGAACGGCGCCATGCCCTCATTGGCGAGCTGATCGGCCCGCTCGTTCATCTCGTCACCTGCGTGGCCTTTGACCCAGTGCCAGTTGATGGTGTGCCGCTGCACGGCGGTGTCGAGTGCCTGCCACAGCTCGGCATTCTTGACCGGCTTTTTGTCCGCGGTCCGCCAGCCGTTCCGCTTCCAGCCGTGGATCCATTTCGTGAGGCCGTCCTTCACGTAGTTGCTGTCCGTGTGAAGCTCGACTGCGCATGGCCGCTTAAGCGCATTCAGCGCTTCGATCGCCGCGGTAAGTTCCATCTGGTTGTTGGTCGTGAGCGGTGCGCCGCCCTTCAGTTCCTTGACCGTCGTTCCATACTGCAGCACGGCGCCCCAGCCGCCCGGCCCGGGATTGCCCGAGCAGGCGCCATCGGTGTGGATGATCACCGCATCGCCAGCCATTGGTCTCTCGTCAGCCGGTGGAACTGCAGCATGCGATCGTCCTCGGGCTCCTGGTGTGTCTCCACCAGACCGATCCCACGAAGAATGCGCAGCGAGGGTTCATTGCGGGTATCCGCCGAGCCCCAGAAGAACGGCGCATCGGTCTCCTGGAAGATCCAGTCGCGCATGCCGATGGCGGCCTCCACGGCATACCCCTGGCCCCAGAATTCGGGGAACAGCGAATAGCCCAGTTCGGGCTCCGCATTGGGCCCGTAGACACCGAAGCCGCAGCGCCCCACCAGCACGCCGTCCGACTTCCGCGTGACACGCATCTTGCCCAGACGCCGCGTCTCGAACAGCGCGATCCATTCATCGAGCGCTGCTTCCATCTCGGCCATGGACCACGGCTTGCCGTGCGGCTTCAGGTAGCGCGCGACGACCGGGTCGCCATGCAGCCGCACGAGGTCATCGATCTGGTCACGCCGCCAGCCCGACAGGACCAGCCTGTCGGTTTCGAACAGGTCGAGCGCACTCATGCGACGCGCAGCTCGCGCGGCAGGTTGAAGACGATCGTCTCGCGTCCCGCTCCATGCGCTCGCACATTGATGTCGAACCGCTCGGCGAACGCGTCGATCACTTCATCGACCAGCGTCTCGGGCGCCGATGCGCCGGCAGTGATGCCGAGCGAAGCTATGCCCTCGAACCGGGCCCAGTCGATCGTTTGAGCGCGCTCCACCAACACGGCGCGCGGGCAGCCGGCGCGCATCGCGACTTCGACAAGCCGCACCGAGTTCGAGCTCTCGGGGGCGCCGACGACCACCATTGCATCGACCGTAGGGGCGACCTTCTTGACCGCTTCCTGCCGGTTGGTGGTCGCATAGCAGATGTCTTCCTTGTGGGGCAGGGCGATGCTGGGGAACCTCTGGCGCAGTACGTCGACAATTGCCGACGTGTCGTCGACGCTGAGCGTGGTTTGCGTCACATAGGCCAGCTTGTCCGGATCGCGCGGCACGAACGCTTCGGCAT
>JBIQKK010000002.1:12142-21248 GCA_044506585.1 Hyphomicrobiales bacterium
GTTTGCGTCACATAGGCCAGCTTGTCCGGATCGCGCGGCACGAACGCTTCGGCATCCTCGACCGTCTGCACCAGCGTGATGGCGCCGTCGGGCAACTGCCCCATCGTTCCGATCACCTCGACATGGCCGGCATGGCCGATGAGGATGATCTCGCGGCCTTCGCTGAAATGCCGGTTGGCCTCGATATGGACCTTGTTCACCAAGGGGCAGGTCGCATCGAGGAAGAACATGTTGCGCGCCTGCGCGTCCGCGGGCACTGCCTTGGGGACACCGTGGGCAGAGAACACGACCGGGGCTTCGCCGGGCGGAATTTCGTCCAGCTCTTCGACGAACACGGCACCCTTCTGCCGCAATCCATCGACCACATATTTGTTATGCACGATCGCATGCCGCACATAGACCGGAGCGCCGTATTTCTCGAGCGCCAGCTCGACGATCTGGATCGCGCGATCCACCCCGGCGCAGAACCCGCGCGGGGCGCAAAGCGTGATATCGAGCTTTGGCTTGGTCATATCCACGCAGATGCTTTCTGGCGTACCCCAAGTCAAGGCCCGTTGCGGCGCGCCAAGGCCGCAGGCACAATAGGAGTCCAGCCGATTCAAGGGATTGCCCGGTGAGCGTCGCTCTCGAAATGTTTGCGGTGGCGCCGTCGAGCGGCAACGCGAACCTGTCGGACGCCCAGCGCGCCCTGCTGCCGGGCAAGGCCACCTGGATCCGGGCTGTGTGGGAAGCTGGCCTCCCCACGGTCCCCACGATCCTCGTCACCCGTGCCGCCTGGGATGCGCTTCAGAACGAGCGGCGGCATCGTGAGGGCCGCCTGCGCGCGCACTGGGTCGCAACCCTGTTCCGCCTTGTAGGCCCGGATGGACGTCCCCCCGCACTGGTGGTGCGGACGGCCGCCCATCGCGCCATCGCAGGCCGCCAGCCGGCGCGGCTGAGTATCCCGGCTCCCACGACCGAAGCGGAAGCGGTCGATCCCACCCGGCCGCTGGCACGGGCGATCGACTCGGCATTCGCCTCCTATGGCGACTCCGATGCAGGCTCTGCCGTGCTCGTCCAGGCACTGGCGCAGGGCGAGATCCTCACTTTCCTGTCGCGCGATGCCCAGAGCGGCAGCCCCGGGCCCGCACCACTGCCGGGCGGCGCCGTGCCGCTCGCGCCCGAGGCCGCAGAACTGAGCGAAGTTCTCGATCGCATCGCCGGCCGGCACATGTGCATCACCGTCGCCGTGGAGAAGGGAAGCCTCACCTTCCTGTCGGCGCGGCCCTACATCGCTTCGCCGGTGGCCGAGCTCGAGGCCGCGACGGATCGCGTGGCGCAGGGAGTGTGGACCGAAGAGCAGGCCGTCGCCGGGATCAACCCCAATCGCCTGACCGCCTTGCTGCACCCCAGCATCCGTTCCGGCCATGCGCAGGAATCGATCGCAGGGGGACTCGGAGTGTCGCCCGGCGCCGCCAGCGGCTACATCGTCTTCACCGCCGAAGACGCCGCCCGCTACAAGGCACGCGGCCGCCACTGCATCCTCGTCGTCAACGAAACCGGCCCCGCCGACATCGATGGCATGAAGGCAGCGACCGGCATCCTCACTGCGCGCGGCGGCATGACCAGCCATGCCGGGGTGATCGCACGCATTACCGGCAAGCCGTGCGTCGCCGGCGTTCGCACTCTCGCCGTCGATCCGGCCGAGCAGTCGTGTCAGATCGGCGATATGACCCTGAGGGCCGGCGATCGCATCACCATCGATGGCAGCGACGGCTCCGTCTATGCGGGCGTGCTGCCGCTGAGCCGGCCCAAGATCGGCGGTGCGCTCGGCCAGCTTCTCGGCTGGTCGGATGCCACCCGCCGCATTCAGGTGCGCGCCAATGCCGAGACGATCGAGGCGACGACCACGGCGCTGAGCTTCGGCGCCGAAGGGATCGGCCTCGCGCGCTCGGAGCACATGTTCTTTTCGCGCGAACGCCTGGTGGCCCTGCGCCGCCTGATCCTCAGCGAAGACGAAGCGGACCGGCGTGCCGCCCTGCGCGGGCTGATCGATTTCCAGACCGGCGACTACTCGCAGATCTTCACCACCATGGCCGGCCGCCCCGTCACGGTGCGCCTGTTCGATCCGCCGCTGCACGAATTCCTGCCGCGTACGGACGATGACATCGAGGAGACAGCACGCTCGCTGGGCCTTGCCTCGCGCGCCCTGCGGCTGCGGCTCGAGCGCATCTCCGAAATCAACCCCATGCTGGGCCATCGCGGTGTGCGCCTCGCGGTGACTTATCCCGAAATTCTCGAAATGCAGGTGCAATCGCTGCTCGCCGGCGTGCGGGCAGCGATGGAGAACGGCGGCGATCCGGTGGCGCTCGAAATCATGGTGCCGTTCGTCTCCACCGCCCATGAGGTGCTGTGGATCCGCGAGCGTGTGATGGAGCTCGTGGAGGCCGCGGCGCTGCCGCCGGTGGCGCGCCAGCGCTTTGCCTTCGGCACGATGATCGAACTCCCGCGCGCCGCGTTGCGAGCCGCCGACATCGCCAGGCACGTCGACTTCTTCTCCTTCGGCACCAACGACCTCACGCAGACCACTTACGGCATCAGCCGCGACGATGCTCCCACGTTCCTCGCGGCCTATCAGCGAAAGGGCCTCTACGAGGTCGATCCTTTCGTGACGCTCGACCAGAAGGGAGTGGGCGAGCTCATCGCGACCGCCATCTCTCGCGGCCGCGCCGTCAACCCCGCGCTCCAGATCGGCATCTGTGGCGAACACGCCGGCGACCCCGCCTCGCTGCACTTCTTTGCCACTCTGGGTGTCGACTATGTGAGCTGCTCGCCTTACCGGGTTCCGGTGGCCCGGCTGGCCCTCGCCCAGGCCGCCGATTAACCATCGCGCCGCGTCGCCGCCGCAAAGTGCATCGGGTTTACGCCCCGATAACCCTAATCCCGCATGATCGGAATTGTCGGCATTTGCGCAACATGATGCCGAAGCGTCGATTGTTGTGGCGTTGCGTAGCGAGTAGTTCCGCGTTCGATGGGCCTGTCCGGTTTCATCCAGTCCTGGGCCCGTCCCCCGCACAGCCGCGCTGGCGCCATCGCCTCGTTCGCGCTGTCGGTCCTGCTCTATCCCCTGCTGATCGGCAGCGCCAACACGCCCGACCATGGCGAGGGTCTCGCGATCGCTGCCGGTCCCAGCGCCCGCCTCGAACGCAATGGCGACGACGTGGTGATCGTGGGCTCGGTGCGGGCGCTCTTCAGCACGGGATTTTTCTCGGGCCCCAATCGCGCCGAGAAGGTCAATCGCGCGCGCCTCACCCCCGATGGCGTCACGGTCTCGGGTGGTTTCCAGGCCGTGTGGGCCCAGTTGGCCGAAGCGCGCCGTCCCAAGGACGCAGTGCCCTCGACCGCCTCGCCGGACACCGTCGAGGTCGCGAGCATCGATCCTCTCACCACCGGCTCCGTCTCCGCTGCGAGCAGCGCGGCCCTCGATGCGATCGACCAGGTCGTGCCGATGCCGGTGATGCCGGCCGCGCTCCCCCCCACGCTCGCTTATGCCCGCGAGAACACGCCCGCCACCGATTTCGACAAGCTCGTCGACAAGAACGGCAAGGCCGTCTCCGAGAAGGAGCTCTGGTGCATGGCGACCGCGATCTATTTCGAAGCGCGCAGCGAATCCTATCGCGGACAGGTGGCGGTGGGGCAGGTGGTCATGAACCGCCTCGCGCACCGCCTCTATCCCCAGACCATCTGCAACGTCGTCTTCCAGAACGAGCACATGCGCAATGCATGCCAGTTCTCATTCGCCTGCGACGGCATTCCCGAGCGTGTGACGGAAAAGAAGGCCTGGGCGCAGGCCGAGGAAATCGCCAGGGGCGTGATCAACGGCACGCTCTATGTCACCGAGGTCGGCAAATCGACGCACTATCACGCGACCTACGTCTATCCCCACTGGGCGCCGCGTCTCAAGCGCAACACCAAGATCGGCCACCACATCTTCTATCAGTTCAAGCGCGCCTAGGTGCGCGTGGCCGGGTTCGTCACGTACTGGATGGTCGTGAATGAGCCGTTGGTGATGCTGAGCCAGCGTCCACCCCTGTCCGACGACCAGAGTTCGACGACCGGACGCCGCTTCGCGCTGACTTCGATGCCCGGGTAGCGCACATGCGGTGACAGCAGGCCATCGCTCGAATAGGTGCCCGTCGGCGTCGTGACGATCGACACCGTCGACATCCGCCCAAATCCGATCTTGGTCACCGTTCGCACGCTCTGCACCTCGGTCGAGACCGAGTCGTCGAGCGTGATGTCGTAGCGCCGGAAGACCTTGGGATCGATCGTGTCCTTCGAGAACAACTGCTCGACCGTCGCAGCGACGACCTTCACCGGCTCGTCCGCGGCTGCGCTCAGCGCCGCCGGCGCAAACACCGCTGCACCCAGGATTGCGCCCGCAGCGCCACCCCAGGCGATCATTCGGACATAGTCGGTCATCGGGCCCTCCGGCGGTTTGGCGGTCGTTAACCCGCCATCAACCATGAGGGTCAGATTGCGTCAAAATGGAACAGGCGTTTACCTTAACTTCACGATGAGCTGTGGATCGCCGTCGCCAGCATATCGACCGCATCGACGAACCGATCATGCGCCTCTCGCGTCGGCCATGGCCGGATGAGCTGGTCGAATCGCTCGAGCTCGAAGGCCGGCAGCGTTGGCTCGCCGAAAAACCGCCGGGCCTCGTCCACTGCAAATCCGGCCAGGTTGACGGCCTCGTGGTAGGCCGCCTCCCGGTCCGCCTTCTTGATGATCCTCTGCACCGCCGCGGGGGCGGTCGCGTTGAGCGCGAAATGGAGGTGGACCGCGCTCAGCAGCCGGTTCTCGACCTCCTTGTAGTTGCCGCCCATCGCCGCCTTGAACGGCGAGATGATGTCGCCCATCACATATTCCGGCGCATCGTGCAGCAGCGCGTAGAGCCGCTCGCGCGGCCCCGCCTCGGGCAGCATCGCCGTGAAGATTTCGAGCACGAACACCGAATGCTGCGCCACGGAGAACGGATAATCGCCACCCGTCTGCCCGTTCCAGCGCGCCACGCGAGCGAGCCCATGCGCGATATCGGTGAGCTCGACGTCGACCGGCGAGGGGTCGAGGATGTCGAGCCGCCGCCCGCTCAGCATGCGTTGCCAGGCTCTGGTACTGTTGCGCGCCATCTGCCCCCCGGGGAAGGAGGCGAAGCTAGTCAGCCGCCGCTGATTCCCCAAGCCGGTACGTCGCCCATGGGGGCAGGGCGACCGTCACTGGCTTACCGTCGACGGTGATCTCGCCGCCGTCGAACCGGTCGAGCCGCACGATCGCGACCGCCTTGCCGCTCACGGACGTCCCGATCGCGCCCGCATCGCGCCCTCCAGCCTTGACCGGCGTGCCCATCGGAGCGTCCACGCCGGACACGATCACCGGCCGCCGCCGCGCCGTCCCGCGATGCTGCATCCGGCTCACGACCTCCTGGCCGATATAGCAGCCCTTCTTGAAGTCGACCCCGCCGAGCAGGTCCATCCCGATATCGTGCGGGAACAGCTCGTCGCCTCCAAAATCCGGCCCCAGTTCGGCGATCCCCATCGCGATCCGGGCCTCGTCGTAGGACCGGTCCACCGCCCAGCCGGCCGCCTCTTGCTTCGTCGCGACGCTTCGCCCGCGCACCTCGCCGCCCGGCCAGCCCACGGCGTGGCTTTCTCGCAGGTCCTCGATCTCCACCGTCGCCCGCAGGCGGTACATCTTCATGCGCTTGAGGAATCCATCGGCTACGCTGGCCTCGACATCGAGCCAAAACGCGCCGTCCTCGAACGTGCTGAGCCCCTCCGCCTGGATCTTCCCCTGCGGCGACAGCAGCGCCCACCACACCGGCGGCCCAGGCTCGGCGACCAGCCGCCCGGTCACCACGTCGAACAGCAGTTTCTGTGCGTCGGCACCCGAGAAGCGGAAGAGCGCTCGCGATGGACGGAGGATTGTCGGCATTGGGGCCATCCAGTAAGGGACTGAGACATGGCGCACTACGACGCGATCTTCAAGAACGGCACCGTCGTCAACCAGGACGGGCAGCACGCATCCGATATCGGCGTCCGCGACGGCCGCATCGCAGCGCTTGGCAGCCTCGCCGCCGATTCGGCCGACAGCGTCACCGATTGCAAAGGGCTCCACATCCTGCCCGGCGTCATCGACACGCAGGTGCATTTTCGCGAACCCGGCCTCGAGCACAAGGAAGACCTGGCGACCGGCTCGCTCAGCGCCGTGATGGGCGGCGTTACCGGCGTCTTCGAGATGCCCAACACCAATCCGCTGACGGTCACCCGCGACGCCTTCGCCGACAAGATCGCCCGGGCCACCGGCCGGATGCATTGCGACTTTGCCTTCTTCATCGGCGGCACCCACGACAATGCCGGCGAATTGCCCGAACTCGAACGCCTGCCCGGCTGCGCGGGCGTCAAAGTCTTCATGGGCTCGTCCACCGGCAGCCTGCTGGTTGCCGATGACGAGGGCGTCGGCAACATCCTCAGGCACATCTCGCGGCGCGCCTCATTCCATTCCGAAGACGAATACCGCCTCGAAGAGCGTAAGCCGCTGCGCATTCCGGACGATCCACGCTCGCACCCCGTCTGGCGCGATCCCGAAGCCGCGATGCGCTCCACCCGGCGCCTCGTGACGCAGGCCCGCAAGTACGGCAGGCGCATCCACGTCCTCCATATCTCGACCGCCGAGGAGATCGTCTACCTCGCCGATCACAAGGACGTCGCGACGGTCGAAGTCACCCCGCACCATCTGACGCTTGACGAGACCGCCTACGAACGCCTCGGCACGTTCGCGCAGATGAATCCTCCGGTCCGCGACAAGGCACACCGCGAAGGCATCTGGGCCGGCATCGCCAACGGCGTTGTCGACGTGCTGGGCTCCGATCACGCCCCGCACACCCGCGAAGAAAAGGCGAAGCCCTATCCGAACTCACCCTCGGGCATGACCGGCGTCCAGACCCTGGTCCCCATCATGCTGGACCACGTGAATGCGGGACGGCTGAGCCTCGAGCGTTTCGTCGACCTGTCGAGTCATGGCCCGGCCCGGATCTTCAACATCGCCCGCAAGGGCCGCATCGCCACCGGCTACGATGCAGACCTCACCATTGTTGATCTGAAGCGCCAGGACACCATCACCGACGACTGGATCGCCAGCAAGGCCGGCTGGACGCCCTATAACGGCGTTCGAGTCACCGGCTGGCCGGTGGGTACCATCGTTCGCGGAAACAAAGTGATGTGGCAGGGCGAACTGCTGGCCCCGGCCACCGGTCGTCCGATCGAATTTCTGGAGACGCTGGCGCCGCGCGCCTAGTGCGTCATGCGATCGAGGTCGTATTCGCCGTGGCGGATGCGTTCGGGCAGGGCGGTGACCATGGTCGCCGCAGCTTCCTCGCCGTGCAGCCGGACCAGCGTCGCGATGGCCGCAAACAGCGAGGCGTGAGCCAGCGAAAGGGGCTGCACCCCGTCGTCCTCGGCGACGTTCCACGCTTCAGCGAGATATTCGAGTGCCAGCTGCCGCTCGTCGCGGCCCGGATCCTTGGCGCCGTCGCCGAAGGTAGGGATGCTGGGCTTACCTGTTCTCATTGGTCCGGATTAGCACGCATGATGTGGCAGTCATGGGGCAAATGACCGGAGGGTTAATGCGTGGTCGGGAACTATACTTAATTTGGCGGGCGGCTATTCAGCGAAGCGTGTGTGAATGTCCCGCGCCGTCGCCTGGGCTTCGACGAGCAGCCGCGTGAGCGCCGCCTGGGCAGATGGCGTGCACGAGCGATAGAGCCGCGCGAAAGCCTGGTAGCCGCCGTTGAATGCGCCGTAGAGACGCTGCTGCCGATCTTCGTCCGGCTGGTCCTGCTCCACGAGATCGGCCAGTTCGGCGCGCCAGTCGGTCGTTTCCGCCGAGCACAGCGGGTGGAGGAAGTAGAGGCTGCCCAGGATTTCGGCCAGCCGCTCCATCTGCGGCTCATATGGCGGATCGATCGCCGCCGCGGGTTGCGGCAGCATCATGACAGCGGCAATGAGCAGGGCGGCACGGCGGCGCATGCCGATGTGTAGTCTTACGATCGTGTCGGCTGCAAGGCAGTCACGTCCGGTCGAAGATGCGGAATGCCGCTTCGACCACGTCGCGCAGCCCGGGCGTGGTCGCCAGCTGGTGCAATTCCTGCGGGCGCACCCAGCGCCAGTCCGCGATTTCGTCCGCTTTGGGGCGAATTTGGCCATCGTAAGTCTGTGTTGCGAACGTCTGGAGCCGATACTGGCCGTGCCGCAGGACGATCAGGCTGCGCAGGCCGAACACCGTCAGGCCCAGTTCCTCCTTCACCTCCCGCTCCGCGCATTGCTCGGGCGTCTCGCCCGGCTCGAGCCGGCCACCCGGGAGCGTCCATAGGCCGGCCGAAGGCGCCCGCTTGCGCTGGATCAGCAGCACATCGTGCTGCCGTACAATCGCAACGCTGGCCGCGAGGAAGGATTGAGCCATGCCGCATGAGACGCGATTTGCGGTTTGGGGCGCAAGCACCTACGTTCCGCATCATGTGTGGACGCTACGCCTTCCTGCTGCCGCCCGAAGCGATGGCCGCCCTGTTCAAGGTGCTGAACACCATCGACTACCCGCCGCGCTACAACATCACGCCGACCCAGCCGATCGTTGCCATCACCGAACAGATGGGCAGGCGCACCGCGCAGCTCTTCCGCTGGGGGTTCGTACCGGGCTGGGTGAAGGACCCGCGCGAGTTCTCGCTGTTGATCAATGCGCGCGCCGAATCGATGGCCACCAAGCCCTCCTTTCGCGATGCCGTGCGCAACTCGCGCTGCATCGTGCCCGCCAGCGGGTACTATGAATGGATGAAAGGCGCCGACGACGCCCGCCGGCCCTACTACATCACCTCCACGGAAACCGAGACGATGGCCTTTGCCGGCCTCTACTCCACCTGGGCCGGACCGAACGGCGAGGAAGTGGACACCGTCTGTATCGTCACAGTCGATCCCAACCTCGAAATCTCCGGTGTCTACGACCGCATGCCGGCCATCCTTCGGGGCCAGGACGCTATCGATGCCTGGCTGAATACCCGCGACGTCGATGTCGC
>JBIQKK010000002.1:21348-53607 GCA_044506585.1 Hyphomicrobiales bacterium
GGGTCCTTCACCTGCTGCAGCAATTCCCGCTTCAGTTGGCCGATGCCGTGCTCGGCCGAGACGGACCCGCCGAGTCGCAGCACGACTTCATAGACGGCCGCATTCACATCCTTCTCGCGCGCCATGAAGGCCTTGGCGTCCATCCCCACCGGCTGCGTGAAGTTGAAGTGGAGATTGCCGTCGCCCATGTGCCCGAAGGGGCAGGGCCGGATGCCGTCGACCACACGCGCCGCCGCAGCAACGCCTTCGCGCACCAGCGCCGGTACGGCAGCGATGGGCACCGAAACGTCGTGCTTGATCGACGCTCCCTCGCGCGACTGGACGTCGCTCATCAGCTCGCGCGCCGCCCACAGCGACAGCCGGTCCCCCTCCGATTGCGCAACCGTCGCATCGGAAATGAGCTGCCGTTCATAGGCCTCAGCCAGGGCCGCCTCGAGCGCACCGGGTTCACCGCCTTTCATGCGGTTGACCTCGATCAGCGCGTACCAAGGCGAGGAACCAGCCGACGGATCGCGTGCGATCATCCCATGCTTGAGCAGCAGGTCGACCCCGAAGCGCGGCATCAGCTCGAACGCAGTCAGCCGCGTGCCGGTCCGCTCGCGCATGAGATAGAACAGCTCCAGTGCCGTGTCCGGATCGGCCACCGAGCAGAAGGCCGTCTCATGCCCCTCCGGCTGCGGGAAAAGCTTGAGCGTCGCCGCCGTGATGATCCCGAGCGTGCCTTCGGCGCCGATCAGCAGATCCTTGAGATCGTACCCCGTATTGTCCTTCTTGAGCGCGTTGAGCCCCTGATAGAGCCGCCCATCCGCCAGCACCGCTTCGACGCCCAGGCAGAGTTCACGCGCATTGCCGAAGGCGAGCACCTGCACCCCGCCTGCGTTGGAGCTCAGCACGCCCCCGATCCGCGCCGATCCCTGGCTCGCGAGCCACAGCGGGAACATCGCCCCCGCAGCTTCAGCGACCTCGTGCGCCTGTTGCAGGATCATGCCGGCCTCGACCGTCATATGTCCTGCCGCTGCGTTCACTTCGCGGACCTTGTCGAGCCCCTGCAGCGACACGATCACCTCGTCGCCGTTGAGCGGCACCTGCGCGCCGACGAGGCCGGTGTTCCCGCCTTGCGGGATCAGGGGCACGTGGTTCTCGTTCGCCCAGCGCGCCACTGCCTGCACCTGTTCGACACTGGACGGCCGCACGACGCCCGCCGCCGGGACATGGAATCGCTTGCGGGGCTCGTTCAGATAGGCGCTCATCAGCGCCGGATCGTCGATCACCGCGCTCTCGCCGATCAAGGCCCTGAGTTCGTCCGTCCGTTTGGCCAACTTGCCCCCCTCCCGCCCGATGTGGCAGAAGGCGCCACCTACTCGTTTCGGAGGAATCCCCTATGGCCGAAGGACTTATGGCAGGCAAGCGAGGCCTCATCATGGGCGTCGCCAACAACCGCTCCATCGCCTGGGGAATCGCCAAGGCCCTGCACGCGCAAGGCGCCCAGATAGCCTTTAGCTATCAAGGAGATGCGCTGAAGAAGCGGGTCGAGCCGCTGGCCGCCGAGGTCGGGTCCGACTTCCTCGTCGAATGCGACGTCACCAACGATGCCGCGATGGACGAGACGTTCCGCCAGATCAAGGACCGCTGGGGCACCCTGGACTTCCTCGTCCACGCCATCGGCTTTTCCGACAAGAACGAGCTCGACGGCCGCTATATCGACACCAGCGCGGCCAATTTCGAGATGACCATGAACATCTCGGTCTATAGCTTCACCGCCGTCGCGCGGCGCGCCGAGGCATTGATGAACCCGGGCGGCTCACTGCTGACGCTCACCTATTACGGCTCGCAGAAATACGTCCCGAACTACAATGTCATGGGCGTCGCCAAGGCCGCGCTCGAAGCTTCGGTGCGCTATCTCGCCGTCGATCTGGGGAAGGCGGGCATCCGCGTCAATGCGATCTCCGCCGGCGCCATCAAGACGCTCGCCGCCTCCGGCATTTCGGGCCTGCGCGACATGCTGCACTGGCAGGAGGCCAATGCCGCCCTTCGCCGCAACGTCGATATCGATGACGTGGGCCGCGCCGGCCTCTACCTTCTCTCCGATCTGTCCTCCGGCGTCACCGGCGAAATCCACTACGTCGACGCCGGCTTCAATGTCGTGGGCATGAAGCTGATGGACGAACCCCAAGAGACTCCTCCGACTGCTTGAGACCACCATGGCCGCCTTCGCATGGCCCGAACTGTATTTCGTCCGCCACGGCGAAACCGACTGGAACGCCGAGGGGCGCTACCAGGGCTCCAGGGATATTCCGCTCAACGAGACGGGCCGGGGGCAGGCGCGCCTCAACGGGCAATTGCTGAAGCGGCTGCTCGAGCGCTCGGGACGAGTCGCCACCGATTTCAGCTGGTATGTGTCGCCCCTGAGCCGCACCCGCGAGACGATGAACCTCGTTCGCGCCGGCGTCGGCGAACCCATCCCCGACGTCACGATCGACCCACGCCTCATCGAGATTTCCTTCGGCATGTACGAAGGCCGCCTTCATTCGGAGCTCGCGAGTGGCGAAATGGCCATCGCCGGTGAACGCGACGCCACCTTCTGGTTCTTCCGTCCCGCCGAGGGCGAAAGCTACGACGACGTCGCCCAGCGCGTTCTCGATTTCGGCGCCTCGCTGACCGGGCCCTCGATCATTGTGTCGCATGGCGGCATCCTGAGGGTGCTGCGCCATCTGATCGAAGGCTTCCCCCACGAACGCGCGGTCAACTGGTTCCCGCCGCAGGATTCGGTGGTCCATTTCAGCGACGGCAAATCCGCCGTCTATCCGGCCGGCCACAGCTGGGACGATTGACCTGTGTGATACGCGCTCCTAGAACGCCCTGAGTTCGGGGACCGCGATGAGCTTCAACACGTTCGGCCACATGTTCCGGTTCACCACCTGGGGTGAAAGCCACGGGCCGGCCCTCGGCGTCGTCATCGATGGGTGCCCCCCGGGCATTCCGCTCACCGCCAAGATGATCCAGGACGATCTCGATCGCCGCAAGCCGGGCCAGTCGCGCTTCACCACCCAGCGCCGCGAGGACGACACCGTGCGCATCCTCTCGGGCACGTTCGAGGACGAAGCCGACGGCGTCGTCAAAACCACCGGCACGCCGATCTCGCTGCTGATCGAGAACACCGACCAGCGCTCCAAGGACTATTCCGAGATCAAGGACAAGTTCCGCCCCGGCCACGCCGACTTCACGTACCTGCAAAAATACGGCATCCGCGACTACAAGGGCTCGGGCCGTGCTTCCGCGCGCGAAACGGCCGCCCGCGTCGCCGCGGGCGCGGTTGCGCGCCGGGTGATTGGCAATGTCCGCATCCGCGGCTCGCTGATCCAGATGGGCCCCAACGTCATCGACTACGCGAATTTCGATTGGGACGAGGTCAACCGCAATCCCTTCTTCTGCGCCGACAAGGACGCAGCCAACGAGTGGGAGCCCTACCTCGACGGCATCCGCAAGGCCGGCAACTCCGTGGGCGCGGTGATCGAGATCGTGGCCGAAGGTGTCCCACCGGGCTGGGGTGCACCGATCTACGGCAAGCTCAGCGCCGACCTCGCCTCGGCCATGATGTCGATCAATGCCGTCAAGGGCGTCGAGGTTGGCGAGGGTTTCGCCGCCGCGGCGCTCACCGGCTGGGAAAACGCCGACGAAATGCGCGCCGGCAATGCCGGCCCCTACTTCAAGACCAACAAGGCGGGCGGGATCCTGGGGGGCATCTCGAACGGCGATCCCATCGTCGTCCGCTTCGCCGTCAAGCCCACCTCATCCATCCTCACGCCGCGCGAGACCGTGACGACCGCCAACGAGAATACCGAAGTCATCACCAAGGGACGGCACGATCCCTGCGTCGGCATCCGCGCGGTACCGATCGGCGAAGCGATGATGGCGTGCGTCCTCGCCGACCATTTCCTCCGCCATCGCGGCCAGACGGGGCGCGAGGGTGGCATTGCGCTCTGAGCGCGGCTCGAACGGGCTGGGTCTTTCCGTTCCGCAATCGGGTCGATCGTGAAGGGCAGGGCAGGGCGCGATCCGAAAACCGCGCCCTGAAGCTCGGTCAGTACCGGCGCGGGCCTTCCGGCTTGTTGCCGAGGATCTCTTCGATGCGCTCCAACACGTCGGGGGTCAGCTTCGATTTGCTGTCGAGCGCCTTGAGGTTGTCGACGAGCTGGCTCTTCTTGCTGG
Source organism: Hyphomicrobiales bacterium (assembly GCA_044506585.1). Classification (GTDB taxonomy): domain Bacteria; phylum Pseudomonadota; class Alphaproteobacteria; order Rhizobiales; family Devosiaceae; genus Devosia_A. Next base: position 25,558 of record JBIQKK010000002.1, read on the forward strand.
CGCCGAGGATGACCGTCGATACGTTCGGGTTGGCGTTGCACCAGAGCAGCGCGAGGTGGTGCACCGGCATCCCGATCTCCTTGGCGAGCACGGCCAGCTTCTTGACCTTCTCGATCTTGGCCTTGCCCTCGTCGGACTCGAGCGACCGCTTCAGCCACTCATAGCCCGGCAGGTTCACGCGGCTGTCGGCCGGAATGCCGTCATTGTACTTGCCCGTCAGGAAGCCCGAAGCCAGCGGTGACCAGATCGTCGTGCCCAGTCCGATCTCGTAGAGCGGCAGGTACTCGGCCTCGACCTTGTCGCGGCGGAACATGTTGTATTCGGGCTGCTCCATGGTCGGGGGCGTGAGGTTGTCGCGCCGTGCCACCATGTGCGCTTCGGTGATCTGCTGCGCACTCCACTCGGACGTGCCCCAGTAGAGCACCTTGCCCTGCACGATCAAATTGTGCATCGCGCGCACCGTCTCCTCGATCGGCGTGTCGATGTCGGGCCGGTGGCAGAAATAGAGATCGAGATAGTCGACGCCGAGCCGCTTGAGGGCGAGGTGCGCGGCATCGGTCACGTGCTTGGCCGAGAGGCCGCGCTGTGTCGGCTTGCTGCCGCCCCAGAAGACCTTGGACGAGACCGCATAGGAATCGCGGGTCCAGCCGAGCTTGCGCAGAGCCTCCCCCATCACGAGTTCCGCATTGCCCTGCTCGTAGCCCTCGGCATTGTCGAAGAAGTTGATGCCCTGGTCGTAGGCGGCGCCCATGATCGAAGCGGCGTCGTCTTCGCCGACCTGCTTGGCGAACGTGACCCACGCGCCGAACGAGAATTCGGAGACGCGAAGGCCGGACTTGCCCAAACGGCGATATTCCATGGCGAGTATCCTGCTGATGTGAGTGTCGTGATGCGACGACCGGCAACCGGCCGGGCGGCCGGTGCCGCGCGAAGCGGCTTAAATCGTCAAATGACGATATATCAGGTGCGGCGGAAGACCGCTACGATTTCCCGGTTTCCATCGCCCCCGACCAAAGGCGAAGGCAAGGAGGTGACCGGCGCCCAGCCCTGACCCTCCATGAAGGCGGTCACACCGGACACCGCCCCCCGGATTGCCGCCTCATCGCTTACGATCCCGCCCTTGCCCACGGCATCGCGACCCACCTCGAACTGTGGCTTGATGAGGATGACGGCATCGGCGCCGGACCGGCAAAGAGCCAACGCCGGACTCAGCACTTTGGTGACCGAAACGAAGCTCACGTCGCACACGAGGAGATCGACGGCGTCAGGAATATGACTCTGCGTCAATTCCTTAGCGTTGGTTTGTTCAAGCACGATGACAGCGGGCAGGGCGCGGACGCTGGGGTGCAACTGGTCGGTACCGACATCGACGGCATAAACGCGTTCCGCGCCACGCTCGGCCAACACCTGCGTGAAGCCGCCCGTCGAACTACCGACATCGAGGCAGATCCGGCCGTGCGGATCGATACCGCCCGCGTCCAGCCCCGCGATCAGCTTCAGCGCCGCGCGCGAGACATAGTGCCCGGCGGGATCCGCGATAGCGATCTCATCGCCGTCGCCCACCAGCGCTCCAGGTTTGTGCACGATCTCGCCATTGACGCTCACGGTCCCGCGCAGGATCGCGTCCCGCGCGCGCGAGCGGCTCTGCGCAAATCCCCGGCGTTCGAGCGCAATATCGAGACGGATGCGGTCACCCATGGCGACCGCTCAGGTATCGAGCGGTTCGGTTCCGACCGGTTTGCCGTTGCGCAGGGTGATCTTCTCGATCCGGGCCTCGGCGGCCTTGAGCAGCTCTTCGCAATGCGACTTGAGGGCCTCGCCGCGCTCATAGATCGCGATCGACTCCGCGAGCGGTGCCTTCCCGCCCTCAAGACGCGCCACGATGCTTTCGAGCTCCGCCAGGGCGGCCTCGAAGGTCATCGCCTTCACATCTTCGGTCGCAAGATCGTTCAAGCTCAGCTCATCAGCGCGGTGACATGGGCGGCGACTCCCTCCGCCAGCCCTTCGCGGTCATAGCCGCCTTCGAGCATCGAGACAATGCGGCCGCCGCAGAGCGCGGTCGCGGCCTCCCTCAGCTTGAGCGTGAGCCACGAGAACTCGTTTGGCCGCCAGTTCAGCTGCGCCAGCGGATCACGGTAATCGGCATCGAACCCCGCCGACACAAGGATGAAGTCCGGCCGGAAGGCGGAAAGGGCAGGGAGGATCGTCCCCTCATAAGCTGCAACCATCTCGTCGGTCCCGCTGCGCGCGGCGAGCGGCACGTTGACGATATTGCCCGCCCCGGTCTCGCTCGCGGCCCCGGTGCCCGGAAACAGCGGCATCTGGTGTGTCGAGGCGTAGAACACCGTCGGGTCGTCCTGAAAGATGTCCTGCGTGCCGTTGCCGTGGTGGACGTCGAAATCGACGATCGCCACGCGCTCGGCGCCGTATTTGCGCTGCGCCTCTCGCGCCAGGATCGCGACCGTGTTGATCAGGCAAAATCCCATCGGCCTCTCGCGTTCGGCGTGGTGGCCGGGCGGCCGAACCGCGCAGAATGCATTTTCGGCCTCTCCCAGCGCCACCGCCTCCAGTGCCGCGAGTCCGCCGCCGAGCGCGGTGCTTACCGCATCCAGCGACCGCCCCGAGATGAACGTGTCCTCGTCGATCTGCGCAATTCCCTCGGCGGGACGAACCTGCGAGAGCGCCTGCAAATAGCCCGGCGCATGGACAAGCTCTGCCAGCGTCAGGTCGCCGTCCGGCGCGTTCTTGCGCAGCAATCGGGGAAAGCGGTCAGGATCGAGCGCTTCGTCGATGGCCCGGATGCGTTCGGCGCGCTCCGGATGTCCCGCGGGCGTCCGATGGTCGTCGAAGTTCCGCTGGCTGACGAGCAAGGTGGCCATATGGGATTCCTTGACGGTCCACGGCGCCCTTGTCAAACAGCGCCCAATGGCCAGCGTTCCCCAAAATCCCGACATCGAGCACTTCGCCGCGATCCTTCGCGCGGGGAACGTCGCCGCCTTCCCCACCGAAACCGTCTATGGCCTCGGGGCCGACGCCACCAATTCGGACGCCGTGCTGAAGATTTACGAGACCAAGGGCCGTCCACGGTTCAACCCGCTCATCGTCCACGTCGCCGATCTCGCGATGGCGGAGCGCTGTGTCGAATTCTCCGCGCTCGCCCGTCGCCTCGCGGCCTTCTGGCCCGGTCCGCTGACCCTGGTCCTCCCGCTCCGCCCGGAAGCCGGACTCAGCGACATCGTGAGCGCCGGGCTGGACACCGTGGGTGTGCGCGTGCCCGACCATCCGCTCGCGCTGGCCTTGATCCGCGCCGTCGGCCGGCCCCTGGCCGCGCCTTCCGCCAATCCCTCGGGCAGGCTCTCCCCCACCAGAGCCGATCAGGTCGTCCGGGCCTTTGGCGGCCGGGTCCCCGTGCTCGACGGCGGGCCGTGCCGCGCCGGCGTCGAGTCCACGATCATTGCCGTCGACGGGGAGGCCGTGACACAGCTTCGGGCAGGTGCGTTGACGCGCGCCGAGATCGAGCGCGCCATCGGCCGCCCCATCGCGCAGGCCACCGCGGGCGATGCCGTCCGTTCTCCCGGCATGCTTGCGAGCCACTACGCCCCGAACGCCGCGCTCCGTCTCAACGCAGCCGCCCCGCTGCCCGGGGAAGCCTATCTCGGTTTCGGTCCGACCGCCGGCACGCTCAACCTTTCCCCTTCAGGCGATCTGCACGAAGCTGCCCGTAACCTGTTCTCGATGCTGCATGAATTGGACGAGACGGCCACTCGCATCGCCGTCGCCCCGATCCCCCGCGAGGGCCTCGGCGAAGCCATCAATGACCGCCTCCACCGCGCCGCCGCGCCGCGCGACTAATCCCGCACCTTGTACGGTTTCTGGTCGCGCCAGAAGCGCATCAGGCTCTCGAGGTCGGGGTCGCCACTCTCGGGCAGCACGATCTTCAGGCTCGCATAGAGGTCGCCGGCCCCGTGCAGGCCCTTGCCCTTGAGACGCAGCGCCTTGGCGGTGTTGATGTTGGGCGGCAGGGTGAGTTCAGCCGAACCATCGAGGGTGGGGACACGCACCTTGCCCCCGAGCACCGCTTCATAGAGGGCAATGGGGACTTCGACCCGCAGGTCCGCGCCGTCGCGCCGGAACTGCTTGTGCCGCTCGAACTTGACCGTCACCAGGGCGTCGCCGGGCTCGCCGCCGGCAGGCGAGGGCATGCCCTGGCCCTTGAGCCGGATCTGCTGGCCGTCCTCCACCTTTTCGGGCAGCTTGACGTTCACCACCTTGTTCGTGGGGAGGCGCAGCGGCACCGAGCCGCCCCGATGCGCATCTTCGAGCGACACCGTGAGCGTCACCGCGACGTCCTGGCCCTTGAAGCCGCCCGTGCGGGCACCCGAAAAGCCGCCGCCCATCGAGCCCGTGAACGGGTCCCAGCCGCCGGCACCGGTCGTCCGGCCGCCGCGCTGCTGCGCGCCGCCGAAGCCGCTCATGAATTCCTTGAGGATGTCCTCGGCCGAAAAGCCGCTCGCCTGTGCGCCGCGACGGGCCCCACCTGGCCCGAAGCCCGCGAATTTGGGATTGCCGTCGGCGTCGATCTCGCCGCGGTCGTAGGCACCCTTCCTGTCCTTGTCGGTCAGGAAATCGTAGGCAGCCGAAATTTCGGCGAACTTGGCGTGCGCCTTGGGATCGTCCTTGTTCTGGTCGGGGTGATGGGCTTTCGCCAGCCGTCGATAGGCCGACTTCAGCTCCTTCTCGCTCACAGAACGAGAAACCCCGAGCACGGTGTAGGGATCGCGCATGGGTTCCTTGAATACGCTGACCGGATTGAAAATCCGTGATTTCCCAACCTATATGGCCACGACCCCCCGGCTTGTCCAGATTGGCCCATGACCGCGAACAGCCTTTCCGAGCGCCTTTTCGACGATGCCGATCACGGCGAGATCGACCCTTTCTCGCTGTTCGAGGAGTGGTACGGAGAGGCCCGGCAGCGCGAGCCCAATGACGCCAACGCCATGGCGCTGGCAACGGTGGACGCGGCCGGCGTGCCCGACGTGCGCATGGTGCTGATGAACGCGCGCGACCACCGCGGATTCGTGTTCTTCACCAATTTCGAGAGCCGAAAGGCCGAGCAACTGGGTGTCCATCCCGCCGCGGGGCTGGTTTTCCACTGGAAGTCGCTGCGCCGGCAGGTCCGTGCCCGCGGCCCCGTCGCCGTCGTGGCGCCGGGCGAAGCCGACGCCTATTTCGCCACCCGCTCCCGCGTGTCGCAACTCGGGGCGCACGCCAGCAAGCAGTCGCGGCCGCTGGCGAACAAGGCTGCCCTGATGGAGACCGTCGAGACCCTGCGGGCATCGCTGGCCGAGGACGAACCGGTGCCGCGTCCCGCTCATTGGTCGGGCTTCCGCATCGTGCCGCTCGAGATGGAGTTCTGGCAGGACGGCGAGTATCGGCTGCACGACCGGGTGCGCTTCTCGCGCGTCGCGCCCGATGCTGTGTGGACCCGCAAGCGGCTCTATCCCTGAGGCTTGCCGCCCGTGGCAGCCCATGAAATCGTGCGTCAGGGTTTGGCGGCGGCTGGCATGGCGGAATCAACTGCAGAGGCGAGGACCGGGCGCGTCGATTTCACCGGCGGCCGCCAGGAGCTGCTCGGCATCATCCTGCGCGGCTACCTTTTGATGATTCCCACCCTCGGGCTCTACCGTTTCTGGCAGGCGACGTGGAAGCGGCGGTTCTACTGGCAGAACACGGTGATCGACGGCGAGCCCCTCGAATATACCGGCTCGGCGACCCAGCTGCTGCTCGGCTTCTTCTTCGCGCTCGCGTTCTTCCTGCCGATCTATGTCGCGCTGTTTGTCCTCTCGATGCAGGCCGCAGACTATCTGGTTCTCGGCTACATCGCGGTTGGCGCGATCTTCTGGTTCCTCGCGGGCTATGCCATCTACCGCGCCCGCGATTTCCGCCTCTCGCGGACCCTCTGGCGCGGCATCCGCTTCGATCAGCGCGGCAACGCGCTCGCCTATGCGCTGCGTCGCTTCCTGTGGTCCATCCTGATGATCCCCACGCTGGGTCTCGTCTATCCGTGGATGGGGGCGAGCCTTTGGCGCTATAGGTGGCGCCACACGTGGTACGGCGACCGCCGCTTCGACATCGCCGGCAACTGGCGGACGATCGCGGGCACTTACTACGCCGCCTACTTCCTCAACGCGCTGGCGCTGGTCGCGACCTTCGGGTGGATCAGCTCCACCAACGACCTCATGGTCATGGGCAGCCTGACCGTGCCTGGCCCCATCGGTCTCGCCCTGTGTGCCGCCTGCGTGCTGATCTTCGCCTTCAGCATCGCGTTCTACCGCACGCGCGTCGCCTCGCGCATGCTCTCGAGCGTCTCGCTGGGCGACGCCAGGCTGGCCGTGAAGCTGGGCACCGGCGCGCTGTTCGGCCAGTTCGCAATGTATCTCGCCGCCGTCATCGGCCTGCTCGTGCTGCTGGCACTTGCCGCGCTCATTGCCCTGGGCAGCATCTATGCGGCTGCTGCCTCCGGCGGGCAGGTGCCCGACGCCGAAGCCCTCGCCAGCATGTTCAGCTCCGGCACCGCCAACGTCGTCGGCCTCATCATCATCTACCTCATCGTTCTCGGCGCCTTCGGCATGCTGGCCGAGCTCATCCTCGGCCTTGGCTGGTGGAAGCTCCTGGCGCACGGCGCGACGATCACCAACCCCGAGAGCCTTCGCACCACACAATCGACGCCCGAGGATCGTGCCCTGATCGGGCAGGGCCTCGCGGACGCCCTCAATGTGGGGGCGTATTGATGGAGTTCACGGCCCGCTACCAGGATGGCCTCGTCGCCGAGATCCGCGACGTGCTCTGCGTCATCGATCTCGCGTCCGACCCCGTGGTCCTTGCCATCCTCGATGCCACGACGCGCGAGATCATCGACCGCTGGCCCGCGGACGAATGCACGCTGCTGCACTCGCGCATGATGGAACTGCGCATCGGCAATCGCGCGCGTACCGCCGGCGCGCGGCTCGGCGTCACGGGCATTGCCAACATGCAGGCCGCGCTGAAGGTGCTGCCGCGCCTCGTCCACCACCAGCGGGCCGATACCGCCCGGCAGGCGCGCATCATCGTTCTCGCGACGGCTGCGTTGCTCTCGGTTGTCGTCGCCTACCTCTACGGCATCCCTCTGCTCGCCGACCGGCTGGTGACCGTGCTGCCTCCCGAATGGGAGATCAAGATCGGCGCCACCGCCGACGCGCAGATCGAAGCCTCGCTGACCGAGGGCAAGGGTTACGAGATCTGCGACACCAATCCCGACAGCACCGCCAACCGCGCCATCGCCCGGTTCGCGCGCGACGCCTTTGCGGGGCTCAATTCGCCGTTCCAGCCCACCGTGACGGTGATCCGCTCGAACATCCCCAATGCCTTCGCATTGCCGGGTGGGCGCACCTACTATCTTTCGACCCTCATCCAGGCGAGCCGCAGCGCCGACGAGTTCGCGGGCGTCCTCGCGCACGAGCTCGGCCACGTCTACCATCGGCACGGCATGCAGACCTTGATCTCGACCTCCACCACCGGCCTGCTCGTTGGCTTCGTGCTGGGCGATATGACGGGCCTCTCGGTCGCGGGTGCCGTCGGTGCATCGCTCATCGACAACCGCTTCTCGCGGCTCGCCGAACGACAGGCCGACGACTTCGCCGCCAAGACCGCCCAGCGTCTCGGCTTCGACGGGTCGGCGCTGGTCGACCTCCTCGATCGTGTGGCCAAGGACGATGCCTTCTCTCGTGCGCTGGCGCTGTTCTCGAGCCACCCGCTGACGGACGATCGGCGCCTGGCGCTCGAGGCCCTCGACGCGCGCGATCCGAGCGTCAGGCCCTTTTTCAGCGCCACCGAATGGCAGGCGATCCGCGACATGTGCCCGCCGCCGCCACCACCGCCGCTGCCCCCCATGGTCCACCCGGCAGATAGTCCCTGATGCGCATCCTGATCCGTACGTCGAAATGGGCCGTGTGGGCGCGGCGCTTCGGTGCTCTCGCATTGCCGCTCGCGATCATCCCGGTCCTGCTGCACCGCGGCCGGCTGATCACCAGCGAAAACTTCGTCATCGTCGAGGCCGTCGCGATGGGCCTCGCCGCGATTGCCGTGATTGCCGCCTGCATCGCCTTCGTCAGGCTCTGGTTCACCGGCGACCAGGGCTGGGCCCGCGCCGCGGTCGCCTTCGTCTTCGGCGGCCTATGCCTTGCGCCCGCCGCCTACTTCGTATGGCTGGGCATGAGCGTCCCGCCGTCGATGGACGTATCGACCGACTACGCGAACCCGCCCGCGCTGGTCAATTTTGTGGAATCCCGTTTCATCGGTCCCGACGAGCGCCAGCGCGTCGAGGCTGCCTACCCCAACGCCCGGCCCCGGACCTATCCCATCGAGGCGCCGCAGATGTTCGAGGTGGCCGAGACCCTCGTCGAGGCGCAGGGCTGGGAAATCCGGGCGCGGCGCACGCCCGTGGGGCCGCTGGGGGAGGGGCAGCTCAATGCCGTGGTCACGACCCTGCTGGGATTCACGCAGGAAGTCGTCATCCGCGTCGTGGGCAGCGCGGACGGGGCCAAGGTCGACATGCGGTCGGCCTCGCTCTATGCGTTCCCCGATTTCGGGGCGAACGGCCAGCGCGTCGAATCCTTCCTGCTCGAGCTCGACAACCAGGTCACGCTGATGCTCCGCAACGCGCCTGCACAGCCCGTCGCGCTGGACGACTAGGCCGGCGCGAGCCGCCAGCCGAGCACGGTACGCCGCGCCCGGATCTCGCCGCGCTCGCTCAAATATTCGATGTGCGCCCTGAGCGTGAGCCCTGCCGCGAGGCGCAGTTGCGCGCGCAATTGCGGGTACATCCGATCCAGCAATTGCCCGACCCGCGTGGCCCCGTCCCTGACGGCATCGATGATCTGGCGGTTGCGCAGACGCCGGTGCGTCAGCAACGCGCGCGCGTAGGCCGGCCCATCGGCGATCGGCCCGCCATGGGCCGGTGCGTAGCGCCGATAGGGCAGGGCGATGATCTTTTCGAGCGATGCGAGATAGTCCGCCATCGAGCCATCGGGCACCGCGACCAGCGTCGAGTTCCACCCCATGACATGGTCTCCCGTCAGCAGCCAGTCCGTCCCGGCGATGCCGTAGCTCATATGGTTGGCGCAATGTCCCGGCGTGGCGATCGCGACGAGGTCCACCCCGCCCGCGCCAAACTGCTCGCCATCGAAGAAGGCCCGATCGGGCGTCAAGTCCCAGTCGCAGGCGCCTGCGAGCGCGTTCATTTCAAACAAATGGGGCTTGCGGCTCAACCGGTGCGGCCCGGCAAACCAGAGCGGCGCGCTCGTTTCCCGCTGCAGGGCTTTGGCCCCCGCGGAATGATCCTTGTGCGTGTGCGTCAGCAGGATCGCGTCCACGGGCCGGCCGGCGACGGCGGCCAGCAATGCGGCCCGGTGCACGAGATCGTCTGGCCCCGGATCGAGGATCGCCACCCGGTCATGGCCGATGATGAAGCTGTTGGTCCCGCTGAAGGTATAGGGCCCGCTGTTGCTCGCAGTAACCCGTACGACACCGGCAAGAACTTCGGCGGGCTCGTCCGCGCGCGCCCGGAAATCGGTATCGAAGACCAGCGGGGCAGGGGTGTCGGCCATTGCACGCGAAGGGGTGAAAGACTAGAAACGGGCAGCATTCCGCGCCCGACAAGAAGGTAACGCAATGGCCGTCACGCTGACCACTCCCAATACGATCCTGGGGGTCCTTGAACCCAAGTCGCAGACGATGCGGCTCATCGGCAATGTTGTCGTCGTCCTGCTTGGGACCGCGCTCATCACGCTCGCCGCCAAGATCAACGTCCCGACCTGGCCGGTCCCGGTGACCCTGCAAAGCTTCGCCATCGCGGCACTCGCGGCCGCCTTCGGCGCGCGCATCGGCACGGCGACGGTCGTTGCCTATCTCCTCGAAGGTCTCGTCGGCCTGCCGGTCTTCGCTGGCGCAGCCTCTGGCCTGCCCTATCTGGTTGGGCCCACCGGCGGGTTCCTGCTCGGCTTCGTCCCGATGGCCTTCATCATCGGCCGCGCCGCCGACCTTGGCGCCTCGGGCCGGCCGGGCATCCTTCTCGTCATCATGCTGCTCGCCGATGCCTTGCTGTTCGCGTTGGGCTTCTTCTGGCTGCTGACCCTGGGTGCCGGCGCCTCGTGGCTCGATGCCGGCAACCTTGTCGGCTCCGCCTTCGCCAAGGCCGTGCAGCCCTTCCTGGTCTGGGACGCGCTCAAAATGGTGTTCGCAACGCTGACCGTGACCGGCATCTGGACGCTGGCCCGCAAGCGCCGTTGACGGCGGACGCAAAAAGGAAAGGCCGGTCCCGCAGGACCGGCCTTTTTGTTGGTCGGAGTAGCGTGATTCGAACACGCGACCCCCTGCTCCCGAAGCAGGTGCGCTACCAGGCTGCGCTATACTCCGATAAGGCTCCCGGGACCCCTGAGCCCCCGGAAAGTTGCGGCGTTATAGCCGCGCCCCACCGGCCTTTCAAGCGCCCTCTCGTGCCCCGTCCGCCGGATACCAGCCGCTGAAAAAGCCCTAGCCGGCGTCTGGCGTGGGCATGCCCGTTAACTCCCCTCGTTTACGCTACATCGACGGTTTGGCGGATTTGAACTAAACTGCCCCACCGTTGTGTTGCGTGCGATTTGGGAGACGGCGATGGCGCCCAGGGCCAGCTGGAAGGGTTACATCAAACTGAGTCTGGTGAGCTGCCCGGTGCGGCTCTATCCGGCCGTGAGCGCGTCCGAAAAGATCACGTTCAACCAGCTCCACAAGGACACCCACAACCGGATCAACATGAAGCCGGTGGATCCCGAACTGGGCCTGGTCGAGCGCAGCGACCTGGTTCGCGGCTACGAATACGAGGACAAGCAATACATCATCATCGAGGATTCCGACCTCGAGGCGGTACGCATCGAGGCGAACCACACCCTCAATATCGAAGCCTTCGTCGATGAGTCCGAGATCGACGTGATCTATCAGGACTCGCCCTATTACCTCGCGCCCGACGGCAAGATGGCCGAAGAAACCTTCGCGGTTCTGCGCGACGCCATGCGGGCGGCCGGCAAGGTCGCGATCGCCCGGCTCGTGATGTCGAGCCGCGAGCGTGTCGTCACCATCGGTGCACGCGAGAAGGGCATGTTCGTGACCACCCTGCGCGATCCGCGCGAAGTGCGCGCCACCTCGGCCTATTTCGACGAGATCCCGGACATCAAGGCCGATCCCGAAATGCTTGAGCTCGCCGAAAAGCTGATCGAGCAGAAGGTCACGAAGTTCGATCCAAGCCAGTTCGAGGATCGCTACGAGACCGCGCTGATGGAAATGATCAAGCAGAAGCTCAAGGGCCACAAGCCGATCATCGCTGCCGCGCCCGAGCGCGGCAACGTCATCAACCTCATGGACGCGCTGAAGGCCAGCCTGGGGCAGGCCAAGCCCGCCGCGCCGAGCAAGAGCAAGGCCGAAGCCGGCGCCAGGAAGGAAACGGCCAAGAAGCCGTCGCTGAAGCAGGCGGTGGCCGCCAGCAAGGCTGCGGCTGCGAAGTCGCCGGCAAAGAAGAAGGCCGGCTAGCGGTTGGACCGGCGGCTGGAGCGCGCGCGGCGCGCGTAACCGCCGGGACAGAGCACAAAGGAAAGACCACCTCATGGCGCAGACCGTACCGACGCTGGGCATTGTGGGAGCGCTCCGCGCCTTCCCGCAGCGCCTTGCGGCGCGGGCGGTGGCGACACGCGGCGGCAGGTTGCGGCGCGGCATCACGCGCCAGACCCAGCGCGTCGTTCTCGGTCGCAGGCTTCTGGACAAATCGTCCGACGCCGAGATCGAGGCGCGCATCGGCGCGCTGCAATCGGCGGGCATCAAGCTCATCAGCGAGAACGGCTTCCTGCGCTGGCTGCACCTGATGGAAACGCCCGAGAGCGCGACAATGTCGCGCCGATCCTTGCTCGACCAGAGCCGGCTCGACGGCGAGACCTTCGATCGCCTCTGCCTGTTCGACGCCTTCGAGCACGACAGCGAACCCTTCTCGTTTCGCGACCTCATCCTCGCGCGGAAATACGCCGGCCTCATCGCGGGCGGCGCGAGCTGGGGCGCCGTCGTGCGCTCCGTCCATCACATTCCCGGCCGCGTGGCATCGCTGACCGCCCTGTCGCTCCACCCGGCCGGCTCGCAAAAGATCTACGCCGCCGAGGGCGAGCGCCGAACCGAGCTCGACGGCCAGCGCCTGCTCCCGCTCGAGCCCGCCGACGACGACAGCGAGGAATATTTCGTCCTCGCCGAGCAGGCCGAGGAGGCAAGGCTCTACGCCGAAGCCACCGTGCTCTACGGCCGCTGTCTCGCGCTCGACCCCTCGGACTCGGTCGCCGCTTACAACCGCGCCAACTGCTTCCGTGCGCTGGGCGAAAGCGAGGACGCCGGCGTCGCCTACGCGCTCGCCATCAAGATCGACCCCAGCTTTGTCGAGGCGTGGTTCAACTACGCGGCGCTGCTCAAGGACGAGGGCAAGATCGACGCCGCCCGCCGGCACCTCCAGAAGGCCGTCGCCATCGATCCCGGCTACGCCGACGCCATCTACAACCTCGCGACCCTCGAATTCGACGCGCAGAACCTGAGCGAGGCCCGCCGCTGGTGGGCGCGCTATCTCGAGCTGGACCAGGACAGCGAGTGGGGCCGCACCGCCGCCCGCGGCATCGCCTTCATCGACATGAGCGAGCGAAAGACCGCCGGCTGATGCCAACCGACTTTCTCTTCGACGGCCCAACCGACGCGCGGGTGACGATCCTGCTCGCGCACAGCGCCGGTGCCCCGATGGACTCCGCGTCGATGAACGCCACTGCCAAAGCGCTGGCGGGCGCGGGCTTCCGCATTGCGCGGTTCGAGTTCGCCTATATGGCGGCGCGGCGCACCGGCGAGCGCAAGCCGCCGCCCAAGGCCGAAAAGACCATCCCCGATTACGTGCAGGCGATCGACGATCTCGGTGCCACCAATGGCCCGCTGATCATCGGCGGCAAATCGATGGGCGGCCGCGTCGCCAGCATGGCCGCCGACTCCGAGTTCGCCGCCGGCCGTATCGCGGGGCTGCTGTGCCTCGGCTATCCCTTCCACCCGCCGGGCCGCCCGCAGCAATTGCGCACCGCCCACCTCATCGGCCTCAAGACGCCCACGCTGATCTGCCAAGGCACGCGCGACGAGTTCGGCGACCGCTACGAAGTCGGCAGCTTCGGCCTTTCGGACGAGATCGAGATGTTCTGGCTCGAGGATGGCGACCACGATCTCAAACCCCGCAAATCCATTTCCGGCTTCACCACCGCCCAGCATCTGCAGAGCGTGGCTGACAAGGTCGCCGAATGGGTAGCGCGCGTCGCGCCGTGAAGATCGCCACCTTCAACATCAACAACGTCAATCGCCGGCTGCCCAATCTGCTGGCCTGGCTCGAGGCCGCAAGGCCCGACGTCGTCTGCCTCCAGGAGCTGAAGGCCACCGATCGCCAGTTCCCGCGCACGGCGATCGCCGATGCGGGCTACGGGGCGGTGTTCGTCGGCCAGTCCGCCTGGAACGGCGTCGCCATTCTCGCCCGCGGCGCCGAGCCCATCGTTACCAACACGGCACTCCCCGGCGACGAGAACGACGAACAGGCACGCTACATCGAAGCGGCGGTGAACGGCGTGCTGATCGGCTGCCTTTATGCTCCCAATGGCAACCCCCAGCCGGGGCCCAAATTCGCCTACAAGCTCGCCTGGATGGAGCGCCTGCATGCCCACGCGGCCGAGCTCCTCGCCACCAGGCTACCCGTCGTCCTCGCCGGAGACTACAACATCGTTCCAGAGGCAAGTGACATCTACGAGACGACGTCATACCGCGACAACGCGCTGGTCCAGCCCGCCGCGCGTGAAGCCTTCGCGGCGCTGCTCGCCCAGGGATGGACCGACGCGCTGCGCAAGCTCTATCCGCACGAGCCCGCGCTCTACACCTTCTGGGACTACATGCGGAATCGCTGGCCCCGCAACGCCGGGCTCCGCCTCGATCACCTGCTGCTCAGCAAGAACCTCGTGCGCAAGCTCAAGGCCGGCGGCGTCGATCGCGAGGCGAGGGGAGAGGAGGGCGCGAGCGACCACGCCCCCGTCTGGATCGAGCTCAGCCTTTGACGGCGCCGCCGGTGAGCCCGGAGATGATGAACCGCTGCGCCGCGAGGAACGCGATCACCGCCGGCAACAGGCTCAGCGTCAGATAGGCCAGAATGCGCGGCCAGTCCGAGCCATACTGACCCTGGAACTGCATGATGCCCAGCGGCCACGTATACTTGGCGTCGGTATTGAGCACGATCAGCGGCAGCAGGAAGCTGTTCCAGCTGCCCACGAAGTTGAACACACCCACCGTCGCGATGATCGGCAGACAGAGCGGCAGCGTCACATACCAGTAGATGCGGATGTAGCCGCAATTGTCCATGCGCGCGGCATCCACCAGCTCCTTGGGCAGCTCCTTGAAGAAATTGTAGAACAGCAGCACCGAGAACGACACGCTGAACGCCGCCTGCACGATGATGATGCCCCACAGGCTGTCGAGCATCCCCAGGTCGCGCATCTTGATGAAGAGCGGCAGGATGCCCGTCGCCGCCGGGAACAGCAGCCCCAGCATCAGGTAGCCCAGCAGGTACTTCGAGCCGAAGAACTTGATGTGCGCGAAGGCGAACGCCGTCATCGACGAGATGAGGATCGAGAGCAGCACGCTGCCCACCGCGATCACCAGCGAGTTACCCATCGAGGTAAAGTACTTCGATCCTGTCAGGATCTCGGTGAAGCGGATCGGGTCCCAGCTCGCGGGCAGCCCGAAGGGGTTCACGCGCAGCTCGCCGATCTCTTTGAAGCCACCCAGCACGGTCGTGTAGAGCGGGATGAGCACGAACAGCGCGATCACCAGCAGCGTGATCCACTGGAACACCGAAAGGACCGGCTTGCGCTTCTTGCGCCGCTGCACGGCGACGGATGCGGGAGCCGCGGTGGAGGTTGCGGTATCGAGAGCGGCCATCAGTTGTGCTCCACCTTGAAGAGAATACGCCGGTAGGCGAGCGCGACGATCACGCACGCAATGAACAGGATCACGCTGACCGCGCCACCAAAGCCCAGCTTCATGCGCAGGATGCCGAACTGGTAGAGGAACGTCACGATCGTATGGCTCGAGTGCGACGGTCCGCCATTGGTCAGCGGCAGGATGATGTCGAACAGCTGCAGCGCGCCGGTGATCGCAAAGAAGACCGAGATCACGATCGCCGAGCGGACCATGGGGATCTTGATGTGGCGCACGATCTGCCACTTCTTGACGCCGTCGAGCCGCGCCGCCTCGATCACCTCATTGGGGATCGATTGCAGGCCCGCGATGTAAATCATCATGTGGAAGCCAAAATACTTCCAGGTGATCACCACCATGATGGCGGGCATCACCCAGAACTTGTCGGCCAGGACAAACGGCGTATCCACGCCCATCGCGCTGCCGATGATCGGCAGCAGGCCATATTCGCCGTCATAGGCGAACTTCCAGATCAGGCCCGCCGCGACTTCCGCCAGCATGAAGGGCAGGAAGAAAATGGTGCGCAGGATGTTGATGCTGGTGCCGCGCTCGGCCAGCGCCAGCGCACACCACATGGCGAGCGGCAACTGGATGCTCAGCGAGACCGCAACCACCAGCAGGCTGTTGCGAACGGCGGTCAGCCAGTTCCGGTGCGTCAGAACGTCGTCGTAATTCTTGAACCCGACGAAATCGGTGATCGGCCCGTAGCCCGTCCAGTCGAAGAACGAGAACGTGCCCGCATCGATCATCGGCAGCACGACGAAGACCGTGAACAGGATCACCGAGGGCGGCAGGAACAGCAGCAGCGGCACAAGGCTCTTGCGTTCAAGCAGGCGGCGCCGCCGCGCCGGCACCACAACCCCATCGGCTGTCGCTGCTACACTCGCCATCGATCGAAACTCCCGGTCACGTCTCTAGGTGTGTGGCGGGCAGTTTAGCACCGCCCGCCACGAATGTTTCATCAAATGTCAGCGTTCTTCCGCCGCGGCCTCTTCGAGCATCTCGGCAGCCTCGGCGCCGGTCAGCTCGTTCGAGGCGAGCTCGAGCGCAAGGTCGTTGAAGATGCCGCCGACATTGGCGCCCAGCGTCTGGTCGAAGAACAGCTGATGCCAGGTCGAATTGCCGGCCAGTTCCGCGATCGACTTGTGGAACTGGTTCGGCAGTGCGTCGGCCGCGCCCTTGCTGATCGGGATGTAGATGCTCTTGGCCGCGAACTTGGCCTGCTCATCCTTGCTGTTGAACCACTCGATGAACGCGACGGCCTCATCATCGGCCGCCTTGGAGAACACATAGCCCTCCATGCCGCCGAGGCTGTCGGTTGCCTGGCCCGCGCCACCCTCGATCGAGGGGAAGGGGATCAGGCCGAGGTTGTCGTCGCCGACACCCATCTTGTCAGCCGACGAGTCCTTGGAGCAGTTGTAGTCCCACTCGCCCATCAGGTGCATCGCAGCCTTCTGGTCGCCGAAATTGGCGCACGAATCGCCATACCCGGCGGCCTGGTAGCCTTCCTGGAACGGCTCGAGCGCACCAAGTTCGTTCAGCATGTCGCCGGCGCGAACCACGGCGGGGTTGTTCCAGCCGCCATTCTCGCCCGCCATTGCGGCGTTGAAGCCGTCATGGCCGAGGTTACGGATGATGAGGTAGGCCCAGTAGAACTGCGCCGGCCACTTGTCCTTGCCACCCAGCGACAGCGGGGTGATGCCCGCGTCCTTGAGCTTCTTGACGCCGGCGAGGAACCCGTCCCACGTCGCAAGGCTTGCGGGATCGACGCCGCCTTCGGCAAGCAGTCGCTTGTTGTACCAGATCATCACGCCCTGCACGTTGCGCGCGATGCCGTAGACGTGGCCGTCCTTGGCCGTGAAGTGCGCGATGCCGGCCTGGCCGACCGCGTCCTTGGCTTCCTGCGTGAGCAGGTCGTCGATCGGGCGCAGCACGCCCGCACGGGCCTGCTCCTCGAACACGCCGCCGCCCCACGAATGGAACACGTCGGGCGCATCGGGAGACTGCAGCAGCGTCGTCAGCTTCGACTTGAACGCTTCGTTCTCCAGCACGGGGAACTCGACGACCACATCGGGATGAGCGGCGGTGTAGGCTGCCCCGGCCTCGGCCATCAGGGCCTGGTCGGTCTCGCCGGTATTGATGTTCAGATATGTAACGGTGGTCTGCGCCTGAGCTGGCGCAAACGCCATCAGGCCGAGCATTGCGGCAAGCGCAACTCGCTTCATGGGATCCTCCTCATTTCCTCCCCACCGGACAGTTCGTCTTTCGCGAATCCGTCCGGCTCCAGGCTCAAGCAACTACGCAATGATAGCGCTTTCGCGGAGGCCACTCTTGCGCATTGGCTTATGCGATTCAAGAGCTACGTACCTCAAAAAGCGTCGTCTCCAGAACAATGCTCTGGAATTTAATTCCGATGTTTCGGGGAAATACGAAAGCGAGGGCAGCACAGTCGTGGCGCCCTCGCCATCGTCACAGGATCTGTGAATTCCGGCGGACAGGATAGGGACTGCCCGCCGGAACACTCGCTCTGGGCTTTAGAGCGTATCGTCTACCGCGTCCTTCACCTGCTGGGCAGCATCCTCAGCGGTGATGGCGTTGGCGGCGAGTTCGGCGGAGATGTCGTTGACGACGCCACCGACATCCGGCCCGAGTGCCTGGTCGAAGAAGTTGGCGTGCCAGTGAGCGCCACCGATATTCTTGGCGATCTGCACCTTGAACGGGTTGGTCATGCCGTCGGCAGCACCAGCCGTGATCGGGATGTAGAAGTTCTGCTCGGCGAAGCGGGCCTGGACTTCCTTGGAGTTCAGGTATTCGGCGAACTTCACGGCCTCGTCCGACGCGTTCTTGGTGAACAGGATACCGCCAAGTCCACCCAGCGTGTCGGTCGGATCGCCCGCGCCGCCTTCGACGGTCGGGAAGGGCAGGATGCCGAGCTTGTCGTCGGGGATGCCCTGCTTGTTGGCCGAGCTGTCCTTCTGCGTGGAGTAGTCCCAGTCGCCCATCAGGTGCATCGCGGCCTTGCCGTCGCCGAAGTAGCCGGCGGCATCGCCATAGGTCGCAGCCTGGAAGCCCTGCTGGAACGGCTCGAGCTGAGCCAGCTGCAGGAAGTATTCGCCCGCCCTCACGAACGGTTCGCCGGCAAAGCCGTCGCCTTCGCCGCGGGCCGCGGCGTTGAAGCCGTCCTGGCCGGCAAGACGCACGACCAGCTTGCTCCACCAGAAGTGGGCCGGCCACTTGTCCTTGCCACCGAGCGCCAGCGGCGTGATGCCGGCGTCCTTGAGCTTCTGCACGCCGGCAAGGAAGCCATCCCAGGTATTCATGCTGGCCGGATCGACATCGGCCTGGGCGAACAGTTCCTTGTTGTACCAGAGCACGACTTCGGAAACGTCGCGGGCGAGGCCGTACAGATGCCCGTCCGGCGCGGTGTAGGCGGCAAGGCCGGCGCTGCCCACGGCGTCCTTGGCTTCCTGCGAAAGCACGTCTTCGACGGGGCGCAGCACGCCCGCACGGGCCTGCTCATAGAACACCCCGCCACCCCACGAGTTGATCATGTCGGGGGCTTCGTCGGTCTGCAGAAGCGTAACCAGCTTGGCTTTGAACGCTTCGTTTTCGAGCGTCGGCAGTTCGACCGTCACGCCCGGATTGGCAGCCATGTATTCCTGGGCCGCCTGTTCGAGCAGAGCCTTGTCGGGACCCGTCGCGATGTTGAGATAAGTTACGGTTGTCTGGGCCTGTGCGGGCGCGAACGCCATCAGACCGAGCATTGCGGCGAGCGCAATACGCTTCATGAGTTCCTCCTAATTCCTCCCATGCCCGCGCACATAGTGTTCGGACACGGCGCCTCCCGGTGGGGGACATTTGATCCCTCGCGGCTTGATCACTGTTGCGCATCGGGTAATAGTAATCAAGAGGTACGTGCCTCGAAATCGATTACAAATGGCCTCTGAGGCCCGATTTTGAAGGGATACGGCCATTTTTTCGGTGTCCGGCAGAACCGGCACCGGAGCAGTCCAAGAGTGGCGGAAACTCGTTTCCGCCAGGCAAGAACCGGCCACAGGGCCGCTGGAGGGGGAGCAGATGGCCGAGTTGCAGTTGCGCGGCGTCAATAAGAGTTTCGGTGCCGTTCCGGTCATCAAGAACGTGGATCTCGACGTCGCCGATGGCGAATTCGTGGTGTTCGTGGGCCCGTCCGGCTGCGGCAAGTCGACCTTGCTGCGCACCATTTCGGGGCTCGAGGAACCGACCTCGGGCCAGGTGTTCATCGGCGGTGAGGACGTCACCGATTACGACCCGTCCGAGCGGGGCGTTGCAATGGTGTTCCAGTCCTACGCGCTCTATCCGCACATGACGGTGGAGCAGAATCTCGGTTTCGGCCTGCGCATGGGCGGCATGCCGCGCGACCAGGTTGCGGCGCGTGTGTCGGAAGCGGCGCGAATCCTCGAAATCGACGACCTCATGACCCGCAAGCCGCGCCAGCTTTCGGGCGGTCAGCGCCAGCGCGTCGCCATTGGCCGGGCCATCGTGCGCGAGCCCAAGGCCTTCCTCTTCGACGAGCCGCTCAGCAACCTCGATGCCGAGCTGCGCGTCCAGATGCGCATCGAGATTGCCAAGCTCCACCAGCAGCTTGGCGCGACCATGGTCTATGTGACGCACGACCAGGTCGAGGCCATGACGCTCGCCGACCGCATCATCGTGCTGCGCGCCGGCATCATCGAGCAGCAGGGCACGCCCATCGAGCTCTACGACGATCCCGACAACATCTTCGTGGCCGGTTTCATCGGTTCGCCGCGGATGAATTTCGTCAATGCCGAAGTGGTCAGTGCCAGCGGCAACGAGGCCGAGGTCAAGCTCGCCGAGTTCGGCCAGCCGACGCTGCGCGTGCGCACCCGCGGTCCCAACGCCAAGCCGGGCGATATGGTCTCGGTCGGCATCCGGCCCGAGCATTTTATCGATGCCGCCGGTGCTCCGGTGAAATTGAGCGGCCGGGCGCAGGTCGTCGAGCACCTGGGCGGCCTCTCCTACATTTACGCGTCATCCGACAGCGGGGCGCAGCTCACCGTGCAGCAGCGGGGGCACTCGACCATGGCCACCGACACGGACGTGGAATTTGGCGTCGATCCCAAAACCGCACTGCTTTTCAACGCCGACGGCAAGCGCGTCTAGCGCCCACCCGCCGACGTCCTCCCGAAAAGCCCGGCTCCGGCCGGGCTTTTCATTTTTGCGCCCGCCCCGCCCAAGGATGGCGCCCCCATGGCCGTCCCATGAACGCATTCTGAACGGCCGCCTCACCCTGAGTTCAAGGCGCGACGCGTAGAACCGCACCATCGACTTCGAACTCTTCGGAGAGTTGAGATGACCAGGAACCACGAAAAGCTGCTCGTTGCCGCCCTTGCGGGCCTCATCATTGCCGGGGCCGCGGTGTTCGCGATGCAGCCGGCGATCGCGCAGTCCCTGGGTGTGCGAGCCTCCTCCCAGCTCACCGCCCCGGCCGAACTGGTTCTCGATCTGCGGCTCTCCGTACACGCCTGAGCTTTCCTCCGGCCTCCCGGCCGATCCCATGCAACGTGCCTTCCTCCCAGATTGACTTTACCGGCCTCCCTGAGTCCCATGCGGACCTCACGGAGGCCGATTTCTTATGGACGCTGCCAACCCGATTCTCGCCGAGCTCGTGCGCGGCAACTGGGTCGAGAATCGCTATCGCGGCGCCTTCGTCGTCAGCGATGCCGGCGGCCGGATCATCGCGTCTGCCGGCGACATCGATCGCCCCGTCTTCCCGCGGTCCGCGATCAAGTCGATGCAGGCGCTGGCGATGGTCACGTCGGGCGCCATCGACAAATTCGCACTCACCGACCAGGAGCTCGCGCTCGCCTGCGCCTCACATCAGGGTGAAGATTTTCACGTCGCAGGCGTAACCGCTTTCCTCGGCCACATCGGCCTCGCGCCCGCCGACCTCGAATGCGGCGCCCACGCGCCCACCTACGCCCCAGCCCGTGAGCGCCTGCGCCAAACCGGCGTCCAGCCCACCGCGCTTCACAACAACTGCTCGGGCAAGCATTCGGGCATGCTCGCGGTCGCCGAAGCACTGGGCGCGCCCACCGCCCACTACATCGACCTCGACCACCCGGTGCAAAAGGCCGTTCGCGCCGGCATCGAGCTCGTCGTCGGGAAAGCGCTCTCGACCGATCGCTGCGGGACCGACGGGTGCTCCATTCCCACCTGGGCCGCGCCGCTCCGCGCCTTCGCCCGCGGCTTCGCGCGCATGGCCACGGGGCAGGGGCTGCCCGAAAACATCGCCGCCGCGGCCCACCGCATCTTCGATGCCGCCACCGCTCACCCCCACCTCGTCGGCGGCACCGGCAATCTCGATACCGAAGTGATGCGCGCCTTCGCTGGAGCGGTGTTCCAGAAGGGCGGCGCCGAAGGCGTGCAGTGCGGCGCAATCCGCAGCAAGGGCTGGGGCTACGCCCTCAAGGTCGACGACGGCAACATGGCCGCCTCGCACGTCATGGTGGCAACCCTGCTGCTCGCCATGGGCGATCCCGACGATCACCAGCGCAAAATCCTCGACCGCTTCGCCACCCAGACCATCCGGAACGTGCGCGGCCTGGACGTGGGAACGCTGCGGGCGGCAGCAGCGATGACGCCGCGCGCCTAGAACTTCTTGTGCGCGCCTGCCGTCCTGAGGATGTCGTTCGCGGTGTGTCTGCTGTTCAATCCGCGCGGTACGATCGCGGCGGGCCTTCCTGGGCATCGCCAGATTTCGTGCGAGCCCTTGCTGTTTTGATCATAGGTATATCCGAGCAGCTTCAGTTCCCGGATGACAAGCTTGTAGTAGCCTTGAACCACTAGCTCGCAGCGGCCAGGGGGCGCTGGTAGACGATCGTCGGAACGAGCTCGCGGAGAGGTTTTTGAGCAAGGTCCTCCGCCGTGACGTGATTTGACATGATCATCTCCGGCCCGAGTTCGAAGACGAGCCTTTCAAACTCTTCGAGGGAGGGCGTCTCGATGTGGAGGCCTCGGATGTCGCTCTCGGTGTAGTAGGTCTTGGCATCATCGTCCCAGACCGCGCGAACGAAATAGTGCTTGTTCATGCCGGGATACTACTACAACCGGTGGGGCAAGAAAATACTCAGCCGGTCGTGTTCCCGCTCACCCGCACATGCGCGTACCGCCCCGCGTCCCGCGCGAGATCGTCGCTCACCACATTGTGCCATTCGAGCCCGGCAACCGCCGCGACCGTCGCGCCCGACACGAGGTTGCCGCTCACCTGCACCACGCCGACCTTGGGGTCGTTCACCACCGTCACCCCGATACCGATATTGCATCCGGTGAGCACGTTGTCCGTGATCGACACGTTGCGCACGAACGGACCGAACCCTGCCGCGATCCCGACACCCGGGACATTCTCGATCACATTGTTGGCGACCACCGTATCGGCCTCCGCGTAGATTCCGACCGGAACCGTATCGGGGTTCACCGCCGATTTCGGGAAGATGTTGCGCACGATGTTGCCGGTGCAGGTTGCAAGATAACCGCCGCTGTCGAGATTGGTGATGTCGATGCCCGTGGCCGCACCGTCGATGATGTTGTCGGCGATCACCGAGCCCGAAAACTCGAACTCGGAGAAGATCGCGACCTCACCCGAATTCGTGCAGGTGTTGCCGCGCACCTGCGTGTTGCGTCCCCCATTGACGCGCACCGCCGTGAAGGCGCAGTCGGTGAAGACGTTGTCGGCGACGATCACGCTGTCGGCCTGATAGACGTTGACGCCATTGCCGTTCTGCCCATTCCCGCCGCCCACCCAGTCGATCTTGCCCACGATATTGCCGGTAACGATCGAACCGTCGTGACCCTGCGTATCGCGCCAGATCCGAATACCCGCATTGCCGCACCCGCTGATGCGGTTGCCGCGAATGAGCATGCCGCCCGCGCTGTTGATGCTGTGCACCGCTGCGTCGCCCATCTCGGTAAAGACGCAGTTCTCGACCGTCGCGCTGGAGGCGCTGGCCCCGATGCCCACGCCCTGGCCCGAGAAGCGGCAATTGCGGACCGTGACGTTCTCGCTGCCCTCGATCAGGATCATCGTCTCGCGCACTGCGCCGCCAAAGCTGATGCCGTCGAGGACGAGACCGCGCGTATTGGCGCTGAGCGCGATCGGGTCGCCCGTCGCACTCAACAGATGGGTACCCGTCGAAGCGCCGATGAGCCGCATGGCGCTCGGCAGGCGCAGCCTGGCGCATGCATATTCGCCGCTCGGCAGCAAGACGTCGCGTCCCGCCGCCGCTGCCGCATCGATCGCCGCCTGCAAGGCGGCGGATTGGTCGGCCTGGCTCTCCGCGGTGAGCCCGAAATCGAACGGATCGATAAAATCGGCGGCAGCCGCGCGCCCGATCAGGGCCGTCGCGGCAAGGGCGGCGAGGCCGCCCAGGGTTTGTCGTCGGGTGGGGCGAAATCCGTGCATGGCCGATTGTCGCCGCAAACGGCCGCCCCTGCCACCATCGTCCGGAAGCTTGGTAAAGCTAGAGCTTCCTGAGCCGCACCGCGGTGCCCACCGCCGTCACCATGACCATCGCGCCACGCGAGCCGATGACCTCGAAATCGATCTGCATGCCCACCACGGCGTCGGCCCCGAGCCGCTGTGCCCGGTCGCCCAGCTCCTGCAGGGCATGCTCGCGCGAATTGCGCAGCTCTTCCTCATAGGCAGCCGACCGGCCGCCCACGAAATCGGTCACCGTCGCCATCACGTCCCGCAGGATGTTGGCGCCCGAAACGACCTCGCCATGCACGAGCCCCAGATATTCGGTGATCTCGAAGCCCTGCAGTTCTTCCGTGGTGCTGATCAGCATGCTGCCCTCCCGGTCGTCGGCATATGGGCACTGGCCCGCGGGCCCGCAAGCCACGCCGCGCTCCGGGGTGGCAGGCCCAACCCGTCGCGGTTATAAATGGCGTCCCCTCGCGAATCCGGAGTGCCGCGCCCCGTGCCCAACATGCTTCTCGATGACCGGCTCTATTTGGGGCAGAGCACCAGGCCGGAATACCTGCTGCTCAAATACGGCAACCGGCACGGTCTGGTGACCGGCGCGACGGGCACCGGCAAGACCGTGACGCTGCAGGGCATCGCCGAAGGCTTCTCGCGCGCCGGGGTGCCGGTCTTCTGTGCCGACGTGAAAGGCGACCTCGCGGGGCTCGCCGCCATGGGCGACAATCAGGATTGGGTCGTCAAGCGCGCACAGGAGATCGGCTTCGACGACTTCAAGTCCGAAAAATATCCGGTGATCTTCTGGGACCTCTTCGGGCGCCACGGCCATCCGGTCCGCACCACCATCTCGGAGATGGGCCCGCTGCTCCTGTCGCGCATCCTCGATCTCAATCCCACGCAGGAAGGCGTGCTCAACATCGCCTTCAAATTTGCCGACGATCAGGGCCTGCTCCTCCTCGATCTCAAGGACCTGCGCGCGCTGCTCATTGAGATCGAGCGCAACGCGTCGGAGATTTCCGCGACCTACGGCAATGTCGCGACCGCGACCATCGGCGCCGTGCAGCGTGCCTTGCTCGTGCTCGAACAACAGGGCGGCGAAAACTTCTTCGGCGAGCAGGCGCTCAAGATCGGCGATCTGATGCGCACGTCGACCGACGGGCGCGGCATCATCTCCATCCTCGCCGCCGACCAGCTGATGCAGGCGCCGCGTCTCTACGCGACATTCCTCCTGTGGATGCTGTCTGAGCTGTTCGAGGAGCTTCCCGAAGTCGGCGATCCCGATAAGCCCAGGCTCGTCTTCTTCTTCGACGAAGCGCACCTGCTGTTCGACGACGCCCCCAAGGCGCTGGTCGACAAGGTCGAGCAGGTGGTCAAGCTCGTCCGGTCCAAGGGCGTCGGCGTCTATTTCGTCACGCAGAACCCCATCGATATTCCCGATCCCGTCCTTTCGCAGCTCTCCAATCGTGTGCAGCATGCGCTTCGCGCCTACACGCCGCGCGACCAGAAAGCCGTCCGCGTCGCCGCCGAAACATTCCGCGTGAACCCCGCCTTCGATACCGAGAAGGCGATCACCGAGCTCGCGGTCGGCGAAGCGCTGGTCTCCGTCCTCGAGGCAAAGGGCATTCCCTCGATCGTCGAGCGGACCTTCATCCGCCCGCCCTGTTCGCGCGTTGGACCGATCACGCCTGAGGAGCGGGAGGCGGTCATGGCGGCGTCTCCCGTCGGCGTCATCTACGACAAGGTCGAGGATCGCGAGTCCGCCTACGAAGTGCTGACCCGCAAGGCGAAGGAAAAGGCCGAGGCGGAAGACAAGAAGCGCGCCGAGGAAGAAGCCGCCAGGGCGCCGTCCCGTCCCACCTATGAAGACCAGCACTACCGGTCCGGACCACCCCCCGCCCGGGGCGGCGGCGGACCACCGGTGCAGCGCCGCACCTCGCGCGGCGACAGCATCGCCGAGGCGGCCATGAAATCGGCCGCCCGCAGCGTCGCCACGCAGCTCGGGCGCGCCCTCGTGCGCGGCATCCTGGGCGGCCTGAGCCGCGGCCGCTGATGGCCCATCCGCCGCATCCGGTGCTCGGCATCTTCGCCTCCGACCAGGGGGCGGGCGACGCCGAGCGGGCCACCATCATGTCGCAGGCGGGCAGCTACCTCGCCCGCAAGGGGGCGCACCTCGCCTGTGTCGTGGACCGGTCCGACGACATTCCCGTGCCGCTGCTGACCAGCGCGCGCACCGCCGGCGGGGCGGTGACGCTGATCGCCGACGAGCAGTTCTCCGAGCCCAACTACCTGAGCGGCGTCGCGGTCGAACACGTCGGGACGCCCGAAGCCCGTTTTGCGCGGCTCGCCAGCATGTCGGCGCTTTATGTGGCGCTACCCGGCTCGCTGGCCTCGGCGATCAGCCTCTATCGCACCTGGGTGACAGGGGGCGGCGGCGCGGGCCGCAAGCCTGTCGTCTTCCTCGACCGCAACGGCGCGTTCAAGGTCGTGCGCGGCTACGCCGCCGACGTCATTTCGACCTCGATCAAGCATCACGACCACTATTTGCAGTTCGCCGATAGTGTCGAGGATCTGTGGAACAAGGCCGTGTGGCTGATGGACCAGGGCGTGACGAGCGCGCGCTAGGCCTGCGGCTGCGCCGGACGAAAGAGCGGCACGACATTGTCGCCGAAGTTCGACCAGTCGCGCTTGTGGAGCCCGCGCCGCCTGATCTCGGTCGTCCGCGCCCGGGCCACTCGCGCGAGCACGCGCTCGAGCAGGTAACGCGGCGACATCGGCTTCATGATGATTTCGTCGATCCCCGCATGAATCGAGGCCGCCTTGGCCTCGACCGTGAGCGTGCTGGCGAGGGCAATGATCTGCAGCTTCCTCGGGATCGTCGCATCGGCGCGCAGATGTTCAGCCACTTCATCGGCCGGCGACACCGCATTGTCGAAATCGGTGACCACCACATCGGCAGGGGCGAGTCGCAGATAGGCCCGCAGGGCGAGCTCCGATTCGAACGGCCGCACGCGCAGCGAAGGCGCGCCCGCCAGCGTCATCGACAGGATCGACGACAGCGCCGGGTTGGCGATCAGCACGGCAACGGTCTTGAGGGGCGGGATCATGGTTAAGCCATGCTTAACATGGCGCCCGAGGGGCCAGAAGCGGTGCTTTGCAACTGCCCAACGAAAAACCCGCCGGCGCGAACCGGCGGGTTCCAGATCTGGCAGAGAGGCGAAGCCTACTTCGCTTCTTCGTACATCTTGGCCACGTGGTCCCAGTTGACCAGGTTGTCGAACCAGGCCTCGAGATATTTCGGCCGCGCGTTGCGGTAGTCGATGTAGTAGCTGTGCTCCCACACATCGACGCCCAGCAGCGGCTTGGCGTTACCGTGGACCAGCGGGCTCTCGCCGTTCGGCGTCTTGCTGACTTCGAGCTTGCCGTCCTTGAGGCTGAGCCACGCCCAGCCCGACCCGAACTGCGTCGTGCCGGCATTGATGAAATCGGCGCGGAACTTGTCGAAGCCGCCCAGATCGCTCTCGATCGCCTTCAGCAGATCGCCCGGAACCTTGGAGGCGCCACCGCCGCCATTGGGCTTCATCCAGTTCCAGAAATGCACGTGGTTGTAGTGCTGGCCGACATTGTTGAACAGGCCCGGCTCCTTGCCGAAGACTTCTTTGACGAGATCCTCCAGGGCCAGCACCTCGAGCCCTTTGCCTTCCAACAGCTTGTTGCCGTTGGTGACATAGGCCTGGTGGTGCTTGTCGTGGTGGAACTCCAGCGTCTCCTTGGACATGTAGGGCTGAAGGGCGTCGTAGGCGTAGGGAAGCTCGGGGAGGGTGAGTGCCATGAGGATCGCTCCAACTTATTGTTTTTGGGCCGCAACCGGCTGCTGAGGGATATAGGCCTTTTGCCCGGGGCCGCCAACCGCCCCGGACCGGAACCTTATGCCAATCCCACGCAGGCCAGAGCAAAGGCATAGCCGAGCGCGGTCTCCTTGATCCGCTCGAACCGCCCGGACGCCCCGGCATGCCCCGCGGCCATGTGCGTCTTGAGATAGAGCGGGTTGCCATCGGTCTTGAGCGAACGCAGCTTGGCCACCCATTTGGCCGGCTCCCAATAGGTGACCCGGGGGTCCGTGAGCCCGGCGATCGCCAGGATGGGCGGATAGTCCTTCGCCGCCACCTGCTCGTAGGGCGCATACCCCGCGACCCGCGCAAAGGCCTCCGCCGACTCGATCGGATTGCCCCATTCGGGCCATTCGGGCGGCGTCAGCGGCAGGCTTGCATCGCTCATCGTGTTGAGCACATCGACGAACGGCACGATGGCCAGCACGCCGGCCCATAAATCCGGCCGCATGTTGGCGACCGCGCCCATCAGCATGCCGCCGGCCGATCCGCCCTCGGCGACGATCCGTCCCGGCGCTGCGATCTTGTCGCGCACCAGCATCTCGGCCACCGCGATGAAATCGGTGAAGGTGTTGGTCTTTTTCTCCGCGCGCCCCT
>JBIQKK010000002.1:53707-57947 GCA_044506585.1 Hyphomicrobiales bacterium
TCGGCCACCGCGATGAAATCGGTGAAGGTGTTGGTCTTTTTCTCCGCGCGCCCCTCGCGATACCAGGCGTAGCCCTTCTCCATGCCGCCCCGCACATGCGCCACGGCATAAACCATGCCGCGATCGGCCAGCGACAGGTTCGACACCGAGAACGCCGCCGGCAGCGAATGCCCGTACGATCCATACCCATAGAGCAGGGCAGGGGCCGTGCCGTCGAGCGGCGTCGTCCTGCGATAGAGCAGCGTCACCGGCACCCGCGCCCCGTCGGGCGCTTCGGCGAACACCCGGCGCGTGACATAGTCGGCCGGATCGTGCCCGCTCGGCACCTCCTGCTCCTTGAGCAGCGTCCGCTCCCCCGTCTCGAGATCGAGGTCGTAGGTCCGCTGCGGCGTCGTCGGCGACGAATACGTCATCCGCACCCGCGTCGTCTCGAACTCGTACCCTGCCGACACCCCCAGTGAATAGGCCTCCTCCTCGAACGCCACGGTCCACTCGCGGGCGTCGCGCAAATCGCGCACCACGATCCGCGGCAGCCCCTCCACCCGCTCGAGCCGCACCAGATGGTTGGCGAGCACGATCACGTCGAGGATCAGCACCCCCGGCACATGCGGCACGAGGTCCGTCCAGTTCTCGGCCCCCGGCGCTTCCGCCGGTGCCGTCACGATCTTGTAGTCCTCGGCCCCGTCTGCATTGGTGAGCATATAGAGCAGCCCGCCGCGCTCCTCGACATCGTACTCCCGCTCGGGCACCCGCGCCGACACCAGCCGCGGCACCTCGCTGCCGTCGCCGATGAGATAAAGCTCCGATGTCTGGTGGTCGTGCACGTCGATGACGATATACCGCCGGCTCAGCGTCTCCCCCACGCCCACGAAAAATCCGGGATCGGCCTCCTCGTAGACGATCGCGTCCTCGGCCTGCGGCGTCCCCAGCACATGCCGGCGCACGCGGAACGGCCGGTGGCTCTCGTCGAGCTCCACATAATAGATCGCCGTTCCATCCGGCGACCACGTCCCGCCGTCGCCCGCATCGACGATCGTCTCGCCGGTATCCTTGCCCGTCGCGATGTCGCGGATCGTGATGGTGTAATACTCCGACCCCTGCCGGTCGGCGGCCCAGGCCAGCAGCCGGTGATCGGGCGAATGCTCCGCCCCGCCGAACCCGAAATAGGCCTCGCCCGCCTCGATGTTGCAGTCGAGCAGGATTGTCTCCTCGCCACCCTCGCGTGGCGTCCGCACGATGATGGGATACTCCTTGCCCTGCTCGGTACGCGAATTGTACGCCCACGGCCCGTCGGGATCGGGCAGCTCGGTCTCGTCCTCCTTGATGCGCCCGCGGATCTCCCGATAGATCGTGTCGATCAACGCCTGGCGGGGCGTCTCGAACGCCGCCGCGAAATAGCTGTTCTCGGCCTCGAGATAGGCGCGGATGTCCGCCGGCAGCGTCTCGGGCGCCTGCATCACCTCCTGCCAGTTGTCGGCGCGCAGCCACGCATAAGGGTCCTGCCGGGTCACCCCGTGCTGGGTGACGGCGTGCTGTCGGCGTTCGGCGACGGGCGGGGAGGGGGGAACTGTCTCGGTCATGGCCGCTAGATAGTCGCGGGCGCGGGCGCTGTCATGCCCCCGCGGTCCCCGCTACCCGTGGAAAGAGACGCCGCGGGCCCGCGCGAGGGTGTCATTCCGCCTTGGAGCCGCTAGTCTCGGCGCGCGAATCTGGGACGTCATGGCGATAAGTTTCGACTATTTCGGGGTGCTGCTCTTGCTGGCACCGTTCGGCGTGGCCCTGCTCGCGCCGCTGATTTCGCGCGAAACCGGCAAAGCCGCCGGCTGGATTCTCGCCATCGTCCCCGCCGGCCTCTTCGCCGCGCTGGTGACCGTTCCCCCCGACGGGGAAGGCACCCGCATCGCCATCGACTGGATACCCGCCCTCGACGTCCAGTTCGCCTTCCTGGTCGACGGGCTCGGCAAGACCTTCGCGCTGCTGATCACCGGCATCGGTGCGTTCATCCTGATCTATTCGGCGTCCTACCTCGAAGACCATCCCCACCGGGGCCGCTTCCTCGCCTTCATGCTGCTGTTCATGGGGGCCATGCTCGGGCTGGTGCTGACCGACAGCCTCGTGAGCCTGTTCGTCTTCTGGGAGCTCACCAGCGTCACTTCGTTCCTCCTCATCGGCTTCGACCACGAACGGGAACGCGCGCGGCGCGGCGCCATCCAGGCGCTGATCGTCACCGCCATCGGCGGCCTCGCCTTGATGGCGGGTGGCGTGCTCCTTCACGCCGTCACCGGCACCTGGACCATCTCCGAGCTCGCCGGCGCCCCCATCCCCGATTGGGCGCAACCGCTCTATCCGTTGGTCCTCGCGCTGATCTTTGCCGCCGCCTTCACCAAGTCGGCGCAATGGCCGTTCCACTTCTGGCTGCCCAACGCGATGGAGGCCCCGACGCCCGTCTCGGCCTATCTCCATTCGGCGACCATGGTGCAGGCCGGAATCTACCTCCTCGCGCGCCTCTCGCCCACACTGGCCGGCACGCCCTACTGGCAGATCGCGCTCTGCACCATCGGTGCCATCACGCTGCTTTGGGGTGGGCTGGTCGCGCTCCGCCAGACCGACCTCAAGCAGATCCTGGCCCAGACCACGATCGCCTCGCTCGGCCTTCTGGTCGTGCTGCTCGGCATCGGCGGCGAGACCGCGGCAATGGCCGTGGCGGTCTATTTCGTCGCGCACGCGCTTTACAAGGCTGCGCTGTTTCTCGTCGCCGGCATCATCGACCATGGCACCGGCACGCGCGACATCACGCAGCTGGGCGGCCTGCGCGATACCCTCACCATCAGCTTCATCTGCACGGGCGTTGCGGCCCTCTCGATGTTCGGCGTCCCGCCGCTGCTGGGCTATCTCGCCAAGGAGGAAATGTACGCCGCGCTGACCGTCGGCGACGGCTGGAGCATCGCGCTCCTCGCCGCGATGACCCTCGGCAACGCGCTGGTCGGCGCCGTCGCGCTGGCGCTCCTCATCCGCCCGTTCATGGGCGCGCTGAAGCCCACGCCGCAGGCGCCGCACGAGGGCGGTTTCACGCTGTGGATCGGCCCCGCTTTGTTTGGTCTTGGCGGCCTCGGCGTCCTGTTTGCGCTGCCCGCCTATGAGCAGATGCTGTTCTCTCCCCTGGCCGCGAGCATCTACGGCGTCGCGGTGGACTCGCACCTGTCGTTCCTGCCGCATTTCGATGAACTGCCGGTCTGGCTGTCGCTCGCCACCTGGGTGCTCGGCATTGCCATCTACACTCAGCTCGACCGCATTCGCGCCGGCCTCCTCGCCCTCGAAACCCGGGTGACCTGGACCTGGGACAAGGGATTCGACCAGGTGATGTTCGGGCTGGTCCGTTTCGCGGGCGCGTGGACCCGCACTATCCAGCACGGTCGTCTCGAATATTATCTGCTCACGGTCATTGCCCTGCTGGCGCTGGTGCTCCTCGTGCCGCTGGTGACCATGGGTGGACTGCCCTCCATCCCGCCGCTGCCTCGCCTCACCTTCTACGAATGGGGTGCGGTGGCGCTGGCCGTCGCGGGGGTCGCCATGGTGGTCACGGCGCGGACACGGCTCGGCGCCATCGTGGCGCTCGGCATCCAGGGCCTCGCGGTCGCGCTCATCTTCGTCTTCTTCGGCGCGCCCGACCTCGCCTTCACCCAGCTGATGGTCGAAACCATCTCGGTCGTGATCTTCGCCCTCGTGATGACGCGGCTCAATCTGTCCGTGCACGACCGCCGGGTCTTCGAAGACTGGCTGCGCGACGGCGGCATGTCGCTGCTGACCGGCGTTGCGGTGACCGTTGCTCTGCTCAAGGTCGTCGAGGGTGTCTTCGATCACCGGCTGAGCGATTTCTTTGCCGAGAACAGCGTTCCAATTGCGCACGGGCACAACGTGGTCAACGTCATCCTCGTCGACTTCCGCGGACTGGATACGCTGGGTGAAATATCGGTGGTCATGACCGCCGGCATCGGCATCCTCGCCATGCTGCGCCGCCAGCACAAGCGGCGCATCGCCCACCCGCCGGCCAAACGCCGCGCCCGAAAGGCGGAGGCGCTGGCATGAGCACCCTCATCTTCCGCGCCATGGCCCCGATCATCGCCATCGTGATGGTACTGTTCTCGCTGATCATCCTGCTGCGGGGCCACAACGATCCGGGCGGCGGTTTCATCGGCGGCCTGATCGCCGCCTCGGCCGCCGCGACCTACGGCATGGCTCA
>JBIQKK010000002.1:58047-63896 GCA_044506585.1 Hyphomicrobiales bacterium
GTTCTCGTCGGTATCTTCATCGCCGCTGCTGCCTACCTCATGCTGTCGGCCGCGCTGGTGCGCGTCCTGCTGGGCATCGTGCTGCTGGGCAATGGCGTCAACCTGCTGATCTTCGTCGCCGGCCGCCTCGAACGTGCGGTCCCGCCCATCGTGCCCGCAGGCCGGGAGACCCTCGCGGCCATTGCCGCCAATTCGCTGCCCCAGGCGCTGATCCTCACCGCCATCGTCATCGGCTTTTCGCTGTTCGCCTTCCTCAGCGTTCTCGTCTTTCGCGCCTATCAGGAGCTCGATGCCGATCACTCGCACCGCATGCGGATGACCGAGCCTCCCGATCACCCCCAGCCGCCACTGGAGTACTGAGGTGAAGGAGCTCGCCACCGCAATTGCCGATTGGGTGATCGTCCTCCCGCTGGTCCTCTGCCTTATGGGCGGCGCCCTGCTCCTCGTGCTGCGCAGTTTCGTGCGCGTGCAGATGTGGGTCTGCCTCGCCGTCGTCCTTGTGGTGCTCGCCTGCGACGCCGCGCTGTTCCTGCGCGTGTTCGAGGGCGGTCCGCTGACCATGACGATGGGCAACTGGTTCCCCCCGTTCGGCATCAGCTTCACCGCCGACATCGCGGGTGCCGGCTTTGCTCTGGCATCGGCCTTTGTGACGCTCTGCGTCGTCATCTACATGCAGCCCGATGCGCCTGAAGCCGCGCTGCGCGACGGCGTCTATCCGCTGGTGCTGCTTCTGCTCGCGGGCGTCAGCGGCTCGTTCCTGACCGGCGACCTGTTCAACCTTTATGTCTGGTTCGAGCTGATGCTCATCTCGTCGTTCGGGTTGATCGTTCTTGCGGGTAAGCCGCTGCAGCTCGATGCCGCCGTGAAATACGGCATCCTCAACTTCATGGGGACGACGCTCTTCCTCATCGGCCTCGGCCTGCTCTATGGGCTCATCGGCACGCTGAACATGGCCGACATCGTGGGCGCCGCGGCCAGGGCCGATCTTCCGGCGCTCACGGCCATCGGCGCGCTCTTCACCCTGGCCTTCGGCCTGAAGGCGGCGGTGTTTCCGGTGAACGCCTGGCTGCCCTCATCCTACCACGCCCCGCCCGCCGCCATCTCGGCCCTGATGGGGGGACTGCTCACCAAGGTCGGCGCCTATGCGCTGCTGCGCACCCTGCTGATGCTGTTGCCCGCGGCACGCGAGACCCTGTCGCCCATGCTTCTGGCCGCAGCCTTGTCCACGGCGCTGCTCGGCCCGCTCTCGGCCATCGCCGAAACCAATCTGCGCCGCGCCATCGGCTTCATGCTCATCGGCGGGGTGGGGCTCATCCTCCTCTGCCTGCCGGTCGCCGGGGCAGGGCCGGCGACGGGCAGCCTCTCCTATGTCTTCCACTCCATCCTGACCATGTCGGCCCTCTACATGATCGCCGGGCTGATCGAGCGGGCCACGGGGGCAACCGACACGCGCGAGATGCGCGGACTCTATGCGTCCAACTCGCTCCTTTCGATCATCTTCCTCGTCCTCATCCTGGCCGTCTCCGGCGTGCCGCCTTTCCTCGGCTTCTGGCCGAAGCTCCTGCTGCTCCAGGGCTTCATCGGCAGCGGGTCGTGGCTTGCCGTCGCTGTGGTGCTTCTCAACGCGCTGCTGACGCTGATCGCAGGCTCGCGCCTGTGGTCCCACATTTTCTGGCGCGGTACCGCCGAACATGCGCCGCCCTTCCGGCTGGCCCTCGCGGCGACCGCGTTCCTCACCCTCGTCATCGTGGCGTTGGGGTTGATGCCTCAAACCATGATCGCCGCCGCGCAGCTGGCCGCACGCGATATGCTGGACCCCGCCCGCTACATCGCATCCGTGGGGTTGGCGCCATGAACTGGCTCTCGCTGCTGCTGCTTTTCCTGCGAGAACTGATCCTCAGCGCCCTCAAGGTCGCCTGGCTGGCCATCCAGCCCACCATCCGCGTTCGGCCGGCCATCGTCGCCTATCCCCTGAC
The DNA here is from genome assembly GCA_044506585.1 of Hyphomicrobiales bacterium. GTDB lineage: Bacteria > Pseudomonadota > Alphaproteobacteria > Rhizobiales > Devosiaceae > Devosia_A. Next base: position 60,024 of record JBIQKK010000002.1, read on the forward strand.
CGTCACGACCGATGCGCAGATCACCTTGCTGGCCAACATGATCACGCTGACCCCGGGCACCCTGACCGTCGACGTCTCCCCCGACCGCAAGACCCTCTACATTCACGCCATCGATCTCGACTCCAAGCAGGCGCTCATCGGGGACATCGCGGCCGGCTTCGAGACCAGGATTCTGCGGGTGCTCAGATGATCGAAATCGCAACGACCATCGCCCTGGTCCTTTTGGGCCTCGGGCTCCTCGCCACGGTCATCCGGCTCGTCCGCGGCCCGACCCTGGCCGACCGGATCCTCGCTCTCGATACCGCCACGGTCATTGCAGTCGGCATCCTCGGGGCCTACGCCCTTAAGACCGGTCTGTTCTTCTACGCCGACCTCGCTGTTGCCACGGCCCTTGTCGGCGTCGTCGCGACTATCGCCTTTGCCCGCTACCTGCTCGTGCGAGGCCACGATTGAGCTATATCGCGGCAGCCCTGCTCATCGTCGGTGCCCTCCTGACCGCCATCGCGGGCGTGGGCATTCTGCGCTTCCCCGACGTCTACACGCGCCTGCACGCCGCCTCCAAGGCCGGCCCGCTCGGGGCCGGGCTCATCCTGCTCGGCGTGGCCTTCGCCTCCGGCGACTGGGCGATCGCCGTCCGCTGCGTCTTGGGGCTCTGCTTCCTCGTGCTCACGAGCCCGGTCTCAGCCCACCTGCTCGCACGGGCGGGACTGAAAGCCGGGACCCCGCTCGCGCCCTCGACCAGTATTGATGAGTATGATCGCAGTCACTGAAAGCGCAATCATACAAATTCATTGCATTTGCGATCGTGCAGACTTCGACTCGCAAGTTGCATTGCAGAGCAATTCGACCTAGAGATTCGTTACTAGGCAAGCACAACCTCTCTTGCCGGGAACCGGGAAAAAAGGAAACGAAATGACTGACCAAAGCGGTCCTGTGTCAGCAAATGACAACGATCTCATCGATTTGAGCACTGAGATCGTGAGCGCGTATGTCAGCCACAACGCCCTGAGCGTCACCGATCTTCCGAAACTGATCAGTGACGTCCACAGCGCGTTGCGCGGCTTGCGGACCGCGACACCCAGTGCGGTACTAGAGGAACTGAAACCGGCCGTACCGGTAAAGAAGTCGATTGCCGCCGACTACATCGTCTGCTTGGAGGACGGCAAGAAGTTCAAGTCGCTCAAGCGGCATCTACGGACCCACTACAATCTCTCGCCGGAGGAATACCGCGAGAAGTGGGGTCTGCCCGCCGACTACCCCATGGTCGCCCCCAACTACTCCGCGACGCGTTCGCGCCTCGCCAAGGACAACGGACTGGGCCGCAAAGCCGCCCGTTGAGATATCGGTCGTCTTCCTCGACGGGCGGGAGGGCGAGATGCGGGTCGCTCTGTCTGACCGCCGGCCGTTGAGATATCCGTCGTCATCCTCGACCGCGGCCGCCCCGTGCGGCCGCTGGTTTTTTGCGGTTTTCGCGCCTCTATTTCAGCTGAAATTTCCCGCCTAACCCCCTGTCCGCCAATGCGGACTCCCCGCTCCCCCAAAAAGATCTCCCCACCCCGCGGAATTCTGTCACCATCCTAGGAATAAAGTCCTATCATAGGTGCCATGACGATGCTCAAAAAGATTGCCGATCCCGACGACGCCGAGACCCGCCTCCGCTTTCGAAAATTACGATCGGATCGACACGTTTTTATTCTGAACCTCGTCGTCGCAGCGGAGTGCAGAGTGCCGATGAGCAAATACCTCTGGCGGTTTCGGGGGACGCGAAGGATCGTCGTGGCGAGGCAACTGGCAATGTATCTGGCGCACGTTGTCCTCGGGCGGCCCCAACACGTTGTCGCCGAACTCTTCGGGCGGGACCGAACCACCGTCGCCCATGCCTGCCAGGCGATCGAGGACCGCCGGGACAACAGGGCATTCGAGGGCCTGATCGCTCGAATTGAAGCGCGGCTGATGCAGAACTGCCCCGAGTTGATGGAGCAGCGAGATGCCGCTTGAATCCACGCTGTACTACTTTGTGCGTGGCCTTCTGGCGGGAGGATCGGCCGCCCGTCGCGGTGAGCACTACATCATGCTGGATGGCCGTCGCGCAAAGGCCTCCGACGTGCGGTTGCTCATTCAGGCCGGCATTCTGACGCAGAACGCCGCCGGCTGCGCGGCCAACTCCAGGACCGCCTCATGGCTTAAGCGAGCGATGCTCGATCGCGACGCTTTCCTCGCTCAGCACCGCATCGTGGCCAGGGACGAGGAAGGTCGTGAACTCAATCTGGCCGAAAGCCCGCTCACGCGCCTCGCGGCCGGCGAATCCGCCTTTCTCGAACGGCACCAGCTCGAAGTCGGTGACCGCGTCCGAAGGCTCGTTGAGCGCGCCCAGCTGCGCCAGAAAACCACGATGAACTATTCGGGCCTGCCGGTGGACAAACGGTCCGCGAGCCGGGCGAGCGACCTGCCCGATCTGGCAGCGGATGCACGCCGAGGGGTGAATGAGATTTACGAGCGGCTCCCGGCCGAATGCGCAGGTGTCGTCATCGATGTTTGCGGCTTCCTCAAAGGACTGCAGGAGGTTGAACGCGAACGAGGATGGCCGCGGCGCAGCGCTAAGCTGGTTCTTCGCATCGGGCTTGAGCAGCTCGCCCTCGTTTACGGCATGGGCCCGTATGCCCAGGGGCCGGCGTCCCGCCATGTGCGCGGCTGGCTGGCTGCGGGAGCTCGTCCGGAGATGCGTGTCTAGGTGTTGACCGCGCCGGCATCGGACCGGATGCGATTGACCATGGCCACTAGGCCATTGGATCGCTGCGTCGACAGGTGTTCGCGCAATCCCAGTTCGTCGAAGATGCTGATGGCGTCGGTAGCGGCGATCTCATCGGCGGGTCGCCCCGAATAGAGCCGGATGAGGATGGCAACGAGTCCCCGGACAATCAGGGCATCGGATTCGCCGCGGTAGCTGAGTTGGTTGCCATCTCGCTCGGTGACGAGCCAGACCTGCGAAACGCAGCCCTGGACCTTGTTTTCAGCCGTCTTCTCCTCCTCGCGAAGAGTTGGCAACTGCTGGCCGAGCTCGATGATGTATTTATACCGGTCCTCCCAATCGTCGAGGTAGGACAGGTTCTCGCTGATTTCTTCAAACGCTGCGGGATGGGGCATCGCACCAATCTAGTGCGCCGCACCCCGATCCGCCACTGCGATGGCGCGCAATCGTGCTAGCCGAGCGCTGCGGGCCGGGGCAGGGGAAGCCTCGGTGCCGGGACCTGAGACTCAGGCTCCAAATGGCTGGGCTTGACGTCGATCACGATGTCGATCAGCTGGGGCAATGCCTGCTGTGTGGCCTGCGTCGCAATGAGCTGTTTTCCCGCGTCAATCCCGGCACCCACCGCCTGGTCGCGCAAAGAGGTGGCGGCGGCGCCAAAGTCGGTGCCGTGCGGAGCAACCAGCAGGAAGCCCACCGTCAGCCAGAACGCAGAGCGAAGAACAAACATCCGATTCCCCAGGTTCGTGTTCGTCGTTGGGGGAACGCTAGGCTCATTCGATTAAAGCGCGCTGCGGCAATTCGATAAAATTGTATCGATCGGCGAAGTCCTGGCTGAGATACCGTTGGTCAATCCATTGTTTACGCTAGCCGGAAAAAGCCACCCGTTCGACCCAACAAACCGCACACGGACCCCTTCGGGCCACCGTCACTTAAGGGTGTCTTAGGCGTTCCGATGGAAGGGTGCCCGCAGCACCCACCCGCCGTTCCGAAAGCGGATTTGTAATGCGTAACGTTTTCGACTCTCTGTTGGGCAGAGAGAACGGCGCCCTCCAGCATGAGGGATCGCGGGGCCGTCCCGAAACGCTGCGCCGCAAAACGCTCGCCGCCAACGCGCGCATCATCAT
>JBIQKK010000002.1:63996-69578 GCA_044506585.1 Hyphomicrobiales bacterium
GCGCCGGTTCAGGCGTCGTTGTTGAGCCGAACGCCAGCCAAGAAGCGCTCCTGGGTGCTGCTCCTGGCCGTCGTGGCCATTGGCTGCCTCGGCGCGCTGGGGCTGGTCACATGGCCCGAGCCGAACCGGGCCGACTATCTTCTGATCTCCGGGCTGAGCTTCCTGATCACAGCGCTGATCGTGGCCTTCTCGGCCAGTCGGCTCAATTCGGCCTTTGCCGTCTACGAACGGGGCCAGATGAACGCTTATCGGCACCTGGTCGAGAATGTGCGGGACGCCGTGATGCGCTTTGCAAGCGACGGATCCGTGCTGTTCACCAGCAAGTCTGCGGAGAAGCTCTTCGGCTGCCACCGCTACGAACTCTCGGGAAGCGGCCTGATCGATCGCATCCACGTCCTCGATCGCCCCACCTACATGACGGCGTTCTCCGAGGCCAATCATGACGGTAAGTCGCGGACCATCGAAGTTCGGATGCGGCGCGACGACCCCGCCGAGCCGTCCCGGGTTCCGGTCTTTGCGTGGGTCGAGATCGCCCTTACGCCGGTCATCGACGCTGAAGCCAGGGAATCACAGAATGAAGTCGTCGCGCTCCTGCGCGACGTGACCGAGCGCCACCGGCAAGATGCCGAGATGCGCGAAGCCCGCCGGTTGGCCGAAGATGCCTCAAATGCGAAGTCCCGCTTCCTCGCAACGATTGGTCACGAGCTGCGCACCCCGCTCAATGCCATTGTGGGCTTCTCCGAGATGATGACGAGCGGTGTCGTGGGTGAACTTTCGCCGGCGCACCGCGAATATGCCGACATCATCCATCGTAGCGGCCATCACCTGCTGGATGTGGTGAAAATGCTGCTCGATATGAGCCGGCTCGAGGCGGGCAAGTTCGAGCTGATGACGGACAGTTTTGAACCGGCGGCTCTTATCGAACCCTGCTTCAAGATGGTGGAAGGCCTGGCGCGCGAGCGAAACATCCATCTCGCCACCGACATGCCCCGCAATCTGCCTTCGATCATCGCCGACGAGCGAGCGTGCCGGCAGATACTGATCAATTTGCTGTCGAACGCCATCAAGTTCAGCCACGACGGGGGCACCGTCACTGTGGCCATGAAGCGTCAGGGATCGCACCTGTCGATAAGTGTCACTGATCGCGGCATCGGCATGGACGGACAGGCACTGAGCCGTATCGGCGAGCCGTTCTTCCAGGTGCAGGATGGTCTCTCGCGCCGCTACGAAGGGACTGGGCTGGGCCTGTCGATCGTCAAGGGACTTATCGAGCTTCACGACGGTTCGCTCAGAGGGGTTTCGGCGCCCGGAGAAGGCACCACCATCACGATTCTGCTGCCTCTAAACGGTCCGGAAACCAAAAAGGTCGAAACTCCGCAGGTGACCCAAATCACCTCGCGTGAGCCGGTGGTCGCGCGTACGTCCGAATGGCCCGACGAAAAAAGACGAGCGTTATGAGTGTTGATGCGTTCTCGGCCCTGCCGGTTCAGGCGGGCCTCGCGGTGGCGGCAGCAGCCGGACGCACCGCGAAGTTGGTTGTCGGCGCCTATCTGAAGGCTCCCCTACGCAATACCGCCATTGCCGCCCTCACGACGTTCTCCGCCATGGCGGGGTCCAACGCGCTCTACCACCAGACGGGTCATCATCCCGCTCCCCTATTCGGTAGCTTCAAGCCGGCGTCCGCGGCGCGCACGGGCCCTGCGGAAGTTCCACCGTTCCCCCTGCAGCGACCTGCCAAGCTCTCGCTTGCGGCACCCGAAACAACCGGCAGCGTCCAGGCTGCCCCTGCCGAGGTTCCGGCTGCCACGCCTATTGGCAACGAGGACGTTTTCGAGATTCAGCGTCGACTAACCGCATTCGAGATGTTCGACGGCAAACTCGACGGCCTTTATGGTCCTCGTACAGCCCGGGCCATCAAGACGTTCCAGGCGAGTGTGGGGCTCCAGCCGACTGGCGAACTCACCCCTGAGATCGTGAACCGCATCAAGTCGACGTCCATCACTGCGGCGCCCGTGGAGACAAACGAGGTCGCCACTCCGGCTTCATCGCGGGATGCACCGTCGGCGGAGCCAGAGGCCGCGCCCTCGATCGCGGAGCCCTTGCCCGCCCCGGAGCCCTTGCTCAACGAAGTGGCCACCGATCAGCAGGTGCTGCCGGAGGCGGTTGCCTCGAACGAGCCCGGGGTGTCCAGCCTGGAAATGACGTCGCCTCCGAGCGCAGCGGTTCCAACCAAGCGCACGGTTCAGACCATCGCAGTCCGCGCGTCGGCGCCTGAGGATGCTACTGCTCCCAATGTGGTGACCGATCCGATAGACGTCGTCAAAGCGGCCACCGACCCCAAAGTGGTGGGCGCCATCCAGCGCGGATTGGCAAGCCTGGGCTTCCTGCACGGTGAAATCGACGGCGTGGCCGGTGAAGCTACGGCTAAGGCGATCCGGAACTTCGAGGTCTATTACAACTACAACGTGACCGGTCGGATCACTCCCGAGCTCGTCAACCTGCTTGTGCAGAACGGAGCTGTGATCTAGGCGGAGGCATGTTCCGCTCGGACCTCTGGGTGGCCGCCTTCGTGCGGCGCCACAACGACATCGGCAATCTATGCGTGGTCGCCCGAAAGGGTGACCCCATCGCCGGACAGATTTTCATTGAGATCGATCACTTAAATGGGACGATGTCCCTGCTGACACCGGCACCTGCTTCGTTGAGGCGGGAGCAGGACGTGGATCGGCTGTTCGTGCGCCAACTCGATCACGTCGAACCGGACGCAATCCGCCAGCGCACCGCCCGCGAGGCCGATTTCGACCCTGATCTGTGGGTAATCGCCCTCGACCTGCGCGGGGACGACACGGGTGCAACTGTCCTTGCCAGCTAGCTCGCCTCGCGGAGGCCGATTCGTGCCAGAGCCGCGATGGTCCGATCGACCTGTTCGCTCGGTGACTGAGCTGCCGCCGCCGCTGCGGAGCGGCGCGTCTCCGTAAAGGGCCTGTACTCAGGCTTGTTCAGGTCCAGCAGGTTCACTTCGCCCCGCCACGCGCTCATCAGAAAGGCCGTCGCATCCACGCTGACGGCTTCAAAGAGTTTCGAGAATGTGGCGAGCGAGCCGGAGCGCTCGCCATCCTGTGATGTCGCGTGGATGAGAACTTTTAGGCCGTCATAGGCACTACAACCAAAGGCACGAAGCACAACAAACAGCGCCGCCCCGCTGGTGTCGTGCGCAATCTGGCCACAGCGCACCTCATCGAGACCCGTGATCTGGTGGAAGAGCCGCGTGACCTCCGGCCGACGGTTCTCGGAGAAGAGCTTCATCAACGCTCGCGTGAGCTCACCTGTCGCAACTGAAAGCTGTTCAAGCGTACGCTTGATCGGCGCCTCGGGCGTTGCACGCATCGCAAAGGCCCGGATGACCTTTATGCGATCGCCCTCGTTGAGATCAAAGAACGCGGGGGCGAGAAGCGCGGCGTCGAAATCGTCCCGAGCGGCGAGCGACCACGCCACTTGATGGTCCATCTGGGCCGAGCGCGCCAACGCCGCTAGATAGGGACCTCGGGGCGCGATGGCCGTATTAGTCGCAAGCGCTCGATAGACCTTTCGGCTATTCATCTGGAAGAGCTTGGCGAGGGCCACGTTTGTCAGGTCACTGCGCCGCGCGAGCGCCGAGGCGCTGGCGATATTCTCGGTGCTGATGACCTTCAGCATGGTGGCCTCAGACAGGCGCGGTGCGCCTACGAGAAAATCGGAGAGATCTTCGCCGATATTGGCAACGATCAGTTCCTCCAGTTCGGGTGAAAGGCTGTCCGACCGACCTAGCGCACCTGCAGCTTTGGCGCGTGCTGATGGGGCCGCTGCGGGAAATAACCGCGCCGCGAGGGCGTGAAATTGCTCCGTCTCCTGAGCAGTCGCCCTGCCGCGTCGCGCATAGGCATCGCACGCCGCGACCAGCAGCGTATTGGTGCGATCGATGCCGCCCGTTTCAATCAGAAGTTGGAACGTTTCGTAGGGCTGGAAACCGAGCATTTGGGTATGGAATCGCCGAGAAAGTGGGCGTGTTGAGCCGATGCCCGGATCATTTCCTACCAATCGTTAGCAGACTGTTAACCTTACCCAATCCCTAATGTGCCAACGGGGGAAAAGCGTCGCCCTGATTTTTTGCGGCGGAGAACGACGTGGGAAAGCTGGTTCATCTCGAAGGCCGCCTGAAGAGCGAGGCTACCAAAAGGCCGCCCCAGCCGACCGAGGCGCAGATCATCATATTTACGGGTGTCCGCTATGAACGACAGCCCGGAACCGGTACTCCGACCAAACCCACAGCCTCTTCGGGCGGCAAGCGCAAACGTGGCTAGGCTTCCAGTCCTGGCTATTCTGCTTGCGGCCACAATGTCGGTCGTTCTTGCAGGGTGCGCGCGTCCCACTGGAGACTTCGGCAGGGCACAGCCGAGCGTCCTCCACGATGAGATCATGCCAACGATCGGGAATGCGCGGGCCGACGCCTCGAACTTCAATCTGACCGATGAAGAGCAGGAGATGCGCGACCGCATCTGGCGCTATCTCGTCGCGCCGCACGCATATGACTGGTTCGGCGACATCGCGGTAGAATATCAGCGAACGCGAATTGCTCCCATGAGCACCAAGCCGCTGAAGACGAGCCGCTACTACGGGTGGCTGCACGGCGAGCGTTTTGCCTCGTCACATGTCCGGTTCACCCGCCTCGAAGAAGATATCATCGCGGATGTCGGCATGGCGCCCTCGGCGTTCAGATCCATCTGTGTGGTGATCGAACTCGATCGCAGGCGCGGCATTGCGACCAACCGGATAGCCGGGCTCGAAGACGAGATGAGGGTGAACGCAGCGAAGCGGCATGCCGAAAACGATGCGGCGATCGACTGGTTCGTGCGTTCGCTTCGATATCGCTACGCCTCGTACTCATACGCGCTGGACCACCTGCTCGTCGAAACACCTCATGAGGAAGCCGTGGGAGCCAACGCACAGCTGGGCAAGATGATCATCTATGTGGAGGCGGCTGAACGAGGAGATTTCTGCTCGGTGGGCGACGATCGCGACACTGGCAGGCGCGGAGCAATCCGGTCGCGCTACGAGCATATGGCGCCCAGCGAGGGGCCGTACCGCAAGTAGGCTCAGATAGGAATGTTGCGGCAGGTCAGTCGCCGCAGTTGAGCTTCGTACCGTTGGCGTACCGAGGGGTGAGGCGGCGCGAGGCGAACTACCACGAAGATGTCGTCGGTATGCGCCTCGACGATGAGGAGGCCGGGTGCGATGTCGATCTTCTGCTCAGCCAGAAGCCGCGTCTGCGCGGGGTCGAATACGCCAAGATCCAGCTTCTGGCCGATGCCATCGCGGTTGGTTGTGCTGTAAAGCACCGTCCCCGACTGATCGTAGACAGCAACCGACCAGAACGCCACCGGCAGAAGGCCAGTCACTTCTCCCGGACCGTTGGCAAGGCTCAGTCGGCAGACTGCGTAGGTTAAGGCCGGGTCGAGCCGCAATGGATTAGGTTGGCCCGGTTCGGGCACGGGTATGAGGCCGATCTGGTTGATCGTGTCTGTCGCAGCAATTTGTGCGTAGAC
>JBIQKK010000002.1:69678-72814 GCA_044506585.1 Hyphomicrobiales bacterium
TCCGGCCAACATAGAGCTGCATCGACCCATCGTTCGACCTGGCAATGCGGTTACTCTGAAATTCGACCGGCCCACCGGGGCGCGCGATCGATGCACCACGCTCATCGACGGGCACGAGCGTCCAGAAGGTGGCGGTAGGTGTACGTCCGTCCACTCGGTAGAGGCAGGATCGATCGAGCTGGCGGCCATCGCTGTCCGTCGTCGCAACAAGCTGGATGCCTTCCGACCGACCCAGCTGCAGTGCCGCGTTTCGAGCGATGAAGGCCCGGGTGTAGGGGTCTGGCGAAGGGGATCCCGCCTGGTTCCAAGTCAGCCACGGGCCAGACTGCTGGGCGCCGAAAAGGCGACCGTCTGTGAGCGCATACCAGGAAAGGCCAAAGCCGATCGTCAGGGCAATGGCCAGCATCACAACGAGATTGCCGACGAAGCGCAAAAGCTAGAAGCTTTGGGCTGGAGCTGAGGTAACCGCCAATTCGGCGGTTTGAGCGCCGGCGCCCGTGCTCTGGAGCGCAGCCTCCAGAGTGTCAGCCAGATCGAGCAGCTTGATCGCCGCGCCCGGCTTGAGAGTCGGGGGTCGCTCGGCCGGTTTGCTGCCCCCGTCGCCAGCATCAGCAACCACGAAAGGCTTTGGCTCGAAATCGACCCCGAGTACCGGCTTCACCTCAATGTTCGTGTGCGCGTATGCCATGAATTTCTGCCAGGCGACCGCCGGTAGCACGCCGCCGGTCAGGGTCTTCGTTTTGTGGTAGTCGTCATTGCCCAGCCAGACTGCCGCGACATAGTTGCCGGTAAACCCACAGAACCAAGCATCGCGATAGTCGCTTGTCGTTCCGGTCTTGCCGAGGGTCGGTACGCCGTCGATCGCAGCGCGCCTACCAGTACCGCTTGTGACGACCGCTCGCATCATCTGGTTCATGTACTCGACCGTCCGCTCCTGAAGGAGCCGTTCCCGCGGCGGGTTCGCCGGCGCTTCCCAAACGACCGCGCCGCGTGCCGTCGTTACACGCGTAATACCGAAAGCTGGCGTCTTGTATCCGTCGTTCGCGAAAACGGCGTACGAGGAGGTCATGTCAAGCACACTGACTGACGCCGAGCCAAGGGCCAAGGAGCGGGTCACCTCGAAATCATTGGTGATACCCATATGGTGAGCAAGGTCAGCGATCGGCTGGCGCCCGGTCTGGATCGAGAGATTGACCGGGACCGTATTGATTGACTGTGCGAAAGCAGAGATGAGGCTAATGCGGCCCACCGAGTTGCCGGAATAGTTGCGTGGGCACCAATCTCCAATGCAACGGCTGGCACCGCTAACTATGGAGTTTGGATTTAGGTCGAGCGCTTCAATGGCATATGAATAGACGAATGGCTTGAAGGCAGAACCAGGCTGACGCAGCGAGGCTACGGCGCGATTGAACTGGCTCTTACCGTAGTCGGTGCCGCCTACCATGGCGCGGATGGCGCCATTGGGCTCGGTAACGACCATGGCACCCTGCGACACATCATATTGCTCGCCCTGCTCGCGCAGGACCGACGTGATTGCCTCTTCGGCGTATGATTGCAGCACAGGGTCAATCGTCGTGCGAACCGTAAAGCTTGAGGCCCGCACGCCGGCCACCATCGGCTTGAGTTGCTCGAAGGCATAGTCGAGGAAGTAGTCGGGGGAGTTGACCATAGCAGCATGATCAATCGGCGTTGCCGGATTTCGGCGAGCCGCAGCGACCTGGCCTTCAGTCATGAAGCCGGCATCGACGAGATTGGACAGGACCAGATTGGCACGACCACGTGCCGCGGCAAGGTCGACATGCGGTGCGTAGTTGGTGGGAGCCTTGAACAGGCCGGCAAGCATCGCCGCTTCGGCAAGGCTTACATCGGTGATCTTCTTCCCGAAGTAATACTCGGAAGCTGCCGCTGCACCGAAATTGCCGCCGCCCATATAGGCACGGTCGAAATAGAGCTTGAGAATTTCGTCTTTTGAGTAATGCCACTCGAGCCAGACTGCGAGGAACGCCTCCTTGATCTTGCGCTCGATCGTTCTCTCGTTGCTGAGGAAGAGATTCTTGGCGAGCTGCTGGGTGATCGAAGAGCCGCCCTGCACGCCGCTGTCCCCCGAGTAATTATTGACGAGGGCGCGGAGGGTGCCGACTAGGTCTACGCCGAAATGGTCGTAGAAGCGGCGGTCCTCGGTGGCGAGGGCGGCCTTGATGAAATAATCGGGAAGCTTTTCAAGGGGATAGGAGTCGTCGGACCGGATGCCGCGGCGGCCGATTTCGCTGCCATAGCGGTCGAGGAAGACGACCGATATCTCATCGGCGTTGTTGATCTTGCCCGAGGCGGTCGCCTGGAACGCCGGCAGCGCCAGCGCCAGCATCAGGACCGCGCCGATGGCGGTGAACGTCGCCCCGTCCGACAGCACTTCGACCACGAACCGCTTGACCCCGCGCAGCCGGAAGGCGTGGAAGAAATCCTCGATCCGCTGATAGCCGCGCCCGATCGAGTTCCAGAACTCGTACATCGCGCTGTCGAGCCAGGCGTCGGCATCGAGCATGCGGGCTTTCTTGCGCCGCTTTTGCTTGTGATAGAACGGATCCTGCACGGGGGACGCTCCGGACGGGTGCGAGTGAATGTGCTAGGACACAGCCACTAGCTCAGACAAGTGAAATCCCGTTGAACGGCAAAGTTATGGCCTTTTGGGACGACAAATCGCTGGACGAGATGTCCGCCGCCGAGTGGGAGGCCCTCTGCGACGGCTGCGGCCGCTGCTGCCTGATGAAGCTCGAGGACGAAGACACCGGCGACATCTACAATTCCGACGTCCGCTGCCGGTTGCTCAACGGCGACACCTGCAAATGCTCGGACTACCCCAACCGCCAGTCCAAGGTGAAGGACTGCATCAAGCTGACGCCCCGGAACGTCACCGAGATCGACTGGATCCCCAAAAGCTGCGCCTACCGGCGGATCGCCGAGGGCAGGGGCCTCGCCTGGTGGCACCCGCTGGTCTCGGGCGACCCGCAGACGGTGATCGACGCCGGCGTCTCGGTCAAGGGCCGCACCGTCGCCGAAGGCGAGGTGGAGCCCGGCACCTGGGAGGAGCACGTCGCCGACTGGCCGAACTGGGAGCCGGCCGAGGAGGTCTAGGGCC
>JBIQKK010000003.1:0-14106 GCA_044506585.1 Hyphomicrobiales bacterium
GAAAAGCTCAAGGAACTGATCGCGCAGAAATCGACGGCCGTGAAAGCCGATCCCGAGCTCGAGAGGCTGTCGCAACTCGCCGACCAGGCAGAACGCGAAGGCGCCATTGCGCTGGCCCTGCAGTATCGCGAGCAGGCGAGCGCACGGGCCGATGCGCTGCTCGAGGACAAGCAGGCCGAAGCCGAGCGGCTCCGCCAGGACATGATCGATATTGCCCAGACCTATGCCGCCAATGCGACGACGGCGCTGCTGAATTTCGATCACGCCCAGGCTGCCGAGCTCTATGGCAAGGCGTTCGAGGCCGTGAAGCAGTGGGACGACGAATCCGCGTTCAACTTCAAGATCAATCAAGCGGACGCCCTGCTGGATCGCGGCTACTACACCACAGACAATGATGCGTTGACTGCCGCACTTGCCGCGTACCAGGAGGCATCGGCGCTGACGTCACGCGCGACATCCCCACTCGACTGGGCCAAGGTCGAAGACCGAATCGGGCAGGCCCTGCAAAATCTTGGCGAGCGTCTCGGGAGCGAAGAGACGTTGCAGGCGGCGCTGCAGCACTACGAGGCTGCGCTGACTGAACGGACCGAGATGACCGCGCCGCTCGACTGGGCGAAATCGCAGAACAATCTGGCCAACGTGTTGTACTCGCTTGGAGCGCGCAAGAGCGACACCGAGCTGCTCGGCCGTTCCATCGAAGCTTTCGACGCGTCGCTGCGCGTGATGACGCCGGAGGCGGAGCCAGTGCGCTGGACCACGGTTGCGAACAATCGTGCCGCTTCCCAGGTCGAGTACGCGCAGGTGGTTTACATGTCGTCGTCCTATGCGGAGATGACCGCCTATATAGCGGGCAACGAGGACCCAACAAACATCCCCGAGGTCAAGGCGGCGCGCGACGCCGCCAATGTCGCAATCGATGAAGCGATCGGCTCGGTGGAGAAGGCGCTGCAGTCCATCTCGCGCGACGACAATCCGCTGAGCTGGGCGATGCTGCGTCATACCTATGCGACGGCGGTGCAGCAGCGCGGAGAGATGAATCATTTTCCCGCGGACCTGGCGCTCGCGGCCGACGCGTACCGGGACGTGCTGAAGGTTCACACGCGCGACCGCACGCCGGCACAGTGGGCGCGCACCACCAACAATCTCGCCATCAGCCTCAAGAAGCTTTCGGATGAGACCAACGATCCCGCGCCGCTCAGGGAGGCGATCGAACTCTATCGCCAGATCATCGCGATAACACCGCGTGACAGCGTACCTCTCGACTGGGCGGACCGTCAGCAAAGCCTGGGCAACGCGCTGGCGGTCCTGTCGGATTACGACAAGTCGCCGGAGCCGCTCGAACTCGCGCTCGAGGCCTATCGGCTGGCGGGGGAGGTCACCACGATTGAGCGTGGCGTCGCCAAATGGGAGCAATTGCAGACCTCGATCAGCACGACGCTGCTCATGCAGGCGCTGCTGACCGGCGATCGCACGAAAGCCGAGGAGGCCAAGGCGGTTGCGGTTGCGGCGCGCGATGCGCTTGCCGCCGCGGGAGCGCCCGTGGACTTCTTCGAAACGTACCTGCCGAAGCTCGATCAGATCCTCGCCCTGTTCGCGCAGTAGCGCTAGGCTCTCCGCTTCACGGAGGACTCATCGTGCATATTCTCGTTATCGGCGCCGCCGGAATGATCGGCCGCAAGCTCGTCGAGGCGCTTGTCAGGGATGGAGGCCTGGGCGAGCAGGCGATCTCGCGGTTTACGCTCGCCGATGTGGTCGCGCCCGTTGCACCGGCGGGGTTCGGCGGTGAGGTGCAGAGCCTTGCCGCCGATATGTCGATCCCAGGGATTGCGGAGACTTTGATTGATCGCCGTCCGGACGTGATCTTTCATCTCGCGGCGATCGTCTCGGGCGAGGCGGAAGCCGATTTCGAGAAGGGGTACCGGATCAATCTCGACGGAACGCGCTATCTGCTCGAGGCCATAAGGCTCGCGGGGCACGCAGGGGCGTACAAGCCGCGCCTGGTGTTCACCTCGTCAATTGCTGTGTTCGGCGCGCCATTCCCGGAGGCGATCGGCGATGAGTACTTCTCGACTCCACTCACGAGCTACGGCACGCAGAAGGCGATCAGCGAGCTGCTGCTGAACGATTATTCGCGCAAGGGCTTTGTCGATGGCGTGGGGGTTCGGCTCCCGACGATTGTGGTGCGGCCGGGCAAACCAAATGCTGCGGCGTCGGGATTCTTTTCCAACATCCTGCGCGAGCCGCTCGTGGGGCGGGAGGCGGTGCTGCCCGTGAGCCGCGATGTGCGGCACTGGTTCGCGAGCCCGCGCGCGGCGGTGGGCTTTCTCAAGCACGCGGCGACTATGGACTCGTCGGTGCTCGGCTGGCGCCGGACCGTGACGGCGCCGGGCTTGTCGGCGACGGTCGCGGAGGAAATCGAAGCGTTGCGGCGCGTTGCCGGCGACAGGGCCGTCGCGCTCATTCGCGAGGAGCCTGACGAGACCATTGCGCGGATCGTCGAAGGCTGGCCGCGCAATTTCGATGCGGCACGCGCGCTCTCGGTGGGTTTCGTTGCCGATGCGAGCTTCGACGACATCCTGCGTGCGCACATCGAGGACGAACTCGGCGGTACTATCGGCGTGTAATCGTTTACACTTCGGCCTTCCGCGGGAAAGTAGAGGCCAAATAGCCGAGCAGCATTCCAGATTGAGGTACGTTCCTCGCTTTTCGGTTGCAAGCGTTGTCAATCGGCTATTAGTCTTGGCCTGTTCGACAACGGCCTCCGACAATGGTGGGCCGAGGGGAGGAATGACATGACGTTCAAGAACTGGGCGGCGCTTGGCGCCGCAATGACTGTTGTCGCGTTCTGCGGCGCTGCCGCGGCACAAGGCGTCGATAAGGCTGTCGGCGGCTATAGCTGGGAAGATGCAGCGAAAGAGGCCGAAGGCACCAAGAACTTCCACTCCAACGACGGCGTGCTGACTTTCGCCATCGTCACGCATACTGCCGGTAACGGCTTCTTCGACCCCGTCTATGTTGGTGCAACCGTTGCGGCCAACATGATCGGCGCCAAGGTTCTGCTGCTCGGCTCTGAAAGCCCGGTCGACGATCCCGCTCGCGAGATCGAGATCCTCAACCAGATCATCCAGGATCCGACGCTCGACGGCCTGATCATGACCACGCCGCAGGCCGGCGCCTATGACGACATCGTCCGTACGGCCCGCGCCAACGGCATCCCCGTTGCGACGACCAACTCGTTCGACGGTGGCATCTACGACCGTCTCGCCATCAGCCACACCGGCCAGGATGCGTCGGCTGCCGCCATCGCCGGTGCCGCCATGGCGCAGTGCCTGATCGACCGGGGCGTCGAAGGCGGCTCGATCGTGTTCCCCTCGAGCGTTGCGCTGGGCAACATCGAAGTGAACAACCGCGTCAGCTCGGCCTACAACGCCACGGTTGCCGCCCTGGATGCGGCCGGCAAGCTCGGCAACTTCAAGGTCGACGCCGGTCCGGAGAATGTCGGCGTCGAAACCGATCCGAACGACCCGGTGAACGGCATCGTCTCGCTGTTCGAGTCGCGCGGTGACGTCGTGGGTGCCTTCGCGGGCAACAACGTGTTCACCCCCGCTCTCGCCCAGGCCGTCGCCCAGACGGGCAAGACCGGCGAGATCTGCGCCTATGGCTTCGACCTTGGTCCCGCACAGCAGGAAGCCCTCAAGGCGGGCAACCTGACCGGCGCCCTCGGCCAGCAGCCGTTCCTGCAGGGCTTCTGGCCCGTCATGCAGCTCTACCTCGAAATCGACCGCGGCATCTCGGCGGCCAACCTCGACACGCGCGCTCAGCTCGTGACGCAGGATACCGTCGGCAACGTCGGCAAGCGCTTCGAGAACTAGCTGCCAGCCGGTAGCAATCGAATGGAGTCGCGGGGCCAGCCCCGCGACTCTTGCCCGAAGCCCTCGCGACGAGTTTCAATAGCCACGTGATGACGACGACTGACGCCCCGGTACCTGGACGGCCGCCCACTCAGCTCATCGGTGGCTGGGAGGTCGGGCTCCTCCTCATGATGGTGCTGCTCTATGTAGTGGGCGCCGCAATCAATCCGACCTTCTTCGGTTCGACCGACGCCTTCGGCGCGCTGCTGCGCGACGCCGCGCGCTACGCGGTAATGGCCGTTGGAATGACGTTCGTCATCGCCAACAAGGACATCGACCTTTCGGTTGGTTCCACCTACGGCCTGGTTGCCGTGGTCTTCTCCGTGCTGTTCAACAATGCCGGCTACGACATGGAGGTCTGGCAGGCGGTCCTTGGCTGCCTCGCCCTCGGTGTGCTGATCGGGCTTCTCAACGGGACGCTCGTCACTTACCTGCGGGTCCCGGCCTTCATCGCCACGCTGACCATGCTGCTCATCGGCAGGGGATTCATTCTTGGACTGACCGGCGGCCGGTCGGTCATGTAT
Organism: Hyphomicrobiales bacterium; assembly: GCA_044506585.1. Lineage (GTDB taxonomy): Bacteria > Pseudomonadota > Alphaproteobacteria > Rhizobiales > Devosiaceae > Devosia_A. The sequence continues at coordinate 4,436 of JBIQKK010000003.1, forward strand.
CCCATCAAGGCCCGTGATCACGACTGGTTCTTCCAGCTCGGCGAGACCAATGCCTGGGGCTTCAACAACCAAATCCTGATTTCGCTGGTGGTTGTCGCGCTTGGCGCGGTGGTTCTCGCCAAGACCCGGTGGGGCTACGAGACGCTGGCGACCGGCGGCAATGAACAGGCCGCCATCTATGCCGGCATTCCGACGCGCTGGGTGCGCATCCGCGCGTACCTGTTGTCCTCGCTCTGCGCGACGATCGCGGGACTGATGGCCATCACGCAGGACAAGGGCGTGACGGCGCAATCGGGACTGAGCGCCGAGCTCATCGTGATTGCCGCGGTGATCATCGGCGGTGCGTCGATCCTTGGCGGCCGGGGCCGCATTATCGGCAGCTATCTCGGCGCGCTGCTTGTTGTGCTCATCAACAAGGTGCTGCGCGAGGGCTGGCCGATCACGCGCATTGCCGTCGTCAACGGCAAGGAAGTCGAGGTCCAGGCCGTCTTCACCCTCCCGGCCGGCGCGGTGCCCACGCTGATCGGCGCACTGCTCATCGTCGCGGTGCTGATCGAGCCCTATGTCATTCGCCGGCGCGTGCCGCAGCGGCTGTGGGCACGGTTGCGCGGGTTGCCGCCTCCGCCACTGCCCGACAGCGGCGGTGTCGCCATCGAGGGGGCGCAGACAAAGGGCACGATGGCGGCGGACCGGGCCCTGACGGCCCGGGGCTTCGGCAAGTTCCTGGCCCGACGCGATGCGCTGGCGATCATGCTGGTGATTGTCCTGTGGTGCGTCGGTGCGGCTCTGCGGCCCGACTACTGGTGGAACCTGCCCAACAGTTTTGCGCTCCTGCTCAACTATACCGAGGTGGCCCTCATTGCGATCGGGCTCACTTATGTCATCGCGGCGGGCGACATCGACCTGTCGGTCGGGTCTGTCATCGCGCTGGCGGCGGGGAGTTCGGCATTTGCGGTGAAGGCGCTCGGCCTGGATCCGGCGACGGCAATGGTCATGGGCCTTTCGGCGGGGCTACTGGCGGGCGTCATCAACGGGCTGCTCACGGTGGCGTTCGGGCTTCCGGCGTTCATCGCCACGCTGGGCATGTTCTATGTCGCGCGTGGCGCCGCCGCGTGGATCACATCGGGGCAGCAGCTCACCGGGTTCCAGGAAGGGTTCAACCTCATCGGACGGAAGATCGGCGACGTCATCAATATCCTGGGACTGCCTCCTCCGCCGGACTGGCTGAGCCCGATCACCGACGCCCTCAGCATACAGACGGTCTGGATGGTGCTGGTGGCGATCATCGCCGGCGTCGTCATCGCCTACATGCCTTTCGGCCAGCAACTCTACGCCACCGGCGGCAACAGGCGCGCGGCGGACTATGCCGGCATCAACACCAAGCGCGTACGCTTCATCGCCATGGTGTTCTGCGCGCTCTGCGCGACGATGGCGGGGCTCATCAACGTCGCTTACTTCCGCAGCTTCAATCCGATCGCCGGGCAGTTCCGTGAGCTCGACGGCATCGCGGCGGTCATCATTGGCGGTGGATCGATCTTCGGCGGCTTCGGCACGGTGATCGGTGCACTCGCCGGAGCTGCGGTCATCACGCTTATCCGCTCCCTGCTGCAGCTCAACGTCCAGGGCTTCACGATGCCGCAGCACTGGGTCAACGTGTTCGTCGGCTGCATTCTCATCGGCGCGGTCCTCATCGACATCTGGGTGCGGCAGGAGGGTATCCTGCAGACACTCAGGGGACTGATGAGCCCGCGAAAGGCGTCCACTCCCACCACCAGACCGGAAACTGCAGATGTCTGAGACCGCGCGCTCCGTCCCCGTCGTCGAAATGCGGGGCATCCACAAGACGTTTGGCGCCGTCAACGCACTGGTCGACGTCAATTTGCACCTCGAACCGGGCGAGATCCTTGGCCTTGTGGGGGACAATTCGGCCGGCAAATCGACGCTGATGAAGATTCTCACGGGCGCCTACCACCGCGACAGCGGCGACGTGCTGGTCGATGGACAGCCGACCAATTTCCGCAATCCGCACGAGAGCCGCGCGCTGGGGATCGAGATGATCTACCAGGACTTCGCGCTCTGTGGGAACATGGATGTGGGCCAGAACATCTTCCTGGGCCGTTGGCCGCGCAAGGGTCTGTTCATCGACCGCAAGCGCATGTATGCCGAAGCGAACGATGTTCTACAGCGGCTCAAGGTGAATGTGAACTCGGTCTACCAGAAGGTCGAGAGCCTGTCGGGCGGGCGCCAGCAATCGGTGGCGATTGCGCGCGCGATTTCGTTCAATCCAAAGGTGGTGATCCTCGACGAGCCCACGGCCAATCTCTCGCACACCTCGACCGAGCGGTTGCTCGAAACCATGCTCGAGCTCAAGTCGCACGGGGTGGCGCAGATCATCATCTCGCACCGCCTGATCGACATCTTCGAGGTGGGCGACCGCATCATGGTGCTCAAGCGCGGGCAGAATGTGGGCGACCGCTACATCAAGCACACGACCGAGCAGGAAATCCTGGAACTGATGATCACCGGGACGGCTGAAACGGCCCGGACGGCGGATCAGGCGCTGAGCTCCAGCGCGGCGTGAGCCATTTCTTGCTGAGCCGGCAAGCGACCGTGTAGGCCGGATCGAACACGTTGCCGATGTCGTAACGGACGGCCTGGCCGAGCAAGTGGCTGGCGGCGAGGATGTCGAGGCCGTAGTCCTCGTGGAGCCATACGGCCATCTCGGTTGTCGCCAGTTGCAGGGCTTCCTCGAGGGGACGCGCGTTCCCCACGGTGAAGATGTCGCTTTCGGTCTCGCCACGGGGCCAGTTGACGCCACGCTTATCGAGGGTGAGCCGGATTGTGACTTCGAAAGCGGTCTCGATCCCGGTGCCGACGATCTCGCCATCGCCCTGCAGCGCGTGACAATCGCCCACGAAGAAGAGCGCGCCGGGTGCAGAGACGGGGAAGCGCACGGAGGTGCCGGGCGCGAAGCGGCGATAATCCATGTTGCCGCCATGCGGGCCACTGGTCGCGGTCGAGATGGCCTGGCCGCCGGCGGGCGCGACGCCGAAGCAGCCGATCATCGGGGCGAGCGGAAAAACAAGATCGGCGAGCGGGGCAGGCGCGTTCTCGAGCTGCACGGTCTGGGCGTTGCGGTCGATGCGCCAGCTGGCGCGGGTGCGCGGCGGCAGATGTGGCACGAAGCCCGGATTGACGACGTTCTGCGCGAGCGCGCCCCGGGTAAAGCCGTGGGACCGGATCGGTGTCATGGCGAGGATATCGACCCGCAGGCTGTCGCCCGGTTCGGCACCGGCGACGGCGATGGGGCCGTTCATCGGGTTGCCGGCCTTCCAGACCTTGGTGCCGTGCTTGTCCCAGCCGTTGGCGTCGATCGTTTCGGTGACGATGGTGTCGCCGCTTTCCACGGTCAGGGCCGGGGGCAGCGTCGCGAGCACATTGTGCCAGCTCGACGGAATGAAGTGATGGGTGGTCATGTGGTCTCCAGGCTCGCGAGCCAGTCTGCATATTCGGCGCTGTGGTCGCCAGTGGCATTGGGCATGTCCGGTTTGGTCAGCCAGCCGCGGCGCGGCGGAATGTAGCTGCGGATGCGGCGGCGCTGGCGGTCGCCGTGGCCGTAGTTGAAGGCGGCGTATTTCGGGAAGAACTCGAGCTCGTCGTAGGGCAGGTGGTCGTGGATCCACCACGCGATGGCTTCCCACTGGCCGGTGCGGTCGTACCAGGGGATGAGCGCGTGGACGATGATGGTGGCGCAGGCGCCCATCTCGCCCTTGCTCGTCAGGCGATCCCAGATGTGGCCGCCGAAATTGCTCTCGTTGTTCCCGCAATTGAGGTTGTGCTGGTTGCCGAAGCGATTGACCTGCGGACTGCGGTAGGCCGAGCGGATGGAAATGCGGCCGAAGCGGGCCTGCAGCGGCTCGAGCGCCTCCTCGCAGAGCTTGCGTCCTGCGGCGATGGCGAGGTCCGGATCGTCGGGGATGTTCTGCATGCCGTAGAAATTGGCGATCTCGGAATAGAGGAAATCGCGCATGAAGAAATTCTCGCTGAGCCGGACGCGGCCCAACTCTTCGAGCGCACGCATGCTTTGGGGTTTGCGCACCCGGGCCCTCCTTGCCGCCGCCGACTCGGATAAGGATGGCGGGCAGCGCCGCGAGAGGAAACCCGGAAAATGCTGCACGCCATCTTCGTGGTCGCCATCACCGCCGAGGCCATGACCGCGGCGCTGGCGGCAGGCCGCAGACGCATGGACTGGTTCGGCGTGTGCGTGCTGGCCGTGGTGACCGCGCTTGGCGGCGGGACGATGCGCGACACGTTGCTCGGCCACTATCCGCTGGTCTGGGTGGCCGATCCGAACCTGCTGCTGATCGCGTCAGGCGCGGCGCTGGTTACCATCGCTCTGGCGCGGCTGATGGATCACCTCCGCTGGCCGTTCCTGATCCTCGATGCGCTCGGCCTGGTGGTTTTCACCGTCATCGGCTGCAATGTAGCGCTCGAGATGGGGCAATCGCCGGTGATCGTGGTCGTTGCGGGGATGATCACGGGGATCGCGGGCGGTATCCTGCGCGATGTGCTTTGCAACGATATCCCGCTGGTATTTTCCGGCGAGCTTTACGCGACCGTCTCGATCGTCACCGGGATCATCTACTATTTCGGGCTGCAGGCCGGTGCGGCGCACGACCTCGTGACGGTCGTTGCGATCGCAGTGGGGTTCTCGCTGCGCGTGCTGGCGATCATGTTCAACTGGAGCATGCCTAAATTCATCTACGACAAGGACCTGCGGTGAAGCCCCAGCGCATGCAGCTGTCGCGCAAGGCGGGGTTCAACCTGCAGGCGGCGTCGCGGGCGCTCAACGGGCTGCCGGCCAAACGCATCACCCGGCCAGGCCCGTGGGGCAACCCGTTCAGTATCGCAGACGTGGCCAGAACCTATGGCCTCGAGCCGGATGCGGCGCAGGCGAAGGCCGTGGAGCTTTGCGGGCTGTGGCTGAGGGGCCGGCTCGATCCCGCGCTTTCGCCCGGCGATCCGCCCAGCCGGGCGGCCATCCGGGCGGAGCTGGGCGGGCATAATCTCGCCTGCTGGTGCCGGCCCGGGACGCCCTGCCACGCCGATGTGCTGCTTGCCCTCGCCAATGAATGAGGCCTCCCTTCGACTCATTGCAGGGGCGGCCTGAGTTCCGTACACAGGGCCCGCGCTGCCGGCAGGCCCTACCGCGCCCAACACCCAGAGGAATTCCATGCCGTCGTCCCGTATCGCCTATTTGACCGCCATCGACTTCGGAGCCGGTGCCATTTCCGGCGTAGGCGACGCGGTCCGGGAACTGGGGATCAGCAAGCCCCTGCTTGTGGCGGACAAGGGCATTCAAGCCGCCGGCCTGGTCGCGAAGGCCACTGCCAGCCTCGGCGACGTGCCCTTGTTCCTCGATACACCCCCCAATCCCACCGAATCGGCGGTGAAGGCGGCGCTGGCGCAATACCGCGAGGCGGGTTGCGACGGCATCATTGCGCTGGGCGGGGGCTCGCCGATCGATCTCGCCAAAGGCGTGGCGCTGCTGGCAACGCATGAGGGCGAGCTCGAGCAATATGCGGTGATCTATGGCGGGCTGGACCGGATCACGGCCAAGGTCGCCCCGATCATCGCCATTCCCACGACTGCGGGGACGGGGGCCGAGGTCGGCCGCGCGGCGCTGCTGACGCTCGACGATGGACGCAAGCTCGGCATCATCTCGCCCCACCTGATCCCCAAGCGTGCCATCTGCGACCCCGAGCTGACGCTGGGGCTGCCCCCGATGCTCACTGCGGCCACGGGTCTCGATGCGCTCAGCCACTGCATCGAGACCTATTGCTCGCCGCGCAACAATCCGCCTGCCGAGGCGATGGGCCTCGATGGCGCCGGGCGTATCTGGCGCCACATCGAGGCGGCAGCGACTCCGGGGGCAAACCTCGAGGCGCGCACCGAGATGATGATGGGCGCGCTGATGGGTGGATTGTCGTTCCAGAAGGGGCTCGGCGCGGTCCATTCGCTCAGCCACGCGCTGGGTGGGCTCAAGGATGTGTCGCTGCACCACGGCACACTCAACGCGATCCTGATGCCGATCGTGGTGCGGTTCAACGCGCCGGCCATCGCGGGAAAGATCGAGAACCTGCGAGCTGCTATGGGGCTGGCGGGCAGCCTCGATGGCGAACTCGAAGGGCTCAACAAGCGCCTGGGTATTCCGGCGGGGCTGCGCGTGCTCGGCGTGCGGGAGGATCATTTCGACTGGGTGATCGAACGCGCCCTCGCCGACCACTCGCACGCGACGAATCCCCGGGCGCCCAGCGCCGACGACTACCGAGCGATGCTCGCCGAAGCGATGGGCTGACGAGCGCTCGATACCGTCTAGACGGCACCATTCGATTGCACTAACTTCAGCGTTGGTGGATGCGCCGCATGCCGGGGTAGTCGGGTCGCCGACCGTTTTCCACCGCCGAGCGAGATGGGCATACCCATCCGCGTCGGCGATTTTTTATCGCCCAAAATCCGGCGCCAGTCCGGACAGTGCGCGTCAGCAGGGGGACTCCCATGGGTGCGGTCAGCATCAACAATGTCTACAAGAGCTATGGCAGCGTCGAAGTGCTGCATGGCGTGTCCGTGGATATCGCCGATGGCGAATTCGTCATTCTTGTTGGACCGTCGGGCTGCGGCAAGTCGACCCTGCTGCGCATGATCGCGGGGCTGGAAGAGATCACCGCGGGCGATATTTCGATCAGCGGCCGCGTGGTCAACACGCTGGCCCCGAAAGACCGCGATATTGCGATGGTGTTCCAGTCCTATGCGCTCTATCCGCACATGACGGTCGAGCAGAACATGGGCTTTTCGCTCAAGCTGCAGCGGGTCGCCAGGGACGAGATCACCAAGCGGGTCGCCAACGCGGCGTCGATCCTGGGACTCGAGCCCTATCTCAAGCGCTACCCGCGCCATCTGTCGGGTGGCCAGCGTCAGCGCGTCGCCATGGGCCGCGCCATCGTGCGCAATCCATCGGTGTTCCTCTTCGACGAGCCGCTGTCGAACCTTGACGCCAAGCTGCGCGTCGCAATGCGCTCCGAGATCAAGCAGAACCATCAGCGGCTGAAGACCACGACCGTCTATGTGACCCATGACCAGATCGAAGCCATGACCATGGCCGACCGGATCGTGGTGATGCATGACGGCGTCATCGAGCAGATCGGCTCGCCGCTCGAGCTTTACGACACGCCGGCGAACCTGTTCGTGGCCGGCTTTATCGGCTCGCCGGCCATGAACATGATCAACGGCAAGGTTGAGGGCGGTGGCTTTGTCGCCAATGATGGCACGAAGATCCCGGTTCCGGCGGCGCCTGCCAATTCGGCGGGCCGGCCGGTAACGCTGGGCGTCCGTCCCGAGCATTTCAGCCTCGATTCCGATGGCGTCGATGCCGAAATCCTGACGGTCGAACCCACGGGCTCCGAGACGCAGGTGGTCGCCCGCTTTGCCGGTCACGATATCATGGGCGCGTTCCGCGAGCGTATTTCCGCGCGTCCGGGCGAGAAGATCAAGATTCGCCCCGGCAGTGCGGTGCACCTGTTCGACAGCGAAACCGGCAAGCGCATCGTAGCGTAGCGCGCGTTCGGGTGGCCCAGGCGGCCACCCGCTCAGTCTGCGAAGAGATCCGGGTGCGCCTGCGCCAGGCGGGGCAGGGAGTTGAGGATCTCGCTGAGATGGGCGCGCATCGCCGCTTCGGCATCGTCCGGGGCGTGGCGGGCGATCGCGTCGATTACCGCGGCATGCTGGCCGATCAGCATATCAATAGGCGTGGCATCCGGCATCGACAGGTGCCGGACCCGGTCCATCTGGACCTTCAGATTTTCGAGCACGCGCCAAGCGTAGTCTGTGTCCACCGCATGCGCGAGAGCCTGGTGGAAGGCGTCGTCGAGCCGCAGGAATTCGAGATGGTCGGAGCGGCGTTCGGCCTCGCGCTGGAGGTCGAGCAGCTTGCGGAATTCGTCGATGCGCTTGGGTGAGGCGTCGTGGGCGGCCTTGCGCACCACGGCAACCTCGATGGCTTCGCGGATGAAGCGTACATTCTGCACCTGGCGGATGGAGATGAGCATCACATAGGTGCCACGCTGGGGGCGAACTTCGACCAGACCGACCTCGGTCAGCTTGATGAAGGCCTCGCGTACGGGCTGGCGCGAGACGCCCAGCTGGCGTGCAATTTCGGCTTCCGACAGCAGCGTGCCGGGGCGCAGTTTCAGCTGGACGATCGCCTGGCGGACGGAATCGAAAACACGCGAGCCCATGCGGCCCGCACGCGCCGAGACGTCTTCCTCCAATAATTCGAGTTCGTCGGACATGTTCACATTGACATCCCGGATACTACCATACTAGTTTGCCGGAAATCGGCGGGGAATGCCGATTTTGGGAGGACATCCAATGAAAAAGCTATCCATCAAGGCCCTCGTGGCCGCGGGTGCTGTCGTCTTGGCGGCACCGCTCTCTGCCTTTGCAGCCGACTACACCCTGAGCGTCAATACCGCGCTCGCCATCACCGATCCTTTGTACAAGGGTCTTGAGAGCTTCGTGGCCGGCGTCGCGGAGGCGAGCGGCGGCCGGATCGAGGTGAAGCTGTTCCCCAATTCGCAGCTGGGACCGGACGAGGACGTGCTCGAGCAGGCGCGTGCCGGCGCTCCGGTGGCCGTGATCGTCGATGGGGGCCGTCTGGCGACGTTCCAGAACGAATTCGGCATCATGGGCGCCCCCTATCTCGCCAACGGCTATGACGGCGTGCGCAAGGTTGCGACCTCGCCGCTGTTCGAGGAATGGGTACAAAAGCTCCACGACGGTGCGCAGCTGCAGGTACTGAGCTTCAACTGGTGGCAGGGCGAACGGCATTTGTGGACCAATGTCGAAGTCAAAGCGCCAGCCGATCTCGCCGGTGTGCGCATGCGCACCCCCGGTGCTCCGGTGTGGACCGAAACCGTGACGGCGATGGGCGCCGTGCCGACGCCGATGGGTTTTGCCGAAGTCTATTCCGCGCTCGAGCAGAAGGCGATCGACGCTGTCGAAGCGCAGCTGCCGGCGGGGCAGGGCGCCAAGCTTTATGAGGTCACCAAGTACCTCACCAAGACCGGGCACATCAACCTGCTGACCGGCATGGTGACGAGCGGCGCCTGGTACGATTCGCTCCCCGACGACCTCAAGACGGTGCTCCGCGACGAAGCGCTCAAGGCGGGCGACGTGGGGTCCTACGGCACGCGCGATGCGCTGGCGCAGATCGAGAAGGAACTCGCCGAGGCGGGCATGATCGTCACCGAGGTGGACACTCAGGTGTTCAAGGATGCCACCGCGGGCGTCTACGACAAGCTGGGCTATGGCGATCTGCGCGACACTGTGCAGAAAATCGCGGCCGAGTAAGGCCGTCCCTCCTGTTCTTCCCGCTGGGGGCGGCGCTTCGGCTCCGCCCTCGGCAAAGGACCACTGCCCATGCTCCTGAAGCGTCTTTCCCAGATCGAGCTCGCGATCTGCGTGCTGTTGCTCGCAGCTATCACGGGGCTCGTATTCGTGGCGGCGCTGCTGCGCTTTTTCGGCCATCCGCTGGTGTGGTCGGTCGATATGGCGCAGCTGCTGTTCATTTGGCTTTGCATGCTGGGCGCGTGCCGGGCGATGCGAGAGAAATC
>JBIQKK010000003.1:14206-23494 GCA_044506585.1 Hyphomicrobiales bacterium
TACAACATGATCCGGGCGTGGCAGGGCCGCGCCGACGGCAAGCTCGTCTACACCCGCACGGCGGCGGACAAGGACGCGCCAGCGGTCCTGGAACTCTAGCGATGCTGTTGATCACCGGACTCTTCGTCGTTCTCATGGCCATCGGCATGCCGGTGGCATTCGCGACGGGCATTGCGGGTTTCATCTTCTTTTTGACGACCCCGGGCATGCCGCCTTCGATCGGCGTGCAAAAGATTGCGACGATGAGCCAGAGCTTCCCGCTGCTGGCGGTGCCGTTCTTCGTGCTGGCGGGGCACCTGATGAACGAAAGCGGTATCACCAACAGGCTGCTGCGGATTTCGATGCTGGCAGTCGGCTGGATTTCCGGCGGGCTCGCGCAGGTCGCCATCGTGCTCTCGACGCTGATGGGCGGCGTGTCGGGTTCCGCTGTCGCCGACGCGGCGATGGAAGCGCGAATCCTCGGGCCCACGATGCTCAAGCAGGGCTACGGCAAGGGCTATTCGGCGGCGGCGATTGCGGTGGGGTCGCTGATTACGGCGACGATTCCGCCCTCGATCGGGCTGATCCTTTACGGCTATGTCGGCAACGTCTCCATCGGCCGGTTGTTTCTTGCAGGCGTCATTCCGGGCCTGCTGATGATGGCCGTGCTGATGGTGACGGCCTATGTCATCGCCAAGAAGCGCAAATACGTCGTCATCGATGCGGAACGGCCAACCTTCAAGGCGCTGGCGGTTGCCGTCTGGCAGGCCAAATGGGCGCTGCTGTTTCCGGTTGCGCTGGTGCTCGCCATTCGCGGCGGCGTATTCACACCGTCGGAAGTCGGGGCCTTCGCCGTGGTCTATGCGCTGGCGATCGGCTTTTTTGCGCACCGCGAACTGACGCTCGCGAAGGTGTGGAAAGCGTTCGGCCAGGCAGCGAGCGATGTGGGCCTGATCATGCTGATCATCCTGATGTCGGGGATGGTCGGGTTCGCGGTGATCTACCTGCAGGCGCCGCAGCAACTGGCCACGGTGATGCTCAACGGAATTACCGACCCGAACCTCATCGTGCTGGTGATTCTGCTCTTCCTGCTGGTCGCGGGCCTCGCGCTCGATTCGACCGTAATGGTGCTGCTGCTGACGCCGATCTTCGTGCCGATCGTCACGCAGATCGGCATGGACCCCGTACATTTCGGCATCCTGATGATGTCGATCGTGACGCTGGGCGGCATGACCTGGCCGTCCGGTTCGGCGATGTTTGCGGTCTGCGCGCTGATGGATGTGACGATCGAGGAATATTCCATCGAGTCGATGCCGTTCATTGCGGCGGTCTGTGCGCTCATTGCCGCCTTGACGTTTATGCCTCAAATCGTGTTGTGGCTGCCCAACCTTGCCTTCGGGGGCTAGAGAGAATCGATGAGACAGACCTGGCGCTGGTTCGGGCCTGCTGATCTTGCAAGCATTGACGACATGCTGCAGGCCGGCGTTGAGGGCGTGGTGACGGCGCTGCACCATGTCCCGAACGGCGAGGTGTGGACGGCCGAAGAGATCGAGACACGCCAGACGCAAATCCGCACGCGGCAGGACGGGACGCCCTCCGGACTTGAGTGGGAGGTGGTCGAGAGCCTGCCGGTGTCCGAAGACATCAAGAAGCAGAAGAACGACTGGCGCGCGCATGTCGCGAATTACAAGGCATCGCTCGAGAACCTGGCGCGGGCCGGGATCGAGGTCGTCTGTTACAATTTTATGCCGGTGCTCGACTGGACGCGCACGGACCTTCGCTACCGCGTTGCGAGCGGCGGCACGGCGATGCGGTTCGACATTGCCGATTTCGCAGTGTTCGACATCCATATCCTGGGCCGCAAGGGCGCGGCCGAAAGCTTCGACGAGACCGTGCGGGCGGAGGCCGATCGCCGGTTCCGCGGGATGGATGAGGAGGCCCGCAAGCGGCTCGCGCGCAACGTCACGATGGGGCTGCCGGGTTCGACGGAGAGCCTCACGACGACCGAAGTGCAGGCCCATCTCGATGAGTACGGGGCGATCTCGCCCGACCAGCTGCGCGCGCATTTCGTCGACTTCCTGAGCGAAGTCGTACCGGTCGCGGAGCGGCTGGGTCTTCGCCTCTGCTGCCACCCGGACGATCCGCCGTTCCCGCTGCTGGGGCTGCCGCGCGTCATGTCGACCGAAGCGGATTATGTCGCGATGACCAGCGCGGTCGATTCACCGGCCAATGGAATTACGCTCTGCTCGGGCTCGCTGGGCGCGCGACCGGACAACGACCTGCCGGGCATGATGCGGCGGCTGGGGGAGAAGGTGCACTTCCTCCATCTGCGGAACGTCAAGAAGGAGAGCACCGCGATCGCGGGTTCGTTCTTCGAGGCCGAGCATCTGGATGGCGATACCGATATGGTCGCGCTGATCGCCGCAGTCGTCGCGGAAGAGCGGCGGCGCAAGGCGTCGGGGCGCAAGGACCACCAGATCCCGATGCGCCCTGACCACGGGCAAGACATACTCGACGATCTGGGCCGCGCGGCGCAGCCCGGCTATCCCACGATCGGCCGGCTCAAGGGGCTCGCGGAGCTGCGCGGCATCATGCAGGCGCTGGAGCACGCCGAATTCGGGCTGCGCTGAGCCTCAATCCTCAAGCAGATAGCCGCGGCGCTGGGGCAGGGGCGTGGTGCCCACGATCTTGGCAATGCCTTCGCCCCGCGTCACATATTTGCGGAGCGAGCGCGAGAGGACGAGACCGGCGGTCCCAGCGAGCAGTGGGGTGCGAGCGATGAAGGCCTCCGGTCCGTCGAGCGCGATGAGGTCGGCAATGGGCTGGCCCGGTTCGACACGCTGGCCGAGGTCGACGCGATAGGCCAGTAGCCCGGGCCGGTCGACACGCACGATCTCCGTGGCCTCGAACGGGGTTGCCGTGCAAGTGGGCGACGGCACGGGCCCGGGATCGGCAGCGATCAGGCCGCGACCGCACAAGAAGCCGAAGAGGCGCAGCGCATCCTGCTCGCCGTATTCATCGAAGCTGTCGGCGAGGCCGCGATATTCGAGCGTCGCCGTGGCGCTTGACATCGGCACGGGCTTACCGGGGTTGGCCTGCGCGACCTTGCGGTAGAGCAGCGGCAGGATTTCGTCGAACGAGCCGCCACCCGAATCCGCGGCGGTGAGCACCGCGGCCGCGCCCATCCAGTCGGCGAGATCCTGCAGCTCCGGCATGAGTTCGGGCGAGGTATAGATGTAAGGCAGGGAATCACTGTCGCAGTGGAGGTCGAACACGAAATCGGAATCGTGCGCCTCCTTGAGCAAGAACAGGCGCAATTGCTCGGCGGCGCTGCGCGGCTGCTGCGCGTCGATCCAGCCGGCGACGGCCTTGCGGATGAGCTGGATGTTGAAGCTCTCGGTTTCGTTGAGCCGGCCGGCGAGCTGCGTGCGGACGGCCGCGAACAGGTCTGGCCACTGCCGGTTGTAGTTGACGCCGGTCGCGACGTCGTAGCGGCCCAGATGCGTACGGTGGACGAGGTTCGCCATCCCCAGCGGGTTGGCCATGGGGATCACGACGAAGCGCGCGCGCAGCATCTCCTGTTCGTCGGCCTGCTTCAGCATCGGCAGCAGATGATGAAGCACCATCGTGCCCGGTTGCTCGTCCGCATGGAGCGCGGCCTGGAGATAAATCTTCACCGGCGCCACGCTGGGCCCGATCCGGTAGAACGGCAGTTCAACGCTGGTGCCGGGCGTATCGCCGCGCAACAGGAGGGAATCGCGCTTGAAGGGCATCAGCGCAGCATCCGTCTGAATGAGAACCGCATCGGCATTGCCCCCGGCATGTGACGCATCATCCGGCGGTAAATCAGGCCGAAGACCCAGAAAATCGCAAGCGAAATGACGAGGAAATAGAGCGCGGCCACAGAATAGTGGAGGAAGACGTTGTAGTCGCGTTTGAAGAGCTCGCCGGCCTTGTTCATCAGGTCCTTCTGGTCGCCGATGACCGGCAGGGTGAAATAGATCAGCGCCGTGGCGTGGAACAGGAACACCACTTCGTTTGTGTAGGCCGGCCAGGCGATGCGGATCAGGTGCGGCCAGATGATGCGCCGGAAGCGCTGGCCGCGGCTCATGCCATAGGCGCGCGCCGCCTCCACCTCGCCGCGCGGCACCGTGGTGAGCGCACCGTGGAAAATCTCGGCGGAGTACGCGGTGGTGTTGAGCGCGAGGATCGCAGGCCCGAGGAACAGCGGGTGCAACACCAGCCAGTCGACGCCCCAGGGTTTCCACACCGCGAGATTCGCCGACAGCATCAGCGAGTAGAAGGCGAAGAGCTGGATGAAGAAGGGTGAGCCGCGGAAGAAGTAGATGTAGCCGCGGCTCAGCGCATTGACGACGGGGTTCGCCGACGCCTTTCCGAGAGCGAGGAAGATCGCGAGTACGAAACCGGTCGGGATCGCGGCGGCGGCGAAATAGATGTTGAACAGCGCGGGGACCGCGAGGATGCCGATCTCGTCGAGGATGGTCTCGAGAGCGGTCATGCCGCCTCCTCGCCGATGATCGGCATGCCGCGGCGGACGCGGCGGGTCACGGCGGCGAAGGCCTTCTCGGAGACGAAGGTCACGAGGATGTAGAAGATCAGCAGGACGAAGTAGTACTGCCAGCGCCAGTCGGGGTGGACGAGCCCCGCGACCTTGCTGAAGTTGGCGGCGCCGAGCCGCTGCGCCCATGAAACGATATCGATGATCTGCAGCAGCGACAGCAGAGAGGTCGCCTTGATCAGCAGCAGCCAGACATTGGAGAGCCCGGGCAGGGCGTAGACCCACATCTGGCGCAGATGGATGCGCCAGAACACCTGTGCGCGACTCAAGCCGAAGGCGCGCGCTGCCTCGAGCTGGCCGTGCGGCACGGCACGCAGCGCGCCCGCGACGACGTTGGCGGTGAACGCGCCATAGACGATGCCGAGCGAGACGCTCGCAAGCAGCAGATATTCGGTCGTCGTTAGCCGCCAGTTGGCGTCGTCGCAGGGCGGCCATTGGCCGGTATTGGCCGCAAGCGTTTCGGGCGTGCAAATCTGCGCCGACCAGATCCATTCGATGGTCTGCTCGAACGCCAGCGGAAAGAACAGGAAGAACAGCACGTCCGGTACGCCGCGGACGATGTTGATGTAACCCGCCGCGAGCATGCGAAGCGGCCACGGACCGCTGTTGCGCACGCCCGCCGCGAGCAGGCCGAGCAGCAGCGCGATGGCGCCGCCGGCGAGCGCCGCGAACAAAGTGAACTGGACGCTGGCGTACCAGGCGAGATGCTTGCCGTTGGTGAGATACCCGATCCAGAACGCTGCATCGTCGCCGATGCCGTCGCGGAGCCAGCCGGGCAGAAGATCGAGCATTCCACCTCCGCGAGAGAAGACGGGGCGGGCCGGACCCACCCCGTCAGGATCTTATTCGGTGCCGTAGAACGGGCCGCCCTGGCGCTCGGGGAAGTAGAGCGTGATCAGGGCATCGAGCGTGCCGTCCGCCTTCATTGCGGTCAGCGCGTCGTCGAACTTGGTGCGAAGCTCGGTGTCGGCCTGGCGCACGCCGATGCCGACGCCCGAACCGATCGCGATCTCGGGGCCGGCCAGGACCAGCGCGCCGCCCGAACCCGTCGCGGTTTCTGCGAGATAGGATTTGTCGGCGAGGATCGCGTCGATATTGCCGGCATTGAGGTCGGCGAGCGCCTGGTCCGGCGTCTCGTAGCTCAGGATCGTGTTGTTGGCCTTGGCGTTCTGTTCGAGCCAGTTCGCCTGGATCGTCGCACCCTGGGCACCCAGCTTCAGCCCCGAGGGATTTTCGAGATCGAGCGTCTTGCCGGCGGTGGTGATGTAGGTCGAGGGATCGTTCGGGAAATATTCCTGCGTGAAGTCGATGGTCTGCTTACGCTCCTCGGTGATCGACATGCCCGCAAGAATGGCGTCGTAGTTACCGGCGATCAGGTTGGGGATGATGGTGTCCCACTCGTTGACCACCCAGACGCATTCGAGCTCGGCGCGCTTGCAGATCTCGTTGCCCACATCGATGTCGAAGCCAGCGAGGTTGCCCGCGTCGTCGATGTAGTTGTAGGGCGGGTAGGCGCCCTCGCTGCCGAGGCGGGTCTGCGCGCTCGCAGCCGCAGTGAGGCTGAGCAGCGCGATCGCTGTCAAAATGAGCCGTTTCATCGTTTCTGTCTCCATTGTCAGCCCTGCTTTCCCGGGGGCTTGGGTCTAGGCTACTGCAATTGACCTTAGCGTCAATGCGTGTGCGACGCGGCGTTGAGGAATTGGCGCAACCGCGCCGACTTCGTGGCTCGGAACACGTCGGCCACGGGGCCCTCTTCCTCGACCTGGCCCTGGTGGAGGAACACCGCCCGCTGGGCCACCGACGCGGCGAATTCCATATCGTGGGTGACGAGGATCATGGTGCGGCCCTCCTCGGCGAGGAGCCTGATGACGCGCAGCACTTCGGCCTCGAGCTCGGGGTCGAGCGCCGAGGTCGGCTCGTCGAACAGCATGACGCGTGGATTGATGCAGAGCGCGCGGGCGATCGCAGCGCGCTGCTGCTGGCCGCCGCTGAGCTGCGCCGGATAGGCGTCGGCCTTGTCCGCAATCCCGACCTTGGCCAGCATCTCCACCGCCTCGGTGCGCACTTCCTCGTGCTGGCGCTTCTGAACCCGGACCGGCGCTTCCATAACGTTCTCGAGCACCGTCATGTGGCTCCATAGGTTGAACTGCTGGAACACCATGCCGAGTTCGGCGCGGATGCGGTGGATTTGCGCCTCGTCCGCAACGCGGCGGTGGGGCGGCTCGCCGGTGAGGCCGATGGTTTCGCCGGCGACCGTTACGGTCCCCTTGTCGGGCACTTCGAGCATGTTGATGCAGCGCAGCAGCGTGGATTTGCCCGAGCCGGACGAGCCGATCAGCGCCACGACCTCGCTCTCATGGGCCGTGAGGGTGATACCCTTCAGCACCTCGAGCCCGGCATAGGACTTGTGGATGTCTTTGAGCTCGACGATGGGGGCTCGGAGGTCGGGACTGTTCGCCATCGGGGCCACAGGTGCGTCAAACCCGGCTTTCGCGCAAGCCTAAAACAAAGGCGGCCCCGAAGGGCCGCCAGTCAGTGCAAGGAAGAAGAAATGTTGGCCGCTATTACGCCGCAGCACGCGAACCTTCGTCGAAGAAGAGCGCCTGGCTGATCAGAGCCTTCACCATGTCGGGGTTGAACGGCTTGGTGACGAGGAAAGTCGGCTCCGGGCGTTCGCCCGTCAGCAGGCGCTCTGGGAAAGCGGTGATGAAGATCACCGGCAATGCTTCGGTCGAGAGGATGTCGTTTACAGCATCGATGCCGGACGAGCCGTCGGCGAGCTGGATGTCAGCGAGGATCATCTTGGGCATGGTCTTACCGTATAGGGCGACCGCTTCCTTGTGGGTTCGGGCGATGCCCACCACGCGATGGCCCAGAGATTCCACCATCTGTTCGATGTCCATGGCGATCAGCGGCTCGTCCTCGATGATGAGGATTTCCGTGGCCACCTGCCGCGAGATTTCGCGCGAGGCCTCATCGAGGAGGCTCTGGAATTCGTCTTCGGAGACGTCGAGGATCTCCGCCGCCTGCTCCTGCGAGAATCCCTCAACGGAGACCAGGAGGAAGGCCTGACGCTGGCGCGGTGCCAGATTGGAGAGATTCCGGGCGGCGCGCTGCTCCCAGACGAAATGCGGCTGAGGGGACGGAATTTTCACGGCTGAAGTCGAAAACAGCTTGGAAAACAGCTTGTAGAGCGCGATCCGGTCGTTGGACGCTTCGGGAAAGATCGAAACATCGGCAATCAACGCTTCGAGCGTTGCTGCCACATACGCATCGCCCGAGGTCTGGGACCCCGTGGCCGCACGCGAAAAACGCCGCAAATACGGCAGGTGCGGAGCGATCCGCATCGACAAGCTCATATTGCTCCCCTTTGACGCTTAGAACCTGATCCCGCAGCAACGGCACAGATTCGATTTCGTTCCACGCGTCGGAACTTTTCGATCCCGCGCCCATTTATGATAGCACGTCAGAGCTTAGCGTCGCTCTGGTCAACGGGTCCGGGTAGTGAAAGACAAATCAAAGATGAATGAGATGAGTGTTCCGCGAGCGCGGCGCACCGAGGATGGGCTGGGTCCCAATTCCGACATCGGAGCCAAACTCCGGGCATTCTACGGTGCAGTCCAAGATCAGCCGATTCCCGATAAATTTTTGGATTTGTTGGAGAAATTGGATGAGGTCGAACAAGCCAGCCGGCGAAGGGGTTAGCCTTGGAGCAAACTCCGTCGTTTAAACGGGAGCTCTTGGCGACGCTCCCATCGCTGCGCGCCTTCGCCGTTTCCCTGAGCGGTCGCCACGATAAGGCGGACGACCTCGTTCAGGATACGATGATGAAGGCCTGGGCGAAGCAGGACAGCTTCCAGATGGGCACCAATATCAAGGCCTGGCTGTTCACGATCCTGCGCAACGAATTCTATAGCCAGATGCGCAAGCGCGGCCGGGAGGTGCAGGACACCGAAGGCGCGTTTACCGAGCGCATGTCGGTGCACCCTTCGCAATATGGTGTGCTGGACATGGCGGACTTCAAGAAGGCGCTCGACAGCCTGCCGCCGGACCAGCGCGAAGCGATCGTTCTCATCGGCGCCTCGGGCTTTTCCTACGAGGAAGCCGCGGAAATCTGCAATTGCGCGGTCGGCACGATGAAAAGCCGCGTCAGCCGGGCCCGCACTCGCCTGCAGGATATCCTTGGGATCTCCGGAGAGGCCGATTACGGTCCGGACGCCGTCTCCGCGCAGGTCACGTCCCAGAGCTTCTGATCCCCTCCGCCGGACATACGAAACCCCCGCCCGGGTGCGCCGGACGGGGGTTCCAAACTGTCTGTCGATGTGGTGCCGGATCACAGGCTCGACGCGCCGCCTTCGACCGGCTGCTGGCCCATCTTGCGCAGGGCAAGCTCGATCGCCTTGAGATCCTCTCCGTCGTCGCCGTCCACCGCGGTCATACCTTCAGTGGCGCTGCGCTCCTTGGAGAGTGAGTCCGCCTCGAGCTGACGGAGGATTTCGACCTTTTCGGTCGTGTCCAGTTCGTTGTCTTTGAGGATCGTGACGATCCGGCGTTTGATGTGGGACATGCCGGGGCCCTCCCGTTTCATCACCTCGGAGTGAGGCGAGTGGAACAACGCCTGCCCTTCGGGCGGGGTTCCATCACTCCCGCCGGAAGGCCTTGCTCTGGAGCAGGGAATAGGCCGCCGCGGCGGCGCTCGCTGTGGGCACGCCGGCCTTCTTCAGCATCGG
>JBIQKK010000003.1:23594-35116 GCA_044506585.1 Hyphomicrobiales bacterium
AGAAGCGCCCCCAGGGGGCCCAATAGCGCGAGCATCGGATCAGCGCGTGATGACGGCGATCAGGAAGCCCAGGGCCAGCGCGCCTGCGACGGCGGTGAGCGGCTTTTCGCGGATAGTGTCCTTGATCTGGCTCTCGAAAGCGCTGAATTCGTCCTGCGCAGTGCTTACGAGATCTTCGCCTTTGCCCTTCACCTCGGCGGCGCGCATCTTGGCCATGCTGCGGACTTCGCCGACCTTGGACTCGCCCATGCGAGCGAGCGTCTGGGCGATCGACTTGATGTCGTTCTGCAGCTGGGTGACCTGGGCTTCGAGATTGTCGGTCTGGGCGCGGCTCGACCGGCGGGCGCGCGCAGCGGTGCTTGCAGCGCGGGCGCCGCTGCCATTGGGGCGGCTCGTCACTGCGTCTTCGGATTCGGCCATGATGAATGCTCCTGGTGAAGGCTGTGGCTGGAACAACGTTTGGACGGGGCGGGAGTTCCGGCGCCGGATGGCCCGGAAACAAACACCCCGGTTCGCGGGGGGAGCGAACCGGGGTGGTTAAGCGGGTCGAAAGGGGGGCGACCTAGGACCCGCGGATGCTCAGATCCGTCCCATCAATACAAGGATGATGACGATCACGAGCACGACGCCGATGATCCCGGAGGGGAAGTATCCCCAGGAGCGGGAGTACCCCCAGCTCGGGATGGCGCCGATCAGCAACAGGATCAGAATTACAATCAGTACGGTGCTGAGCATTTCGTTTTCCTTCTGGCCTTGGCGTCAGGAGACGACGAACAGGAACGTCGCCGCCGTCGCGAGAATGCCGAGAGCTGGCAGGAGAGCACCCAGCACAGCGCGATAATGGACCACGCCATCGTAGCCTTCCGGCGACCACACCATGGCGGTCCGTCCGGCATGCTCCAGAGCGTTGATTTCCATTTGTGTCATTCGCCGCGATCCTTTTGTCTTTTGACCGGCAGGGAGGAGGACCGGTCTCCGCTTCGGATGTTCAGCGCGTTGACCTGCGCTGGCCCTTCAACGGACCGCACAGCACTTGGTTCCCGGTGGGCAAAGGCAAAGTTCGAGGGCTATTCCAGAGCGAGGACGTCGACCGACTGCGTGGTCTCGTGTCGCCCGGACATGCGCAGGACACCGACGATGGGGGAGATGTCGGCATAGTCCCGGCCGTGGCCGATGGTGATGTGGCCGGCACCGGCAAGCATGGCGTTGGTGGGATCGAAATCGACCCAGCCGGCATGGAGGCCGCACCATACTCTCACCCAGGCGTGCATGGCATCGGCGCCGGCAAGGCGCGGCTCGCCCTGGGGCGGGATGGTCCGCAGGAACCCCGACACATAGCCCGCGGGGATGCCCACGCCACGCAGCCCTGCGATCATCACGTGGGCGAAGTCCTGGCACACACCTCGCCGCTGGGTGAACGCCTCGATCGGCGTGGTGTCGACATTGGTCGCGTCCTTCTCGTAGGCGAAGTCGCGGTGGATCGCGAGACAGAGATCCATCGCGGCAGCACGAACCGATGCGGTCCGCCTGACGCTTTCGCGCGCGTAGTCGGTGATCGCCTCGGCGAGCGGAACGCGCGGGGAGGGTGCGAGGAAGTGGTGCGGCGAGTCCGCAGCGAGTGTCCAGCACGTCGCAAGCTCTCGCTTCAGCCCCGGGAGGTCCGGCGACAGGTCGGCTGGCGGATGCTCTTCCTCTACGGCCACACGGGCGCTGAGTCGTATGTCCAGCCGGTCGTGATAGTCCCTATAGGCAATCGTCGTGACCAGATTGCCGAAGAAATCGACGAACGACGTTTCAGTGTCCGGTGTGGGATCGAAGGAGATGGCGGAGGCGATGACTCGCTGCACGCCCGGGATCGATTGCGGGGTAACGCGGATCAGATGCCGGTCGCCATGCACGAAGCCCTCGTAGTCGTAGTGGAGGTCGAGGCGAACGTCGTAGAGCATAGGTGCTAGACAAAATACGCGTCGGCGATCAGCCCGGCCACCCGGGTGATCTCGGCGGAGAGCTCGGCGAGCCGCGGCGGTGTCATCTCCTCGGGCGTCGCCACGAGCAAGCGGGTATGCAGCTCCAGCACCGCCTTGGCGGCCGGCGACAGCTGACCGTCGGTCATGCCGCCGGGCAACTGCTGCAATTGCTCGCGCAGCTCCGCCACCTGGAACACGACCGAACGCGGATTGAGCGGATCGAGGACCAGCAGGTCGAGATAGGAGTTCGCGCCCGCCGCAACCTTGTAGCGTCGCCGATGGGTCATCACGCTGTCGGCGATTTCGAGCAGCATGTCGAGCGCACCATCGGGAGCATCCTTACGCGTCAGCCAGCGCGTGACCCCGGCGATCTGGATGCCGCGTTCGAGGCGCCGGCCGATTTCGAGGAAGCGCCAGCCGGCGAAGCGATACATGTTCTCGTGCACGAGGCCGGAGAAACCCGCAAGCTTGCGCAGCAGCACCGTCATGGCCCGCGTTGCGTCGTCGCCCGGCTGCACCCGGGCCGCAAAGTTGCGCGTCGTCTTGCGCAGGTCGGTGAGTGCCAGCCAGCCATCGGGCGAGAACCGGTCCCGGATCTGGCCCGCCGACTGCACCGCGCTGTCGATCGCACTCAGCAGGCCCGGCGGTATCGGTTGCAGGGCATCGATCCCCACGGATTCGAGATAGGTGCGCGTGTCGGCGAGGATCGGCAGATCGGGTCTGGACAGCTCGGCGAGCCGTGCATTGTAGGCGCGCAGGATGCGAATTGTTGCCTCGCAGCGTTCGGCGTAGCGGCCGAGCCAGATCAGGTTGTCGGCGGCGCGCGAGGGCAGGAACTCCGTTGAATTGCGGACGAGCGTTTCGCCCTCCCGGGGCAGGAGACTGACGCGTTCGACGGGCTTGGCGGAAACTACCCACACATCCGCCGCCTGGCCGCCGCGCTGCAAGGTAATCGCGGCGGTGTCGAGCGCCGCGCCGACGCGGGCGAAGCCACCGGGCATGATCGTCCAGCCCTTGCTGGTCCGCGCGGCGAAGACACGCAGTGTGACGGGGCGAGGCTGCAGTTGCCCATCGAGATAGACGGGGGCGGTCGAGAGGGTCACCGGTTCCTGACCGACAAAGCTGCCGCCATCATCCGCGAGCTGTTGCGCGAGGGCTCGCCGCTGCTCGGCATCGAGGGCGGAGGCGACCGCGGTGCGCTCGGGATCGTCGATGGGCAGCATGGTGGAGAAGGCGGGGCCCACCATCATGCGATCGAGATTCTCGAGGACGTGCGCGCGCTCTTTGTCCTGCCCGCACCACCAGGTGGCGATGGTGGGCAATTCGAGTGGCGCGCCAAGCAGTACCTCGCTGATCCGGGGCAGGAAGGCGGACAGCGCGCGTGTCTCGAGGATGCCGGAGCCGATGGCGTTGACCATCGAGATCGAGCCGCGACGCAAAGCCTCGACGAGACCGGGCGTGCCGATGCGGCTATCGTAGCGCAGTTCCAGTGGATCGGCGAAGCTCGCGTCCATGCGCCGCCATAGCATATTGACCGGCTTGAGGCCGGAGACCGTGCGTACCATCACTTGGCCGTTCTCGACCACGAGGTCCTCGCCCTCGAGCAGCATGAAGCCGAGGTAGCGGGCGATGTAGGCATGCTCGAAATAGGTCTCGTTGTGCTGGCCCGGTGTGAGGATGCCGACGCGCCCATCGTTGCGCCGCGCGTCCCCGTTCAGAGCATCACGGAAGTCGCGGAAGAAGCCGGCGAGCCGATGCACATGCATGCCGGCATAGATGTCCGAGAGCGCCCGCGTGGTCGCGACGCGGTTCTCGAGCGCAAAGCCCGCGCCGGACGGTGCCTGCGTGCGATCGCCCAATACCCACCAGCCGCCGTCGGGACCGCGGCCGAGCTCGAATGCAACAAAGTGCAGCCAGTGTCCGCTTGCGGGTCTGATGCCGACAACCGGCCGCAGAAATTCGGGATTGCGCGCCACGAGTTCGGGCGGAAGCACGCCGCGCGCGACGAGCTGGTTGTCGGTGTAGATATCCGCCGCCAGACGTTCGAGGAGCTCGGCGCGCTGTACGAGGCCTCGCGAAATCTGCGCCCATTCGGCTTCACCGATAATCAGCGGGACGTGAGCGAGCGGCCAGGCGCGATCCTTGCCTTCCGCGCGATCATATTTGCGGTAGAAGACGCCGGCGTCGCGCAGGTACTGGTCGGCGCGCTCGAAGCGGGCAGCAAGTTCGCCGGGGCCAAGTTCGTCGAAGCCGGACAGCAGGTCGGACCAGGCCGGCCGGATGGCTCCGGTGGCGTCCAGCATCTCGTCGGGAATCCCGGGCAGCGGCCGATACCCGGCCGCAATCGAAGGTCGCGGCAAGGGCTCGGGCGCCAGTCGCTGGTTCCCCTTGTCCATGGGTGCATCGCTACCGGAAGTGGAGGCGGGGGCAAGGGGTTTTGGCGCCGATGGTCAAGATTTTCGAGGGTGCGCTGTAATCGCCCCACCGAGCGCTACGCCGGATTGCAGTGAAGCGGCGCTCTACGGGGTAGTGGCTCCGTTATTCAGGCGTGCCTTCAGGGCAGCCTGGATATCGCGTTCGGTCTCTTCGAGATGGACCCGCATCGCTGCGCCCGCGGCCTTGAAATTGGCTTCGCGGATCGCGCCCAGAATCGCCACGTGGGCCTCGATGATTTCCTGCAGGCTGCCGCCGCGCGCCTCATGGCCGCGCCAGCTGAGAATGAAGCTTCGCTGCAATGGCGCGGCCATGGCTTCGAATAGATACGAGATGAGCCGGTTGCCGCTCGACAGCGCGATAGCCTCGTGAAACTTGACGTCGTACTGATGGAAGCGCAGTTGAACCTCGGCACGATCGTCGCTCGCTATGGCCGCGATCTCGCGCATGCCCTCGATAGCGGCCTCCATCGCGACCAGGCCCGCGCGGGTAACGCGCCGCGCTGCGAGCGTGGCCGATTGCACTTCGAGCGACATGCGCAGCTCGATCAGGTCGAACAGACCTTTCGGATCGTTCTGGATGACCGTCGAGAGAAAGTCCGAGAAGGCGATGCCGCTCGGCTCGCTGACCACGGCACGGCGCCCGCGGCCGACGCTGAGCAGGCCGCGCCCGGTCAGCATCTTCACGGCCTCGCGGACCGTCAGCCGGCTGACGGCGAAACGCGTCGCCAGGTCACCCTCGCTGGGCAGGCTCTGGCCAGGCGTCATCTCGCTCAGGATCATCTGGGCCAGCGCTTCCGCAACGGCGGCCGTCGCGGTCTGCCCGGACGTCCGGGCCGGAGGCTGGGCATTGTCGACCTGTGTCATTCTCCCCTCAGATATATGACAACTTGTCTAGCCGAGTGAGCTTGGTAGCGGCTCCCTGGCGGGAGAACAAGCGCTTCTACTGCCGTTTATCTGATGAAAGCGCTTACATTACCAGCGGTTCAAGGCAACCGAAGGTACGTAACGCAAGAACGAGTATGGATGGGATTTGTGCCTGCTTTACAAGAATATCTGACTACTCTAGGTTCCCCCGCCGTGCAGACTTAAGCACGCAACAGGCCGTCAAGGCTGGCACCGGGAGGCCAGGTCGGACGTGATCCGGGAGGCGATTCGAACGCCTCGCGGGGCCATGCATGTTCGAACGCGACTAGGGCGTCGCACCTCTTTCCCGCTCCGGTCTGATGACCCTCCATTCCGGGTGGCGATGCCATCCGCACATCGTTCGGGAGGACGCACGTGAAATCTCTGAAACTTCTTCTTACGGCCGCTGCGGTCGGCGTTGTCGCGCTGGCCAGCTCGGGCTTCGCCCAGGACAAGGGCCTGATCGGCATCGCCATGCCGACCCAATCGTCCCTGCGCTGGATTTCGGACGGCAATGAGCTCAAGGCCGCTCTCGAGGGCAAAGGCTACAGCGTCGATCTTCAGTATGCCGAAGACGATATCCCCAACCAGCTGGCCCAGATCGAGAACATGCTGACCAAGTCGCCCAAGGCGCTGGTCATCGCTTCGATCGACGGCACCACGCTCTCGGCAGTGCTGCAGTCGGCCGCCGACGCCGGTGTCAAGGTCGTCGCCTATGACCGCCTGATCCGCGACAGCGCCAACGTCGACTACTACACCACCTTCGACAACTTCCAGGTGGGCGTCCTGCAGGCCAATTCTCTGGTGGCGGGCCTCAAGGAGCGCTTCCCGGACGTGAAGCCGTGGAACGTGGAGCTGTTCGGCGGTTCGCCCGACGACAACAACGCCTTCTTCTTCTACGACGGCGCGATGTCTGTCCTGCAGCCGCTCATCGACTCCGGCGACATCGTGATCAAGTCCGGCCAGATGGGCATGGAGCAGGTCGGTACGCTTCGTTGGGACGGCGCTGTGGCGCAGGCCCGCATGGATAATCTGCTGTCGGCCAACTACACCGACGCACGCGTCCATGGCGTGCTGGCTCCGTATGACGGCCTCAGCCGCGGTATCATCTCGTCGCTGCGCGGCGTGGGCTACGGTACTGCCGACCAGCCCTGGCCGATCGTGACGGGCCAGGATGCCGAGACTCCCTCGGTCAAGGCGATCATCGCCGGCGAGCAGTACTCGACCGTCTACAAGGATACGCGCGAACTGGCCAAGGCCACCGCCGAGCTGGTCGACAACGTGCTCAACGGCAATGCGCCCACCGACCTCGACACCAAGACCTATGACAATGGCGTGAAGGTCGTTCCCTCGCTGCAGCTGACCCCGTACTCGGTCGATGCGACGAACTACAAGGAACTGGTGGTCGACTCCGGCTACATCAAGGAAGAAGACCTGAAGTAAGGTCCGGTTCTTTCCTGGGGTCCCGCTCGCGCGGGGCCCCAATTTTTTCTCGCGCTCGGGCGAAAATCGGCGCAGGGTGAGATATCGGTTCTGGATCGGGGCATGACCGAAACCATTCTGGAAATGCGCAACATCACCAAGACGTTTCCGGGCGTGAAGGCGCTCGAAAATGTCAGCTTCGATGTGCGTCGCGGTGAAATCCACGCCATCGTCGGTGAGAACGGCGCAGGCAAATCCACGCTCATGAAGGTGCTGTCGGGCGTCTATCCCCACGGCAGCTATGAGGGGGTGATCACGTTCCTGGGCGAGGAGTGCCGGTTCAAGGGCATTCACGACAGCGAGAAGCGTGGCCTCGTCATCATTCACCAGGAACTGGCGCTGGTGCCGCTGCTCTCGATTACCGAGAACATGTTCCTTGGCAACGAGCACGACAGCTTCGGCGTCATCGACTGGAACGCCAACGAGAAGCGCACGCGTGAGCTGCTCAAGAAAGTCGGGCTCAACGAAGATCCCGCAACGCTCATCACCAACATCGGTACCGGCAAGCAGCAGCTGGTCGAGATCGCCAAGGCACTGAGCAAGGAGGTCAAGCTCCTCATCCTCGACGAGCCGACCGCGAGCCTTTCGGAGACCGACAGCCAGACGCTGCTGGCGCTGCTGCGCGAGTTCCGCAGCCAGGGCATTTCCTGCATCCTGATCTCGCACAAGCTCAACG
Source organism: Hyphomicrobiales bacterium (assembly GCA_044506585.1). Taxonomy (GTDB): domain Bacteria; phylum Pseudomonadota; class Alphaproteobacteria; order Rhizobiales; family Devosiaceae; genus Devosia_A. The sequence goes on from JBIQKK010000003.1 coordinate 31,058, forward strand.
AAGTGCGCGCGGTCTCTGACCGTGTGACGGTGATCCGCGACGGCCACTCGATCATGACGCTCAATGCCGACGAGATCACCGAGGAACGCATCATCGCCTCGATGGTGGGCCGGCCGCTCGAGAACCGCTTCCCGCCGCGGACGCCCAATATCGGCGATGTGGTGTTCGAGGTGAAGAACTGGAGCGTCTATCACCCCATCCACCCGGACCGGCAGGTGATCAAGGGCATCGACCTCAATGTGCGCCGAGGCGAGGTTGTCGGCATCGCGGGCCTCATGGGCTCGGGCCGCACCGAATTCGCGATGAGCGTCTTCGGGCGTTCGTACGGGCGGCACATCACGGGCGAGGTGCTGCTGCACGGCAAGCCCGTCGATACGCGCAGCGTCTCGCGCATGGTCAACCAGGGCATCGCCTACGTCACCGAAGACCGCAAGACCTTCGGGCTCAACCTCATCGCCGACATCAAGGAAAACACGACGCTGGCGAATCTGCGCGCCGTGTCGAATGCCGGCGTCATCGACGACATGGCCGAGCTCAAGGCGGCCAACGACTATCGTGCGCGCACCAACATCCGCTCATCGAGCGTGCTGCAGGTCACCGGCAATCTGTCGGGCGGCAACCAGCAGAAGGTGGTGGTCAGCAAGTGGCTGTTCGCCAAACCCGAGGTGCTGATCCTCGACGAGCCGACGCGCGGCATCGATGTCGGCGCGAAATACGAGATCTACACCATCATCAACGAGCTCGCCGCCGAGGGCAAAGCCATCATCGTGATTTCGTCCGAGATGCCCGAGCTGCTCGGCATATCGGACCGCATCTACGTCATGAATGAGGGCCGGCTGGTCGGCGAGATGGCGGCCTCGGACGCATCGCAGGAAAAGATCATGCGCGCCATCGTGCGCGGAGAAGGGCAAACGGCATGACCACGCAGACCTCATCGGAAGTAGTCGCCGCTCCGGCCGCCGGCGCTCCGGGAAGAAAACCCATCTCCGCGTCGCTGCTGTCCAATCTGCGCAATTACGGGCTGCTGCTGACGCTGCTCGCGCTGATGATCTTCTTCCAGTTCACCACGAACGGCGTTCTGTTCAAGCCGGTGAATCTCACCAACATCATCCTGCAGCAGAGCTACATCATCGTGATGGCGCTGGGCATGCTGCTGGTGATCGTCGCCGGCCACATCGATCTGAGCGTGGGGTCGGTCTCCGGCTTCATCGGCGCGCTCGCGGCCATGCTGATGGTGGGGTGGAATTTCCCGCCCGGCTTCGAGTTCCTCGCCAACCCGATCGTGGCGTTCGTCATCTGCATTGCCGCCGGCGCAGTCGTCGGCGCGGCGCAGGGGCTGATCATCGCCTATCTCGGCATTCCCTCGTTCATCGTGACGCTTGCAGGCATGCTCATCTTCAAGGGCCTCTCGCTGGCGATCCTGTCGGGCCGCTCGGTCGGGCCGTTCCCCACCGAATTCCAGCTCCTGAGCGCCGGTTTCATCCCGGACGTGTTCGGGGGCATCAATCTGGGTTTTGGCCAGCTCCATACGACCACGCTCGTCATCGGCGTGCTGATCGTTCTGGGCATGCTGTTCCTCAACCTGCGCTCCCGGGCGAGCCGCGAGCGCCACGGCTACGACACCGAGCCCTTCGGCCTGTTCGTGGTCAAGAACCTGATCGTGGCCGCGCTGGTCATGTTCTTCGTCTATATGCTTGCGTCCTATAAGGGACTGCCGAACGTCCTCATCGTGATGGGCATCCTCACCGCGCTCTTCGTGTTCATCACCAAGAAGCTCACCTTCGGGCGGCGCATCTACGCGATGGGCGGCAACAACAAGGCGGCCAAGCTCTCGGGCATCAACACCGAGCGGCTGACGTTCTACGTCTTCGCCATCATGGGGGCGCTCGCCGCGCTCGCGGGGATGATCTACGCCGCGCGCCTCAATTCGGCGACGCCGAAAGCCGGGCAGGGGCTCGAACTCGACGTGATCGCGGCCGTGTTCATCGGCGGTGCGTCGATGGCGGGTGGCGCCGGGCAGGTGGCGGGCGCGGTGGTCGGTGCCTTCATCATGGGCGTGATGAACAACGGCATGTCGATCATGGGCGTCAACATCGACTGGCAGCAGATGATCAAGGGTCTCGTGCTGCTCGGCGCGGTGATCTTCGACGTCTACAACAAGAACAAAGGGTAGGCCCTCGAGCACCTGCCCTTGCCGGGCCGCCGCAATCCGGGAGAGCGCGGCGGCCCTTTCCAGCTCAGTCGGTCGCAATAGGGGCGCCGGGCCGCGATGCCCACTCCGCCCACGAGCCGTCATAGACCGCCACGTCCTGTGCTCCCGCAAGCTTCAGCGCCAGCAGCAGGGTCGCCGCGGTCGCGCCGGAGCCGCAACTGGTGATGACGGGCTGCTCCAGGTCGAGGCCCGCCTTCTCGAACATCGCTGCGAGCTCGGAGGTGGGCTTCAACTTGCCATCGGCCACGAGGTCCATCGCCGGCAGGCTCACGGCGCCGGGCATATGGCCGCTGCTCAACCCTGGCCGCGGTTCGGGGTCGCGCCCGGCAAACCGGCCCGCCGGCCGCGCGTCGGCGATCTGACCACCGGTGTGCACGGCCGCCACCACGTCGTCGAAGTTGCGCACCAGCTCGGGGCGAAAGCGGGCGGTGAAGGTTGCCGGAGGCCGCGTCACGAGGCCGGCCTCGATGGGCCGTCCCTCGGCGCGCCATTGCGGTCCCCCGCCCTCGAGGATGTGGACGTCCGGGGCGCCCATCGTGACGAACTCCCACCAGACGCGCGGCGCCGAGAACAGGCCCGCTTCGTCATATACGACGATCGTCATGCCATCGCCGATGCCGAGGGCTCCCGCCGCCGCCTCGAACGCGCGTGGGGCGGGCAGCATGTGCGGTAAGCCTGTGCTCTTATCGGCAATCTCGTCCATGTCGAAGTAGATCGCGCCGGGGATGTGCCCTGCGAGATATTCCTCGTAGGGCTTGCGGTTGGCGGTCGGCAGATACCAGCTCGCATCGATGATGACGGTATTGGCGTCGCCAAGCCGCGCGGCGAGCCACTCGGTCGTCACAAAGGGATTTTCCATGAGGGGCAGGGTAGCGCAGCAGCGCAATCACGCAAGCGGGGGCCACCACTACTGTTGGCAGCAAGCCCGCAGTTTAGACCCATTCCAGGCTGGGGCGATATTTCTTGATCCGCCAACTCTGCTTTGTTACCGCGCCTCGTCAAACAGGGAGAGCCGTAATGAAGTTTGTGCGCGCAGGCCTGATGCTGAGCGTTGCGGTCATGGCAATGCCGGCACTGAGTGCCGAGCCCTCGGCCGCAGACATTCTGGATAACTACGCCAACATTGCACTTGCCGGTTACGAGGATGCGCTGACGACCGCCAGGGCCCTCGACGCCGCAACCGATGCGCTCATTGCCAATCCCAGCGACGAGACGCTTGCCGCGGCTCGCGATGCCTGGCGCGCGGCACGGCCCTCGTATCAGCAAACGGAGGCCTTCCGTTTCGGCAACCCGATCGTCGACGATTGGGAAGGACGGGTGAATGCCTGGCCGCTGGATGAGGGCCTCATCGACTATGTCGATGCGTCCTATGGTGCCGAGAGCGACGAAAACGGGCTATACACCGCCAACGTCATCGCCAATCCGCAGATCATGATCGACGGCGAGCAGGTCGATGCGGCCGAGATCACGCCTGCCTTCCTGCAGGACACGCTGCAGGAAGCCGGTGGCGTCGAGGCCAATGTCGCGACCGGCTACCACGCGATCGAGTTCCTGCTCTGGGGGCAGGACCTGCACGGCACCGACGCCGGCGCCGGTGAACGCCCGGCCACGGATTATTCGACCGAACCCAACGCCAAACGGCGCGCGCAATACCTCGATGCGGCCACCGATCTGCTGGTGTCCGATCTCGAGGAGATGGTTGCCAATTGGAGGGCGGACGGCGCGGCGCGCGCGGCCCTCGCGGACCAGGGGCTCAGCACAATCCTCACGGGGATGGGCTCACTGAGCTATGGCGAGGTCGCGGGCGAGCGCATGAAGCTTGGGCTCCTGCTCCACGATCCGGAGGA
>JBIQKK010000003.1:35216-40625 GCA_044506585.1 Hyphomicrobiales bacterium
GCCTTGATCGCCCAGACCCGGGGGATCGAGCGCGTCGTTTCGCTCCTCCAGCTGGACGGCGTCACGGTCGAGGGCAGCGACAGCCTCGACAGCCCCGACGCGGTTTTCCAGTAGTGTTTTGCCTGAGGGGGTTGCGCAAATCCACCGCGCAACCCTTCATCCCGGAATGGCCAGGACGTGTGGGAAGTGCGTGACATGCACAGGTACTTCACCGCGATCCTGGTCATAGCCATTTTCGCCGGGTTCAGCCTCGCGGACGACACCCCGGTTCGTACCGACCTCACGCCCGAGGATCTGGCCCGCGTCCGGGCCATCACCGCCCCGACGGAGGATTTTACCCAGCCCGAGCCGTTCGAGGCGCTGCCGGCGGGAGCCGCGACCACCAGGAAGCTGGTCAACCGGGACGCCTTTTCATTCAGTTCCGCCAATCTGACGTTCGAGCAGGAAGGCGACTTCAAGCTCGGCAACGCGCTGTTCCGCAAAGTCTGGGTGTCCTCGCCATCATCGACTCTTTCGTCGGACGGGCTTGGGCCGCTGTTCAACGCCCGCGGTTGCCAGAATTGCCATCTCAAGGATGGCCGGGGCCACCCGCCCGAGGGTCCGGAAGAGAACGCGGTTTCAATGTTCCTGCGCCTGTCGGTGCCACCACAGGACGCAGACCAACAGACGCTGCTCGACAGCCGGGGCGTGCTGCTCTTTCCCGAGCCGACCTATGGGGAGCAACTGCAGGTCTTTGCGGTGCCTGGACTTCGTGCCGAAGGCAAGATGGCCATCGAGTACACCGAAAAGCCAGTGACGCTGGGTGATGGCACGGTGGTCAGTCTCCGGGCGCCGGCCTATTCGATTGCCGACCTTGGCTATGGCCCGCTGAGCGACAACGTCATGCTGTCGCCGCGCGTGGCGCCGCAGATGATCGGGCTGGGCCTTCTGGAGAACGTGCCGCAGGAAGATGTCCTCGCGCAGGCCGACCCGGACGATCGCGATGGGGACGGCATTTCGGGCAAGCCCAACTGGGTCAAGGATATCGCCGGCGGCGAGATCAAGCTGGGGCGCTTCGGCTGGAAGGCCGGGGCGCCAAGCATTCGCGTGCAATCGGCGAGTGCGTTTTCGGGCGACATCGGCATTTCGACTCCCCTCGTGAATCGGCCCTACGGGGACTGCACACCGGCACAGGCTGAATGCCTCGCGATGCCGACCGGGGAGCAGGCGGAGCGCGGGGTCTCCGAGGCTCCCGATCCGGTGCTCGATCTCGTGACCTTTTACTCGCAGAATCTGGGCGTACCGCGCCGCCGCGATATTGATGATCCGGCGGTCTTGTCAGGCAAGCAGCACTTCTACGAACTGGGCTGTATTTCGTGCCACACACCGAAATACGTGACTTCGCGCGAAGCTCCCACGGACGCACACAAGTTCCAGCTGATCTGGCCCTACACGGACCTGCTGCTCCACGACATGGGGGAGGGACTGGCCGATCATCGGCCCGAGGGTGCGGCCGACGGGTTCGAGTGGCGCACCCCGCCGCTCTGGGGCATTGGCCTCACTGAGACGGTGTCGGGCCATACGCTGTTTCTTCACGATGGCCGGGCGCGCAATCTCACCGAAGCGATCCTGTGGCATGGTGGGGAGGCGGAAGCGGCGAAGTCCGGGTTCGCAAATCTGACAAAGTCGCAGCGCGACGATCTCATCGCTTTCCTGGAGTCGCTCTGATGCGTTTCGTTCTGGCTGCCCTGCTCGTCGGTCTCGCGCTTCCCGCCGCGGCACAATCGGCGATCCCCAGCAACGAGATCATCGAAGGGGCGATCGAAGGCTATATCCGTCCCGCGTTCCACCAGTTCGCCGAAGAGACCGGATCGCTCGAACTGAATCTTGCCAAGCTCTGCGACACGCCCTCTGCCGATACGCTCGAGAGGGCGCGCAACCAGTTCAAATCGACCGTCATCGCGTTTTCGCGCGTCGAGTTCCTGCGCCTCGGCCCTCTGACGATCGCGGACCGGCTCGAGCGCTTGCTGTTCTGGCCCGACCGGAAAGGGATCGCGCTACGCCAGGTCCAGGCCGCGCTGGCGGAAGAGGATCCGACGGCGGTGGACCCCGAGACTTTGCAGAACAAGTCGGTGGCGATGCAGGGACTCGCCGCTCTGGAATATCTTCTGTTCGGCACCGGCAGTGACGGCCTCGCGGCGGGGAGCGCGTATCGTTGCTCTTACGCTGAAGCATCGGGCACGCTGATCAACGGCCTCGCGGTCACCCTCGATACCGAGTGGCACGACACATCGCCCGACGGACCCGCGGCGCACATGCTCTCGCCCCAGCCGACCTTCGACGATTACCGCACCCAGACGGAGGTGCTCGAGAAGCTCGCGGCAACGCTGGTCCACGGCACTGAGACGATGCGCGACCAGCGGCTCAATCCGGTCGTCGGCGACATGAAATCGCCCAAGCCGCGTTCGGCGCTGTTCTGGCGGTCCAATATGACGGCGCCGGCGCTGGCCGCCAATTTCGCGGGGCTCCACGATTTCTTCCTCGCGGCGCGCTACCCCGAGGCGCTCGGCGCCAGCAGTTCCTGGGTCGCCAAGGGCGCGATCTTCGAGTTCGAGAATGCCGCACGCGCGGCGGCCCTGATCGTGGACCCGATGGAGAAGGCGGTGACCGATCACGAGCAGTTGCAGGCGTTGCGCTATATGGTCGTCATCACCGGCTCGCTCGATCATCTGCTGGGCGAATATCTGGCGGCCGCACTTGGCCTGTCGGTCGGTTTTTCCGCGCTGGACGGCGACTGAGATGTGGCAGCGCCGAGCATTCCTCAAGGCGGCGGGGGCGGGCTTCGCCGCCTCGCTGCTGCCACAGCGCGCGGCGGCGCTGGCGGAGGCGGAACTGGTGTTCGCGTCTTCGGTCCAGACCAAGGCCGGCGCATATGGTGCCGCGCTGATCACCGAGACCGGCAAGCTGATCGCCAATATCGACCTTCCCGATCGCGGCCACGATGTGACCTACTCTCCCGTCCTCGGCCGAGCCGTGGTCTTCGCGCGCCAACCCGGGACATTCGCAGTCGTCTTCGATCCGGAAGGCCGGTCACCGCCTTTGACCATTCCTTCGATCGAGGGCCGGCACTTCTTCGGCCACGGCGTTTTCTCGCCCGACGGCACGCTGCTCTATGCAACCGAGAACGATTTCGACAATGCACGTGGCGTCGTCGGGATCTACGACGTGCGCGGGGGCTATGCCCGTATCGGCGAGTTCGACACCCACGGCATCGGTCCGCACGAGATGCTGTTGCTGCCCGACGGCGTCACCATCGTGGTCGCCAATGGCGGCATCGAGACCCACCCCGACTACGGGCGGACCGAGCTGAATCTGAACACCATGGAGTCAACGGTCGTCTTCCTCGACCGCCGCGACGGCTCTCTCAAGGGAAAATTGGCGCTCGAATCCGACCTCCACCAGCTCTCGATCCGCCACATGGCGGTCGATGCGCGCGGCCGCGTCTGGTTCGGCTGCCAGTTCCGCGGCGATGCCGCAAGGCGGCCGCAACTCGTTGGTTTTGCTACATTAGATGGCGACATCCAGCTGATCGATCTGCCGGAAAATTCGCTCCGCAATCTCCGCAACTACGTCGGCTCCGTCGCCAGCTCCACCGACGGCAGCCTGATCGCCGTCTCCTCCCCCGAAGGCGACACCCTCCTCGCCATCGACGCCCAAACCCGAACGCCCGCGGCCGTCGCGACCCTGCGGAGCGGCTGCGGCATTGCGCCCGACCGCACCGGATTCGTTGCCTCCAGCGGGCTGGGCGAGACCATGGGATTTGCCGGCTCTACCGCAGGCGCCGGGCATTTCGACCTCGGCTTCGACAACCATTTGCGGGTGCTGCCGTCCGGGTAGTGAACAACCGGCGCCGTCTTGCGTTTCGCCTGCCGCCGGTGCAGGAAACGCCACCTGCCAAAACGTTTTGGGTCGCCCCGGGAGTCGCCCCAACAGAAGATGCCAAAGGAGAATGCGATGCCGATCCGAGCCACAGTCTGGGGCGAGAACGTGCACGAGCAGAAGAACGCGTTCGTCGCCGAAAACTACCCCAACGGCATGCATGGCCAGATCGCCAAGGTGCTTGGCGAGGACAAGGACATCGTCGCCTCGACGGCGACGCTGCAGGACGCCGAGCACGGAATGACCGAGGCCAAGCTGGATGAAACCGACGTCCTCTTGTGGTGGGGTCACGCCGCGCATGACGACGTCGACGATGCCGTCGTCGAGCGCGTCGCGGCACGGGTGTGGGAAGGCATGGGTTTGATCGTGCTCCACTCCGGCCACCACAGCAAAATCTTCAAACGCTTGATGGGCGCCCCGGCCAATCTCCACTGGCGCGAGGCGGGCGAGCGCGAACGGGTCTGGGTGATCAATCCCGGCCATCCCATCGCCAAGGGTTTGCCCGAGTACTTTGAGCTCGAAAACGAAGAGATGTATGGCGAGCCTTTCACGGTGCCCGAGCCGCTCGAGACGGTATTCATCTCATGGTTCCAGGGCGGCGAGGTGTTCCGCTCCGGGCTTACCTATCGACGGGGCGCCGGGAACATCTTTTACTTCCGTCCGGGTCACGAGACCTATCCCACCTATCATGACAAGAATGTCGGTACCGTGCTGCGCAATGCGGTGCGCTGGGCATTCAATGCGGATCGGCATGCCGAGCTACTGACGGCCCCCAAGCGTGCGATTGAAGTGTCGCTCGAACCGCTCGTCGAGCGCGGCGGCAAGCTCGCCAACCACTGACCTCTACGGACCTCCTCAAATGCGCCTTCTTATCCTCGGTACCGGTGGCATGGCCGGCCAGCACGCCAAACACTTCGCGGCCATCGACGGCGTCACCCTTGTGGGTGGCGTCGATGTGGATCCTGCGCGGCTCGAAAAATTCAATGCCACGCACAATATCCCGAACGCTTTCGCCTCATTGGATGCGGCGATTGCGTGGGGCGAATTCGACGCGGTGGCGAACGTGACGCCGGATTCGATCCATCACCCGACGACGATCGCGGCGCTGCAGGCGGGCAAGCATGTGTTTTGTGAGAAGCCGCTCGCGACCGATGCGACCAAGGCGTTCGAGATGGTGGAGGTCGCCGAGGCCTCGGGCCTCATCAATATGGTCAATCTCACCTATCGCAATGTCGCCGAGCTGCAGAAGGCGCGCGAGATCGTGATGTCGGGGCAGATCGGTGCGGTCAAGCACGTCGAGGCGAGTTACTTGCAGTCCTGGCTGGTCAGCAAGGCCTGGGGCGACTGGCGTACCGAGAGCCAGTGGCTCTGGCGGCTCAGCAAGAAGCACGGATCGAACGGAGTTCTAGGCGACATCGGCGTCCACATTCTGGACTTCGCCTCGTTCGGGTCGGGACTCGAGATCGAGCATGTCTTTGCCCGTCTCAAGAC
>JBIQKK010000003.1:40725-44192 GCA_044506585.1 Hyphomicrobiales bacterium
GAGCCCGTGCCGACGAATTACCAGCGTTTCGCGGGGGCGTTCCGCTCAGGGGTAAACCAGGAACCCAGTTTCCGGCACGCGGCGAATCTGCAGCGGGTGCTCGACCTTGCAATGGTCTCCGACACTGAGAAGAAAGAACTGGCTACCAGTTGATCTTGTGCGACGCCCCGGCCGTCCCCATCTGTCGGGACGGCTTTAGCTGGAGGGCGTCGCCATGGATATCGTGTGGGCTATCATCGTCGGCTTCATCGCCGGGGTCATTGCCAAACTGGTTACGCCCGGCGGTCCCAACCCGCGTGGCTTCATCCTCACGACGGTGCTCGGCGTTGTGGGTGCGTTGCTGGCCACCTGGCTTGGTCAGGCGATCAACCTCTATCAGCCGGGAGAGACCACCAATTTCCTCGGCCAGATTATCGGCGCGATCATTTTGTTGCTGATCTGGCGGCAGTTGGCCAGGCCGAGATGATTTTCACCGATTATCAATTCCGGTGGCGCTAAGTGCGCCCATGAGTATTTCGCTCGAAAGCCTGATGCGTGAGCAACCGGCGTCAGCGTCCCGCTCGGGGCTGCTGATGGAACTCGTGGCTTTCCTTGCGATCGGCGGGACCGCGGCACTGAGCTTTGTAGGGATTTCGGCGGCGGCTGTGAGCGCCTTTCATGGTGTTCCAGCATGGCTTGTTTCGGCCCTCTGCTATGCGGGCTTCATCGTCCCGGTGTACCTGCTGCATCGGCGCTACGCGTTTCGATCCGCGGCTGAGCATTCGCGCGCGCTGCCGCGCTACGTGGTCGTTCAGCTTTGCGGGCTGGGGCTGGCCACGGTGTTTTCGTGGCTCGCCTACGGGATCGTGGGCCTGCCGACGCTACTCGCCGCGCTCGTCGTCATCGGCTTCACCTCCGGCATCAACTTCCTGGCCTTGCGCCGCTGGGCGTTCGCGTCGGCCTGATGGGGAATTGGCTCGCCAAGTTCGACCGCCGGTCCAAGCTGCTGTCGGAGTACAATACCTGGTACTATAATCGCCGCGTCTGGGTACTGTCCCGGCAGCTTGCGCGTGCGATCCCGAGCCGGGGCACAGTTCTCGATATCGGATGCGGTGACGGCCAGATCGCAATGGCGCTAATGCGGCTGCGTCCTGACCTCAAAGTGGAGGGGGTCGACATCGTCCCGCGTCCGCGCACGCTGATCCCCGTCACTCAGTATGATGGGGTGACACTGCCGGTTGGGGACCGTAGCGTCGACTATGTGACCATTGTCGATGTGTTGCATCACACCACAGATCCCACCGTGGTGCTCAAGGAAGCCGCCCGCGTGGCACGGCAGGGCGTGGTGATCAAGGATCATCTGCGCGAGGGATTCCTCGCCAATCCCACGCTCGTGTTCATGGACTGGTTCGGCAATCTCGGCGATGGCGTGCCGATGCCTTACACATTCCTCAGCCGCACCGAATGGCAAGGCGCGTTCTTCAAGGCCCGGCTGCAGGCGGTCTCGATGGTCGAAAAGATCAACCTCTATCTGCCGCCTGCTCGCTGGCTGTTCGACCGCAAGCTGCACTTCGTCGCGTATCTGACGCCGAAGGACGCCTGAGCAGCGGAATTTTTTGGGCTGGCAGATTCAGCACGAACCGCTAATCTCCGCGCGCTTTCAGGCCGGGAGTTAGAAAATGCGCAGTGCACTTATCGTTTGGGGTGGTTGGGATGGGCACGATCCCGAGGAATGCGCGGCGATCTATCGCCGCTGGCTGCATGAGGATGGCTTCTCGGTCCGCGTCGAAACCGATTCGTCGGTGTTCGGCGATCCGTCGATCCACGAGCTTTCGCTGATCGTCCCGGTTATCACCATGTCCAAGATCGATCGCGACCATGCAATCAACTTCGCCAAGGCGGTCGAGGGTGGCGTTGGCGTTGCCGGTCATCACGGCGGGATGAGCGACGCATTCCGCGAATCGACCGACTATCAATTCGTCATCGGGGGCCAGTGGGTCGCCCATCCGGGCGACATCATCGATTACACGGTGGACGTCACCAAGCCGGACGATCCGATCATGGCCGGCATTCCGGCATCGTTCCCCTACCGATCCGAGCAATACTACATGCATATGGATCCCGCGGTAGAAGTCTTGGCGACGACGACGTTTTCCGGCGAGCATGCGGCCTGGACCAAGGGCGTGGTGATGCCGGTGGTCTGGAAGCACCGCTACGGTGCCGGCAAGGTGTTCCATTGTACGCTGGGTCACAAAGCGTCCGAGTTCGAAGTTCCGGAAATGGCGACGATCGTGCGCCGCGGTCTCAACTGGGCAGCGCGGGAGTGAGTGGCCAATCACGCTGGTTTGCCCCGGCGTGATTTGAAACTCAGCCGGAAATCGTGCCGTTGCTGCAGCCAAAGGCAGGCTCGCGGGGGAGGCGGGAATGACGGCTATTGAAGGCCCCATGCCGGCAGGAGGGGGGCCGGCAGCACGCACGGCAGCGGTCGGTCTCGTCCTCGCGGGGGCGATTACGGGCGGCGCCCTTGTGCTGTTCGAATTCGTTGCTCCGAACCTGCTGCAGCCGGTTGGTGTGACCAGGCCAATCGATGCGGTGAGCCTATCTCTCTTTGCGGCCGCTGCAGTGTTCATGGTGCTGGGCGGCGTGACAGCCATTCCCCGTCTGGGACTTGGCGGGTCGATCGCGCTCATCGGAGCGCTGTTCTGGACCGCCGGATGTATCAGCTTCAAGAGTTTCGGCTGGCTGCTTGCCGTGCCGGTGACACTCGCCTTGCTCGGCGCGTTGACGGGGATGATCGCCAATGATCGCGTGGTGAGCGGGGCCGATGGTCGCTTGATCTACCGGCAGGACGCGATGACACGCATCACCCACTGGGTCTGGGCAATTGCGATGTTCTTCCTGCTGCTGTCCGGGCTGCAGATCTTCAATGCTCGCCCCAACCTCTATGTCGGACAGGAATCGGGGTTCGGATATTCCAACTCGATTCTCGATATCTACGCGGCGAACGGCCCGGACGGTCAGCCTGTTGGACAGACCGCGGTGTTCGGGCGGGTGTTCGATACGACCGGCTGGCTCGGCGTGAGCACAGTCAATGGCAAGCCGTCCTATGTCGCCTTTCCCGGTTGGGCGACGATCCCCTCATATCGCGATCTGGCGACGGGCCGCGTGGTCCACTTCTTCTTCGCATGGGTGCTGGTGGGCACGCTGCTGATGTGGCTGGTGAATGCGATCAGCACGGGCCATCTCTGGCGCGACATTATCGTCAAGCCACGCGACGTCCGCGACTTGCCCAAGGACATATGGGACCATGTCCGGCTCCGCTTCACGCATGGCAGGTCCTACACGCCCCTGCAGAAGCTGGCCTATTTCGGGGTCTTCGTCGTCGCCTTCCCGCTGATCATTCTTACAGGGCTGACCATGTCACCGGGCATGGATGCGGCGTGGCCGTGGCTCGTCGACCTGTTCGGCGGCCGTCAAACCGCGCGCAC
>JBIQKK010000003.1:44292-53286 GCA_044506585.1 Hyphomicrobiales bacterium
TTTTCGCCATGCTGGCCTTCGTCCTGTTCTTCATCGTCCACATCGCGATGGTGGTGCTGGCAGGGCCTTTCAATGAGCTGCGCTCGATGATCACCGGCTACTACAAGACCGATGCCGGCGTAGAGGGGAAGCATTGAAATGGGAAAGCTGATCGTTTCCCGCCGAGCGTTTCTCACTGCATCCGTGGCTGGTGCATCCGGTCTCATTCTGTCGGGTTGTGATCAGTTCGACTTTCTTGGTCAGCGCGACCACCCCACTCGGGACTTCCTTGAGCGCGCCAATACGCTGACCTACCAAGTGCAACGCATGATCGCGGGGGAGCAGAGCCTCGCGCGGACCTATTCGGAGACAGAGATTCGACAGCCGCAGCGGCCGAACGGGTCAACGAATCCGCAGACCACGGAGTATCTCGGCCTGCAGGCGAACGGATTTGCCGACTATCGGCTGAGGGTCACCGGGCTTGTCGAGCGTGAGGTGAGTTTCTCGCTCGATGAACTGCGCAACATGCCTGCGCAAAGCCAGGTTACTCGTCACGACTGCGTCGAAGGCTGGAGCTGTATCGCCAAGTGGACCGGCACGCGACTCGGCGCCGTCCTCGATCAAGCGGGGGTCAAATCGTCGGCGCGCTTTTGCGTCTATCATTGCTTCGACGTGATGGGCGGCGGACTTTCGGGGGCAGAGCCCTACTACGAAAGCTCCGACCTTATCGACGCCTACCATCCGCAGACGATCCTCGCTTATGGCCTGAATAACGAGGTCCTGCCAGTCAGCAACGGTGCTCCCGTGCGCCTCCGCATCGAGCGCGCCTTGGGATACAAGCAGCCCAAATACCTGCACACAGTCGAACTCGTCGAGAATTTCGCGAGCTTCGGCAAAGGACAAGGCGGTTATTGGGAGGATCACGGGTACGACTGGTACGGCGGCATCTAGAACGAGAATTAACCTTTCATTAACTTAACTGCAAAAGTGGCCCGACTTTCTGCTAGTCTTGCTGGACGGATGATGGGGGGTCTCCATGCTCAAGTCTCCAATCTGGACGTTGCAGCGGCTCGCAGCCTGGGTCGCGCTGGCTGTCGCTCTTGGATTTCCGCTGAGCGTCGTGGCGCAGGACATGACGCTCACGCTGAACGCGCAGCCCGGCACGTTTACCGGCAAGTGGGTCTATCGAAGCTTCTCGGTCAGCTCCAAACCCGGCGACTCGCTGGCGAAGCTCGCTCTCGGGCTTAACGAACTTGAACTGACCGAGCAGGGCGGACGTGTCGTGGGCAAGCGTCTCGGGCGGGATCTGAACTACGATCTCGCGGGCGTTGCGCTCTACGTGGCGAAGCAGGGGGCTACGCTGCGGCTGCATGGGCAGACGACCATTGGGGGCAAGCTCTATAACTACGACTATTTCGGCTACCTCATTCCCGCCTGGAGTGTTAACGGCGCAACGCAACCCGACACGATCATGGGCACGGTCCTGCGCAGTGATCCGGCCAATCCAGCGAACGCCCCGCTGATCGCGTCGTTCGCGGCCACGCGCGAGTAGAACCGCGTTAAATTTCCGCATACCACGACGGGAGGTGTTGCGGGCGGCTGGCCGGCGAGTGTGCTAGAACATAGGCTACCAGGGGTGGTCTATGTACGAGTTGCAGATCCTGATCCAGCGTCGACGCAAGCTCATCGCGCGGCTGATGATCGTGACCATCCTGGGGCTTGCTGCGACCCTGGCTGTTCTCCCGCGGGCCGACGCTCACGTCCGCACCGCCGGTGCCAGCGAGGTTTCGCTGCTCTCGCCGCAGCCCGTATGGGGCACAGGGTTCTCCCGGCTCTATCCTCCAGCGCCAGAACACTAGTTACCTGAGGCTGCGCGGGTGAGCGCGGCGACGGCGCGATCCGTCAGATCCTCCGCATCCTCGGTCGAAAGGGCGTAGCCCGGGTAGCCGACTTTGATGTCGAGGTCGCCGTCGGTTTCGGTGGTGACGACGAACAGGGAGGGGCCGAACATGTCGATGGAGACCCCCCCGCTGCCGCCCTCGATCGAGAAGGGACCGTAGGCTTTGGTCGCGTAGGACTGGCCAGCCGTGGTGATGGCGATGCCGTCGATGCGGCGGCGATGCGTCATGGTCGGGATGGTTTCGTGCTTATAGACGTCCCAGGTCGCGAGCTTGAGGATAGACGCCGATTCCTGGTCGCGGGCGATTGCGGCGATCAGCTTAAAGGAAAGGTCTGAGGCCATCGCCCAGAAGTCGTCGCTCAGCGTGTGATGCGTGCGCAGGATGTCAATGTAGCAACCGAACGCCGTGACAGGGAGGGCGGGCTTCATCATACGGCGCAGCTCGACAGTCGAGAGGATGGTCATCTCGTCCATGCCGAACTTTTCGCGGGTCGCGACGAGGAAGGCGGCGCCGACGGCTCCGTGCATGGTGGTGCGGTGCGCCCGGAGAGCTTCGCGCAGAGAGTGCGCGACGTTGGGACCGATGGTGCGCTCGACCGAGAGACTCGCCTTGACCGGGTTGGGAACGGGGGTCTTGGGAAAGCGGATGGCCGGCTGGTAGCGGGGCTTGCCGCTGTCGGACTTCCTGGGCATCCCCGTCTCGAGCGAGGGGGGGAGGCCGATCTGGACCGGCGGCTGGCCTTCCATCTCATCGGGCTCCGCGAGATAGCGGAAGAGCTGGTCGAACAGCATGCTGCCGGCCTGCGCGTCGGCGATGGCGTGGTCCATGGTCAGGACGAGATGGTGCAGGTCGGCGCCTTCATGGGTGCGGACGAGGACCAGGCGGATGCGGGGGTGCTTGCCCCGGCCGATCGGCTTGGCCGTTTCCTTCTGCAGGATGTCGCGCCAGGCCTCCGGGTTGGGGTCGGTGACCACGCGGATGGGGATTTCGGTGGTGCCGCGGGTATCGAAAAAGGGGATCGGATAGACGAAGGGCGGCACCGAGCGGAAGGCATAGCCCTCGTAGCGAATGTGCGCGCGGAGGATCGGGTGCTGGCGCTGTAGCCAGTCGAAGGCCCTGCGCAGAAGCTCGGGGGTCAGGGGCCCACGAATGTGGGAGCAGCCCGAGGCAATAAGGCCGCCCAGCGTGTGCAGGTAGTGGAATATCCGCTCCTGCTCGCCGACCTGCCGGTACTCAACGATCTGGTCGGTGACGGTCACGAGCGCTTCCCGGGAATGGATTTGAGCCGGCGGGGGGATCGGTTAAGATAGGGCATCGATAGCTGGGGGCGAGCCAATGAAACAGGTCGAACAATCAATTCTGGCACATATTTCGCAAGTCGCAGCGGGCTCGTCGGTCACGGTTACCCGCGATACGGGGCTGCTGGATAGCGGGTTGCTCGATTCCATCAATCTCGTCGGCCTTATTCAATTCATCGAGGATCACTTCTCCATTCGTATTCCCGATAGCGATATTGGGGCGGAACTTTTTACGTCGCCGGCCACGCTGATCGAGTATGTCGAGAAGCGGCTAGGCGCGGGCGGCGCCTCGGAAGCCCCGGTCTAGACCACCTCCATCAGCTTACCGCGGAGCACCTTGCCCGCCGCGCTTTTGGGAAGCTCGTCCCGGAATTCGACGAGGGTGGGGACTTTTTGCGAGGAAAGACGCTCGCGGCAGAAGCGAATGAAGCTGTCTCCGTCTTCGTCGGCCGACCGCACGATGACAGCCTTGAGCCGCTGTTCGCCGGTGCGGGTATCAGGAATGCCGACGACGACCGCTTCGGCCACAGCGGGGTGCTGGAGCAGGACTTCCTCGATCTCGAAGGGGTCGACTTTGTGGCCGGCGACTTCGATGATGAGCTTGATGCGGCCCTTGATATAGAGGCAGCCATCGGCGCCAATGCCCGCGAGGTCGCCTGTATAGAAGCGGCCATTTCGGATGGTCGACGCGTTCGTTTCTGCGGCATCGAGGTAGCCCTTGGTGACCCAGGGCGCACTGACGACGAGCTCCCCGTATTCGGGGCCGAAGGGGTTCTCGGCCGGTTCGATCCACCATTCGATGCCATCGACCGGGCGGCCCACGGAGTCCCAGCAGGTGTCGGGATCGGGCTCCGTGTTGATGGCGATGGCAAGACACTCGGTTGAGCCGTAGCCCTGCCGGATCTTCAGGCCGAAGCGCTCCTTGAAGCGGTTGTATGTCTCGCCCCGCAGTGCGATGGCGCCGGACTGGGCCAGCCGGATGGCACCGAAATCGATGTCGTCGCGCAAGGCGGAGAGCGCATCGAACATGAAGGGGACGCCCATGAGCAGCGTCACCTTCTCGTCCTGGATGGCGCGGGCGAAACGCCCCTTGGACAGTGCGAAGGGTTGAGGGTCGCTCCAGTAGAGCGTCGTGGCGCCGGCGACCGCCATGTGCATGGCGCTGAGAAAGCCCATCGCGTGGCTGCCTGGCATCATGTTGATCTGGATGTCGTCGGGGAGGACCTGCCCGCGGGCGCGGCCATTCCTGCTGTCGATATCGAGCTCACCATGGGTGTGGGGCACGACCTTGGGGATCCCGGTCGAGCCCGACGAGAACATGTAGAGCGCTTCGGTGTCGGGACCGAGCTTGGGCAAAGTGCCGATGGCGCGACGCTCGAGAGCGACGACAGAATTGTCGTCGCTGCCGCCCGCGATGAAGAGCGGTAATGATCCGGGTCCTGCGAGCCCGGCGATCAGGTTCTCGGCGACTTCGGCGTAGGGGAGGGACGCGATGATTGCGCGCACATGGGCCTTGCGTGCCGTCGCGACGAGTTCGGCGATGGGCGCGTGAGCATTGAGCGGGACGGTGATCGATCCGGCCGCGAAGGTGGCGTAAGCCAGCGTCAGCAGGTCGGGACCGTTGACCATGAGAATGCCAATCGGTGTGCCGGGTTCGATCCCACGGTCCAGCAGACCTGTGGCGATGCGGCCCGCGCGCTCGGCGACGCTGGCATAGGGGATAAAGCTATCCCCTTGCCGCAGGCCGCTTTTAGGCAGGCTGTCGCCTACCTCACAAAGGGTTTCGTAAAGCACCGTCTGCCTCCCATGCGGCCGCCCCACGCCAGATTATTGGAAGAGGGAACCAGCCACAAGGTGGGAAGAGTTCGCGCCCTCGTGCCGCATTCCGATGTCACCAGGGTAAAACGGCGTTCTCAGCGCAGATCGAATTTTGCCCGTCAGCTCAAGGGGATGCCCTTCTTGCCCTTGTCGCGCTGATAGATGTCGCTCAATTCGGTATAGAGCGCGGTGAGCGCGTCGATCCGGGCGGTCAGGCGTTCCTTGGCGCCGCGGTCCAGGCCGCCGAGGAGAGCGGGGATGGAGTGGCTCGAAAAGAAATCGTTGTCACGGTTGTAGTAGTCGCGTCCGGGTGCCGGGGCGTCGCGGTCGGGATCGGCGACAGCGTAGACGGCCTTGAGGATGCGGATGTCGTGCGGGATGTCGAAGGCGTCGCGCGTGTCCTCGTAGGAGAAGAGATAATAGAAGTTGTCGAAGCCCGACCAGGTGATGCCGGAGAGGCAAAGCGAGCAGGGTTCGTGCGTTGCAAGGAAGAGGCAGTCCTTGGCCTCGGGGCGTATCGCGCGGGGCAGTTCGTAGAAGCGCTTGATGGCGAAAATCTCGCCGTGCCAAAGCGGGTTGACGGTTTCGTTGTTGGTCTCGGCTACCACGAGCGAGAGGTCGGACTTGCGAAGGATCGCCGCACCGAAAATCTTGTCGCCTTCGACGATGCGCTTGCGGCTCAGCGGGGCCAGGTCGAACTCGATGACATCGAGCAGGCGGGCAAGAAGATCGGCCGTGTCCATCAGTGCTCCAGGGTTGCGGTCGACTCGCCCGCGGCGTCGCGGAGGACCAGCGTCTCGCCGTCGATGTGCCAGGAGGTGGTCTTCCGCAGCGCGTCGAAGAAGCTTTGCTCAAGCATGTTGAGATCGTAACCGCACGAGCGGAGCGTGCGCGAAAGCTCGCCGATCGCGAAGCCTTCCCTGGTCACGGTGGCCTGTGAGAAATAGGAATTACAGCCGCCGACGCCGCCCGCGCGCATGTCGTCTTCGATGAGCAGGGTGACATCGACACCCGGCGGGACAGGAGTCCCGGCGATGGCGGTCGCGCTCCAGGTTATGCCGAGGATGGGCAATTGCTCGACCGGGGGTGTCGGTTCTTTCGAGGTCTCGCCGGTGGCTGCGATCATCTGGGTGACGACGAGGATCGGCTCGGACTGCGCCAGCGGGTTCACCGCATAGGGTTCGGTGTTGCGGAAGCGGATGTCGCCGGCCTTGATCTCGGCATTGATGGCGTAGTCGTGCTGCGGGAGGATCATGCTGTCCTCGAAGGTCAGCGTGAAGCCCAGCGGGACCTGGCCCGCGCCGGTTGGCGCCGAGACGCGGACGCGCGGGCGATCGGGCAGTGCGAGATCGACCAGCTCGATGCTGAGGACGGCGGTTTCGGGCAGGGCGATGCGTTCGCGGTAGGTGACTTCGCCCGACAGTGTCGCTTTCGCGGCGAGGGTGGGAGATGCAACGAACAGCACACCGAGCAGCGCAATGGATTTTAGCATCAAGGACCTCCGCATGATCGGCGGACGACAGTCACGACCGAATGTGGAGGAATTAATACGGCCCATTCAGGTTGCCTGAATGAGCCAGGGTTCGGGGAAATGGTATTCCTCGAGATTGTTCCCCTCGCCGCCGCGATCGACGCACAGGAAGTCCGCATCGGCTTCGAGCGGCGTGAGCACGCCGTGCCAGGTGTTCATCGCGATGTTCACGCCCTGGCCCGGTCCGGTGAGGAAAGCGAGGGGCGTGCCGGGGACGCCCGACTCATCGGGGGCAACGACCACGAGGAAGGGGTGGGACGACAAGGGGTAGAAGGCCTGGCTGCCGAGGGGGTGACGCTCGACCATCCTGAGGGTGAGGGGCAGGGTGTAGTGGCGGCCATGGATGATCGAGATCAGCGGTCGCGGATGGACGCCGCCGAGCTCGACACGGGCAAGATCGTGGTAGCGTTCGCAATTGCCGGCGTTGATGGGATAGTGCTCGGCGCCGGCGGTTTCGATGACCTGGCCGAAGGGGGCGAAGGCATCGCGTGTCAGCGGCCGGGGGCGGAGAACGCGCGTATCGGTCATTGGCCACCGAGCCGCAGGCGGGGGTGGCGGTTGACGTCCTTATAGAGCAGGTAGCGGAACCGGTTGGGGCCGGCGTAGCAGGCTTGGGGGCAGAAGGCGCGCAGCCACATGAAATCGCCGGCTTCGACTTCGACCCAGTCGCGGTTGAGGCGATAGACGGCCTTGCCTTCGAGGACGTAGAGGCCGTGTTCCATCACATGCGTCTCCTCGAACGGGATGACGGCGCCGGGCTCGAGGGTGACGATGTTGACGTGCATGTCGTGCGACACGTCGTCGGGCTCGACGAAGCGCGTCGTGCCCCAGCGGTTGTGGGTGCCGGGCATCCAGCGGATGGGGACATCCTGTTCGTTGGCAACGAAGGGTTTTGGGACCGGAATGCCGTCGACGGCTTCGTAGGCTTTGCGGACCCAATGGAAGCGGATCGGAGCCCTGGACTTGTTGGTGAGCGTCCATTTGCAGCCGGGGGGCAGGTAGGCGTAGCCGCCGGGGCGCAGGGTGTGGGCCTTGCCGTCGATCTTGAGCGCCGCCTGGCCGGCGACGACGAACAGCACGCCTTCGGCGCCGGGGTCGGGTTCGGGCGCGGAGCTGCCGCCGCCGGGCGCCACGTCCATGATGTATTGCGCGAAGGTCTCGGCGAAGCCGGTCATGGGGCGGGCGATGATCCAGGCGCGCGCGTTGGTCCAATGCGGCAGGGCGCTGGTGACGATATCGCGCATGACGCCGTGCGGGATCAGCGCATAGGCCTCGGTGAAGACGGCCCGCTGGGTGTGGAGGGCCGACTGCGGAGGAAGCCCGTCGATGGGGCTGGCGTAGGTGGTAGGGGCCATTGCTTGCCGACGCATGTTGATGGACGTCCCGCTGGTTTAGAGCAGAACGCGACTTGCACAAAGGGCACGACAAGGCTTCCGGCGGCCTGGGCGGTCCCGGTGGTCACCTGCCGCGGCCATGAGGGGGCCACGGACGGAGAGCGCAGGGCGCCTCCGAATCTGTAGAGCAGAGCGAGACGCCCTGCGCTTCCCCGCGATGGGCATTGTCGGCACCAGCCGCCAACGCCGGGGCCGGCCAAGGGCCGCCACGGCATTCCGGCGAGGAACCCAGGACCGCGCGACCGCGATCCGTCCCACCTTCGTCCCCCCGCACCTCGTCAGTACGCCGCGGTAGTCAGGGACGGATGAGGGGAAGTTATCATGGGGTCGAGGGATGAGGCGCAAAATGGGGTGGAGGGGCCCGGTCATCCGGCTTTTGTGGGGAATTGCGGGCGGCCAATTAAGGGTATGGAGACGGTAATGGCGTAGGGCGGGGCCATGAGCATCATGTCGATTGGCGTATCGGGAATGCGGGCCGCGGAAGCGCGGTTCGAGACGGCGGCGACGCGGATCACGCGGGCCGGCGCCGGGCTCCCCGATCCGCAGCAGCCGGACGCCGAGATCGACCTTGCGACCGAGATGGTCTCGATGATGCTGGCGAGCTACGACTTCAAGGCGGCGACCAGGATCGTCGAAGTCGGCCGCGACATGCAGAAGACAGTGCTCGACATCCTCGCCTGAGCGCATTCGCAATCCGGTAACCATTCGAAGGCAAGCTCACGTCATGAGCCTGCCCGCGCCACATCCGCATCCGACGCCCGTCGCCGATTTCATCGAGCGGCACGACACGCTGCGCATGATCATGGAATGGATCGCGGACCGCTTCGCCGACGAGCCTGAGATCGACGACACGATCGCCTGGGAAGACGGCGAAGAGCACGACGAGCCGCACGGGCCGCCGACGCTTTAGCCTGAAGCCGGCGCAAGCGGCCACACCCTCATCCGGCCTTCGGCCACCTTCTCCCGTCAAGGGAGAAGGCGATGGAGCCGCGACCCCGCGAGAGGTCACGCCTTTTCGGGGACGCGGTGGTCTTCGGTGATGGTGCCGTAGGTGGCGACCTCGTCTTCGTGGG
>JBIQKK010000003.1:53386-55941 GCA_044506585.1 Hyphomicrobiales bacterium
GGGACGCGGTGGTCTTCGGTGATGGTGCCGTAGGTGGCGACCTCGTCTTCGTGGGGCCAGTCGCGGAAATCCTCGCGCAGGGCGGCCTTGCTCCATTCGATCATGGAATCGAGGGTGAGGAGCCGGAAAGCGTAGGCCCTGGCCTTTTCGCCCATGTGCAGATTGTAGGTCTGGACGCGGTAGGCGACGGGGCAGAAGAAGGCGTCGACGGCGGTGAAGGTTTCACCGGCGAGGAAGGGACCGCCGAAGCGGGCGAGGCCATCGGCCCACAGTTCTTCGAGGCGCACGAGATCGTGGTGCAACTCGGGGGAGATCTCATTGAGCTTGACGCGGATACCCACATTCATGCCGCAGATGTTGCGCAGGTGGCTGTAGCCGCTGTGCATTTCGGCTGCGGCGCAGCGGGCCCAGGCGCGGGCTTCACGGTCTTCGGGCCAGACGCCCTTATGCTGCTCGGCGACATATTCCGCGATGGCGAGGGAGTCCCACACGGTGACATCGCCATCGACGAGGACCGGAACCTTGCCGCTCGGCGAGAAGGTGGTGAAGCTGCGGCCGTCGCGATCGGGGGCGAAACGGTGCAGCACTTCCTCGAACGGGATTCCAAGTTCCTTCAGCAGCACCCAGGGCCGCAGCGACCAGGAGGAGTAGTTCTTGTTGGCGATATGGAGGGTGTACATGGAGGCTCCGGGTTGGCGGTTGTTCAGAGTTCAGGGAGAAGGGCGCGCAGGCGAAGGAGCGCTATGCGTTCGACCTGGGCGCAGGCCGTAACGAATTCGGTGTCGCGATCGTTGCCGAGGCGCGTGCGCATGGCGTCGAGGATCATGGCCCTGGTGTTGTCGCGGACGGCGATGATGAAGGGGAAACCGAATTTTGCGACATAGGCCGCGTTCAGTTCTTCGAACTGCGCGCGTTCGCTGTCGGTGAGGGCATCGAGGCCGGCGCTCGCCTGTTCCGCGGTGGAGGCACCGGTCAGGCGGCGGGCCTGCGCGAGCTTGCCGGCGAGGTCGGGGTGGGCGCGGAGGACGGCAAGGCGTTCGTCGTCGCTCGCCATGCGGAACTGGCTGCGCAGTGCGAAATGGAGGCCGGTCGCGGTGTCGTTGGCGGGGGCGAGCTCGGCCTCGAAGGCGCGTTCGGCGATCCAGGGGGAGTGCTCGAAGATCGAGCCGAAGGTGCCGACGAACTGTGTGCGGTCCATCCCGGACGGGACGAGATCGGGCGCGCGGTAGGGGTGATGCTCCTGCCAGTGGCGCGCGATGTCGATGCGGCGCGCGAGCCAGACCCTGTCCTTGCTGCGCACGTAGTCGAGGAAGCGCTTGAGACCGGCGAAGCGGCCGGGCATGCCCACAAGCCGGCAGTGGAGACCGATCGACATCATCTTGGGCGAGCCGAGCCGGCCTTCCTCGTAGAGGACGTCGAAGCCGTCCTTGAGAAACGTGTAGTACTCCTCGCCGGTGTCGAAGCCGGGCGCGGTGACGAAGCGCATGTCGTTGTTGGCGAGGGTGTAGGGGATGATGAGCTGCGCGCGACCGGCGTACGGGCGCCAATAGGGCAGGTCGTCGTCATAAGTGTCCGAGATGTAGTCGAAGCCGCCTTCCTCGGAGACGAGGTCGACGGTCGCGAGCGAGGAGCGGCCGGTGTACCAGCCATGGGGGCGCTCGCCGGTGGCGATGGTGTGAAGGCGGACGGCTTCGGCGATCGAGGCACGTTCCTCGTCCTCGGGCATGTCCTTGTGCTGGATCCATTTGAGGCCGTGCGAGGCGATCTCCCAGCCGGCCTCCTGCATGGCGGCGACCTGCTGGGGCGCGCGCATGAGGGCGGTGGCGACGCCATAGACGGTGACAGGAATGGCATTGGCGGTGAAGTAGCGCCACAGCCGCCAGAAGCCGGCGCGGGCACCGTACTCGTACATCGACTCGACATTGGCGTGGCGCTGGCCGGGCCAGGGCGCGGCGCCGATGACGTCGGAGAGGAACGCCTCGGATGCGGCGTCGCCGTGGAGGATGTTGTTCTCGCCGCCCTCTTCGTAATTGAGGACGATCTGCACTGCGACATAAGCGCCGCCGGGCCATTTGGGGTCGGGCGGCGTGCGGCCGTAGCCGAGCATGTTGCGGGGGTATCTCATTGATGCACCGCGACTCCTCGATGACCTGCTTGTTAACAAGGCACGGTCTGCGCGCAAATGGGGCGGGGTGCGCAATTTTGGACCAAACGGTAAAAAAATGGCCGGAGCCCCCTTGGATTGGGGGGCAATCGGGTCGATAGTCCGCCGAACAGAACGGGAATGGTCCAATGGCGGGTGATGGTCGGCTGACGACGCACGTCCTCGATATGATGCACGGCAAGCCTGCGGCAGGCATGCGCTTCGACCTCCTGATGCTGCATGGCGACCATACCCATCACCTGATGTCCGGCGTGACCAACGAGGACGGGCGCGGGCCCGGTCCGTTGCTCGAGGGGGCGAAGTTCCATCCGGGCGGCTACGAGCTGGTGTTCCATGTGGGCGCCTATTTCCGCGCGCGGGGCGTCGAGCCCGAGACGCCGTTCCTCGAGAC
>JBIQKK010000003.1:56041-65353 GCA_044506585.1 Hyphomicrobiales bacterium
TGCTGGATTATCTGCGGCTGACGCGGCGCCTGCGGGGGTCCAAGGAGGGGTGTGCGGAGGGCGATTGCGGGGCGTGCACGGTGCTCGTCGGGCGGATGAGCGGGGATGAGCTCGTCTATGAGACCGTGAATGCGTGCATCTGCTTTGTGGCGATGCTGCACGGCACGCATGTGGTGACGATCGAACACCTCAGCCCGCCGGGCGGACCGCTGCATCCGGTGCAGCAGGCGATGGTGGATTTCCACGGGAGCCAGTGCGGGTTCTGCACGCCGGGTATCGTGATGTCGCTTTACGGGCTGTGGCTGGCGGAGCCCAATCCTACGGTGCCGCAGATCGAGACGGCGCTGCAGGGCAATCTCTGCCGCTGCACGGGCTATGCGCCGATCGTCAAAGCGGGGCTCGCGATGTCGAGTTATGGCGGGGCCGAGGCCGACGCGCTCAACGCGCAGCGAGAGGCGACGAAGGCGCGGGTCAAGGCGCTGAACGATGGCGTGACGGTCGATATCGGTGAGGGCAAGAACCGGATCATCGTGCCGGGCTCGGTGGACGAGCTGGCGCGGATCTATGCCGAGAACCCCGGCGGTACGCTGGTGAGCGGCGCGACGGATGTGGGACTGTGGGTCACCAAGTTCATGCGCGACATCGGACCGATGATCAGCATCGGGCATCTGCAGGAGCTGCATTCCATCGAGGAAGGCGAAGGGTCGGTGACCTTCGGTGCGGGCGTGACGTACACCGAGGCGCAGGGGACGATCGCGCGGCGGTTCCCGCAGCTCAGGGAGGTGTGGAACCGGATCGGCGGGGCGCAGGTGCGCAATGCCGGGACCATTGGGGCCAACATCGCCAATGGTTCGCCCATCGGGGACACGCCGCCGCCGTTCATCGCGCTCGGTGCGCACATCATCCTGCGCAAGGGCAATGAGCGACGCGAGGTCAGGCTCAGGGATTTCTTCATCGCGTACGGGAAGCAGGACCGGCAGCCCGGCGAGTTCGTCGAGAAGGTGATCGTGCCCTATGTCCCGGCGGGGGAGAAATTCGCCTGCTACAAGGTCAGCAAGCGCAAGGACGAGGATATCTCGGCGCTGTGCGGCGCGTTCCGCGTGTTCGTCAATGACGAGGGCAAGGTCGGGATGATCCGCATTGCCTTCGGCGGCATGGCGGCGACGCCCAAGCGTGCGGTGGCGGTGGAAGAGGCGCTGATCGGCAAGCCGTGGACGGCGGCGACGATCGAGGCCGCATTGCCGGCCTTTGCGGTGGACTACCAGCCACTCACCGACATGCGGGCCAGCGCGGAGTACCGATTGCTGGCGGCGCAGAATCTGCTGCGGCGCTTCCACCTCGATACGGTGGGCCAAGTCGAGCGGCTGAGCAGGGCGGTGGCATGAACAAGCTCGATGTGAAGCCGCCGGTCGGACGATTGCATGAGGCGATCCCGCACGATTCGGCGATCAAGCATGTGTCGGGGCGGGCGGAATATGTCGACGACCTGACCGAGCCGGAGGGCACGCTGCACGCCTATCTCGGCCTTTCCACGCGGGCACATGCGGAAATTGCCTCGATCGACCTCGAGGCGGTGCGCAAGGCACCGGGCGTGGTTGGCGTGCTGACGGCGGACGATGTGCCGGGCGAGAACGATGTGAGCTCGGTGCATAAGCACGACGAGCCGGTGTTTGCGGAGGGCGTGGTCCGCTATTGGGGCCAGCCGATTTTCTGCGTGGTCGGTGAGACGCGGGATGCGGCGCGGCGGGCGGCCAAGCTCGCGCGGATCGAGTATCGCGACCTGCCGCATGTGACGAGCGTGGCGGAGTCGCTGAAGGCCGGCGGGTCGCTGGTGACCGAGCCATTGAAGCTCGAGCGGGGCGATGTGGAGGCGGGGCTCGCCGGGGCCAAGCATCGGGCCAGGGGCACGGTGACGATCGGCGGGCAGGAGCACTTTTACCTGGAGTCGCAGATCGCGCTGGCGGTGCCGGGGGAGGACGACGAGATCGTCATCCACCTCTCGACGCAGCATCCGACCGAAATCCAGGTGATGGTGGGGCAGGTGCTGGGCATCCCGCATGCGGCGATCACCGTGAACATGCGGCGCATGGGCGGCGGGTTCGGCGGCAAGGAATCGCAGGGCAACCTCTTCGCCGCGATCGCGGCGCTCGCCGCCAGCATCTTCCGGCGGGCGGTGAAGATCCGGCCGGACCGGGACGACGATTTCCAGATCACCGGCAAGCGCCACGATTTCGTCGTGAGCTACGATGTGGGCTACGACGACGAGGGGCGGATCGAGGCGGTCGCGGCGACCTTTGCGGCGCGGGCGGGTTATTCGGCGGATCTGAGCGGACCGGTGACGGACCGGGCGCTGTTCCATGCCGACAATGCCTATTATTTCCCGCATGTGCGGGTGAATTCGCTGCCGCTTTTCACCAACACGCAGAGCAATACGGCGTTTCGCGGGTTCGGCGGGCCGCAGGGGCTGATCGGCTGCGAGCGCTGGATCGAGCACATCGCGTACGACCTCGGGATCGATCCGCTGGAGGTGCGCAAGCGCAATTTCTACGGGACGGACGACCGCAACGTCACGCCGTATCACCAGACGGTCGAGGACAACATCATCCACCGGGTGGTGGAGGAGCTCGAGACCAAGGCCGAGTACCAGAAGCGGCGGGCGGCGGTGCTGGAGTTCAACAGGTCGCATTCGGTGCTCAGGAAGGGCATTGCGCTGTCGCCGGTAAAGTTCGGGATTTCGTTCACGGCGACCTGGCACAACCAGGCGGGCGCGCTGGTCCACGTCTATCGCGACGGCTCGATCCATCTCAGCCATGGCGGCACGGAGATGGGGCAGGGACTGCACATCAAGGTGGCGCAGGTGGTGGCCGAGGCGTTCGGCGTGACGGTCGAGCATGTGAAGATCGCGGCGACCAATACGGGCAAGGTGCCCAATACGTCGGCGACGGCGGCGTCGTCGGGCACCGACCTCAATGGCATGGCAGCGCTCGATGCGGCCAACCAGATCAAGGCGCGCATGGAGGCGCATGCGGCGCGGATGTACGAGGTCGAGCCCAAGGATGTGCGGTGGGAATTCGGCGGCATCCGCGTAGGCCAGCAATTCGTGCCGTTCGGCGAGCTCGCCACATCGTGCTGGATGAACCGGGTGCAGCTGTCGGCGGCGGGGTTCTACGCAACGCCAAAGATTCACTGGAATCGCGAGACGGGCATTGGACGGCCGTTCTACTATTTTGCCTATGGGGCCGCGTGTTCAGAGGTGACGATCGACACGCTGACGGGCGAGTACCAGATCGAGCGGTGCGACGTGATCGAGGATGTGGGGCGCTCGCTGAATCCGGCGATCGATATCGGGCAGGTGGAGGGCGGCTTCATCCAGGGCGTGGGCTGGCTGACGACCGAGGAATTGTGGTGGGACGACAAGGGGCAGCTCAGGACGCACGCGCCCTCGACCTACAAGATCCCCGTGGCCTCCGACGTGCCGCGCGAGTTCAATGTGTGGCTGGCCGACTGGTCGGTGAACAAGGAGCCGGCGATCGGGCGGTCCAAGGCCGTGGGCGAACCACCGCTCTGCCTCAGCTATTCGGTGGTCGAGGCATTGTCGATGGCGGTCGCGTCAGTCGCCGATTACCGGGTGCACCCGAACCTCGACATGCCCGTGACGCCCGAGCGCGTGCTGATGGGTGTCGAACGGATGAGACGGCGGACGTAGCCATGGCGCAAGCGGCCTCCCCCTCATCCGCCCTTCGGGCACCTTCTCCCACCAGGGGAGAAGGCAAAGGGGCCGATGACGTCGTGAGGGGGCCACGGGAAGGTGTGTGGGGGCCTTCTCTCTCGCTCGTAGAAGGCCTGACGAAGGGAGGCGAGCATGCGGGCGGCTGAGCTCGCGGCATTCATGGAGCGGCATCCTGGTCCCGCCGTTGTCGCGGAGCTTTCTTCGGTGCGGGGATCGGCGCCGCGGGAGGAGGGGGCGTTCATGGTGGTGGCGGGCGACGCGATCATTGGGACGATCGGGGGCGGGGCGCTCGAATATATGGTGATCGCGCGGGCGCGGCAGGCGCTGCGCGACGGACTGGCACCGGGGGCGATGGATGTGCCGCTGGGGCCCGAGATCGGGCAATGCTGCGGGGGAAGGGTCGCGGTGTCGCTCAAGGTGATGACGCCGGAGCTGGGCGAGAGACTGCTGGCGCGGACGCGGTCGGCCGAGCGGGCGCGGCCGCATGTCTATCTGTTCGGATCGGGGCATGTGGGCAAGGCCCTGGCGCGAGCGCTGGTGGCGCTGCCCCTCAATGTGCATGTGATCGATACGCGGCCCGACGAACTCCACGACCTGCCGCGGGGGGTCGAGGCGAAGGCGGTGCCGATGCCGGAGGCGGTGGTGCGGTCGGCGCCGGAGGGGAGTTCCTACGTGATCCTGACGCACGACCATGCCCTGGACTTCCTGATCGCGGCGGAGGCGCTGGAGCGGGAAGATGCTCCCTATGTCGGGATGGTCGGCAGCCGGACGAAGCGGGCGAAATTTGCCAGCTGGTATCGCGGGGAAGGCGGGACGGAGCAGGCGCTGAAACGGCTGGTGCTGCCGATCGGGGCTCTTGGGCTGGTGGATAAACGTCCGGAAGTGATTGCAGCGCTCGCAGCAGCGGAAATGATGGTGCGGATCGGCCGGGGACAAGGTTCACAATCGCGGCTGGAACACGAACGGTCGGGGGCCGCTGTTGAGTGATACGCCGCCACGCCTGGCGCTCAGGGGCATTACCAAGCGGTTTCCCGGCGTGCTGGCCAATGACGACATTTCATTGAGCGTGAAGCCGGGCGAGATCCACGCGCTGCTCGGCGAGAACGGGGCCGGCAAGTCAACGCTGGTCAAGATGATCTACGGCACGATGCAACCCGATGCCGGCGAGATCGCCTGGAACGGCGAGCGGGTCACCGTGACGAGCCCCAAGGCGGCGCGGCGGCTGGGGATCGGCATGGTGTTCCAGCACTTTTCGCTGTTCGAGGCCCTCACGGTGTTCGAGAACATTGCGCTCGGGCTCGATGCCAAGGTGCCGGCCCGCGAGCTCGAGGGGCGCATCCGCGATGTCATGCAGCAATATGGGTTGAAGCTCGACCCGCAGCGGGTGGTCGCCGACCTGTCGGTGGGCGAACGGCAGCGGATCGAGATCGTCCGCGCGCTGCTGCTCAAACCGACGCTGCTGATCATGGACGAGCCGACCTCGGTGCTGACGCCGCAGGAGGTGGAGCAGCTGTTCGAGGTGCTGCGGCAGCTCGCGAGGGAAGGCTGCTCGATCCTCTACATCTCGCACAAGCTGCATGAGATCAAAGCGCTCTGCGATACGGCGACGATCCTGCGCGGGGGGCGGCTGGTCGACAGCTGCGATCCCAAAGCGGAGACGTCGCGCTCGATGGCCGAAATGATGATCGGGGGCAGCCTGAAGACGATCAGCAAACCGGCGGATCGCGTCTTCGGCGATGCCAAGCTCGTGGTGGACCGGCTCAGTGTACCGGCCCTGGGGCATTTCGGCATCCCCGTGCGGGAGGTGAGCTTTGCCGTGCGAGCGGGCGAGATCTTCGGCGTCGCAGGAGTCGCCGGGAACGGGCAGAACTCCCTTCTCCTGGCGCTGAGCGGCGAGGAACCGGTGGCCGATGCGGGGAGGGTCACGCTGGACGGGCAACCGATCGGGGGGCTGGGTGCAAAGGAGCGGCGGCTCAAGGGGCTCGCGAGCGTACCAGAGGAACGCAACGGGCATGCGGCGGTGTCCGACTTCACGCTGAGCGACAATGCGGTCCTCACCGCGCGAGACCGGTTGCGGCTCGCGGTGAGCGGCCTGATCCGCCCAGGGGCCGCGCGGCGCTATGCGGGCGAGGTGATCGACACCTTCGCCGTCAAGACAACGGGCTCGGACGCCGTGGCCGGTTCGCTGTCCGGCGGCAATCTGCAGAAATACATCATGGGCCGCGAGATCCTGCAAAAGCCGACCGTGCTGGTGGTGAGCCAGCCGACATGGGGCGTCGATGCGGGGGCGGCGGCGGCGATCCACCAGGCCATCGTCGATCTCGCGGCGGCGGGTTCGGCGATCGTGGTGATCAGCCAGGACCTCGATGAGCTGCTGAGCCTTTGCGACACCATTGCGGTGATGAATGAAGGACGGCTCAGCCGCTCGATGAAGGTGGGCGACGCCAATATCGATGAAATCGGCCTGCTGATGGGTGGCATCCATGGCGGAGAGGCGGCGCATGCAGCTTAGGCTCGAAAAGCGCGCGGCGCCCAGCAAGGTTCTCCAGGTGGTGACGCCCATCGGTGCGGTGGTCGTCACGATGATCCTCGGCGCCATCATCTTCACGCTGCTCGGCTATGACGGGGTGGGCGCGGTGCGCGAGATTTTCCTCTCGCCGCTGGTCAATTCGTACAAATGGCAGGACCTCGCGGTGAAGGCCGCGCCGCTGGTCATCATCGCGGTGGGCCTGTCGATGGCCTATCGCGCCAATGTGTGGAACATCGGCGCGGAGGGTCAGTACATCGTCGGCGCGATCGCGGGGACGGGCGTCGGCATTCTGACCAACGACATGACGGGCTGGTGGATCATGCCGCTGATGATGCTGGCGGGAGCGGCGGGCGGGGCGGCCTACGCGGCGGTGCCGGCCCTGCTGCGCGTGCGGTTCCACGTCAACGAAATCCTGACAACGCTGATGCTCACCTACGCCTCGGTGTACTTGCTCAATTATCTGCTGGCGGGACCGTACAAGAGTCCGCGGTCGATGGGGCAACCGCAGACGGTGCTGTTCAGCGCGGACCAGTCGTTGCCCTACATCATTCCCGGCACGATCGTGCAGCTCAACGTGGCGCTCGCGGTGGTCGTCGCGCTGGGAGCATGGCTGGTGTTCTCGCGCTTCGTTTTCGGGTTCCAGATCCGGGTCGTGGGATCGGCGCCGCATGCCGCCCGCTATGGGGGCTTTTCGGCCGACCGTACCGTGTGGCTGGCGATGCTGATTTCGGGCGGGCTGGCGGGATTTGCCGGCATCCTCGAAGCGATGGGGCCGGTGGGGCGGCTGGTGCTGCAGTTTCCCGCGAATTACGGGTTCACCGCGATCATCGTGGCGTTCCTCGGGCGGTTGCATCCGCTCGGCGCCGTGATCGCGGGGCTGACGATTGCGCTCAGCCTCGTGGGCGGCGAGCTCGCACAGATCGCGATCAAGCTGCCCTTCGCGGCGGTGGGCATCTTCCAGGCGATGATGCTGTTCCTGCTGCTCGCGAGCGATGTGCTGGTGCGGTACCGGCCGCGCATCGTGCGGCGGGAAGAGGTGGCCGCATGAGCAGCGAATTGATCACCGCGATCATCCTGTCGATCGCCGCGACGTCGACGCCGATCCTGTTGGCCGCGCTCGGCGAACTGGTGGTCGAAAAGAGCGGCGTGCTCAATCTGGGGGTCGAAGGCATGATGCTCATCGGCGCCGTGATCACGGTGGCGGTGACGCTGACGACCGGCAATCATCTGCTGGCGATCGTCTGCGCGGCGCTCGCCGCCTCGTTCGCCGCGCTGATCTTCGGCCTGGTGACGCTGACACTATCGGCCAACCAGGTGGCGTCGGGCCTCGCGCTCACGATCCTGGGCACCGGCTTTTCCGCGCTGTTCGGCCAGCCCTATACGGTCAAGAGCGTACCGCTCATGCGCTCGCCGTTCCCGGCGGAGCTGGCGGCCGATCCGATCTGGCGCGTGCTCTTCGGGCATGCGCCGCTGGTCTATTTCGCGCTGTTCATGGTGTTTGCGGTGTGGTGGTTCCTGCGCCGCACGCGCGCGGGGCTGATCCTGCGGGCCGTGGGCGAGAACGACTACAGCGCGCATTCGATCGGCTATCCGGTGATCGGCGTGCGCTATCTTGCGGTGGCGTTCGGCGGGGCGATGGCGGGGATCGGCGGGGCGTGCTTCCCGCTGTTCCTGACGCCGCAATGGGTCGAACAATTGACCAGCGGGCGCGGCTGGATCGCGCTGGCGCTGGTGGTGTTCGCGGCTTGGCGGCCGTTCCGGCTGCTCGCGGGCGCCTACTTCTTCGGGTTCATGATGATCTTCGAGGTCTATGCAAAGTCGAGCAGCGCGTTCCGCGTGCTGCCATCCGAATTCTGGGCGGCGCTGCCCTACCTGGCGACCGTCCTCGTGCTCGTGCTCATCTCGCTGCGGCGGGAAAGCAATATTTCGGCTCCGGCATGCCTGGGCAAACCGTTCGTCGCAACGGGCTGAGCGTGCCGCAAGAACAACCGGGAAACGTCACACAGGAGAGATCGATGACGAATTTCAACAGACGAACGATGATCAAGATCGGCGGCGCCGCAGCGGCGCTGCCGCTGCTGGGATCGCGCGCCTTTGCGCAGGAAAAGCTCAAGGTCGGCTTCGTGCTGGTCGGCACGCCCGACGACAATGGCTGGAACTACGGGCACGATCGCGGCCGCAAGGAGATGCTCGAGGCGATCGGCGAGGACAAGGTGGAAACCACGGTGGTGACCAATGTCGCCGAGGGCCCGGACAGCGAGCGCGTGTTCCGTGAGCTGGCCCAGCAGGGGCACAAGCTGATCTATGGGACGAGCTTCGGCTTCGGCGATTCCATGCTGAAGGTGGCCAGGCAGTTCCCGGACGTGAAGTTCGAGTGGGCGACGGGCAATGAGAGCCTGCCGAACCTGTCGCTCTACAACGCGAAGTTCCACGAGGGCCGCGCGGTGTGCGGCACCATCGCGGGGATGATGACCAAGAGCAACAAGCTGGCCTATGTGGGCTCGATCCCGATCCCCGAGGTGCGGATGGGCATCAACGCGTTCGCGATCGCGGCGCGCAAGGTGAATCCGGATGCGACCGTGAAGGTGGTCTATATCGACAGCTGGTTCAATCCGGGCAAGGAAGCCGAGCAGGCTCGCGCGCTGATCGGGCAGGGCGTCGATATCATCGCCCAGCATACCGACGGTCCGGTCATCCCGCAGATCGCCGAGGAGCTCGGGATCGTGGGCGTGTTCGGACAGGGCGCGGATATGAGCGCGTTCGCGCCGAACACGCACCTGACCGCGATCATCGACCGGTGGGGCCCGCACTACATCAAGTCGGTGCAGTCGGTGCTCGACGGGACGTGGACCGAAAGCAGCGTGTGGGACGGGCTTGCTTCGGGCGAAGTCGAGATCGGGCCGTACAATCCCAAGCTGCCCGAGGACGTGGTCGCCGCGGCCGAGAAGGTCAAGAACGACATCATCTCGGGGGCGCTGCATCCCTTCGCCGGGCCGATCAAGGATAACACCGGCGTCGAGCGCGTTGCCGCCGGCGATATCATCGATGACGG
>JBIQKK010000003.1:65453-72497 GCA_044506585.1 Hyphomicrobiales bacterium
GGGGTGGGCCCTCGCACAGAGGTAGAGCATGCCCGACTATGCGATCATGTGGGAGTGGGTGTCGTTCGCGGTGCGGTGGACGCATGTGATCACGGCTATCGCCTGGATCGGATCGTCGTTCTATTTCATTGCGCTCGACCTGGGGTTGCGCAAGACGCCCAGCCTGCCGCCGCTGGCGCATGGCGAGGAATGGCAGGTGCATGGCGGCGGGTTCTACCACGTGCAGAAGTACCTGGTGGCGCCGGAGTTCCTGCCCGAGCATCTGACGTGGTTCAAATGGGAGAGCTATGCGACGTGGCTGAGCGGGTTCTGCCTGCTGGTCGTCGTCTATTATGTCGGGGCCGACCTGTTCCTGATCGACCGGCATGTGCTCGATATTCCGCAATGGGGCGCGATCGGGCTGTCGGTGGCCTCGATCCTGGTCGGCTGGCTGGTCTATGACGCGCTGTGCCGCTCGCCGGTGGGCAATTCGACCTTCGGGCTGATGGGCGTGCTGTTCGTGATCCTCACCGCGATGGCGTGGGGATATACGCAGATGTTCACCGGCCGCGCGGCCATGCTGCATATGGGCGCGTTCACGGCCACGATCATGTCGGCCAATGTGTTCCGCGTGATCATCCCCAACCAGAAGATCGTGGTGGCGGATCTGCGTGCGGGGAAGGTGCCGGACGCGAAATACGGCAAGATCGCGAAGCAAAGGTCGCTGCACAACAACTACCTGACGCTGCCGGTGATCTTCTTCATGCTGTCGAGCCACTACCCGCTGGCGTTTGCGACGCAATGGAACTGGCTGATCGCCTCGCTGATTTTCCTCGAGGGTGCGGTGATCCGGCACTGGTTCAACACGCGGCATGCGCGCAAGGGCAACCCGCATTGGACGTGGTTCGCGGCGGTGGTGATCTTCATCCTGATCGCGTGGCTTTCGACGGGGCCCAAGCCGGGCGATGCGCGAGAGGAGATCGCATCGGCGAATGCCGAGCGATTCATGGCGGCGGAGCATTTTGGTGCCGCGCGCGATGTGATCATGGGGCGCTGCTCAATGTGCCACAGTGCGACGCCGAGCTATGAGGGTGTCCTGCAGGCGCCAAAGAATGTGCGGCTGGATTCCGATGCGGCGATCGCCAACCATGCGGCGGAGGTGGTGATGCAGGCCGGGTTCAGCCACGCCATGCCGCCGGGCAATGTGACGGAGATGACGGACGCGGAACGGGCGCTGGTCGTCGCGTGGTTCCGCGAAGGAGCGCGAAGCTGATGGCGCGGACATTGCTGCGCGGCCGGGTGCTGAGCTTCGTCGACGAGCCGCAGGGGATCGATGACACGAAGTCCTACCGCTATTGGGAAGACGGCGAGGTGGAAATCGAGGACGGCGTGGTCGCCTCGGTGGGTCAGTTCGACGGCGCCCAGCAGGCCAATACGACGATCATCGACCATCGCGGCAAGCTGATTGTCGCGGGACTGATCGACCCGCATATCCACTTTCCGCAGATGCAGGTGATCGGCTCCTATGCGGGCAGCCTGCTCGAGTGGCTCAATACGTACACGTTCGCCGAGGAACAGCGGTTCGCGGACGAGGCGCATGCGGAGCGCATCGCGGGCCGGTTCATGGACGAGTTGATCCGGCATGGGACGACGACGGCGGCAACCTATTGCAGCGTCCACCCGCAATCGGTCGATGCGTTTTTCGCCGAAGCCGCCAAGCGCGACATGCTGATGGTGGGCGGCAAGGTGATGATGGACCGCAACGCGCCCGAGGCGCTGCGCGATACGCCGCAAGCGGGCTATGACGAGACGAAAGCGGGCATCGCAAGATGGCATGGCAGGGGCCGGGCGCAGTATGCGATCACGCCGCGCTTTGCGATTACGTCCTCGCCCGAGCAGATGGAGATGGCAGGCGCGCTGGCGCGCGAGTTCCCGGACCTCCACATCCAGACGCATGTGGATGAGAGCCTGGCGGAGGTCGCGTTCGCCAAGGAGCTCTATCCCAACCTGCCGGATTATCTCGGTATCTATGAGCACTACGGGCTGCTGGGGCCAAAAACACTGCTGGGCCACTGCATCCACCTGACGCATCGCGAATGCGAAGTGCTGGCGGAGACGCGGAGCGTCGCGGTGTGGTGTCCGACGTCAAACCTGTTCATCGGGTCCGGCCTGTTCGACCACGAACGGCTCGCGGCGCATGGCGCGCGGATTGCGGTGGCCACCGATGTCGGCGGCGGTACGAGCTACTCGATGCTGCGCACGCTCGATGAGGGCTACAAGGTGCTGCAGCTGCGCGGGCAGCGGCTCAACCCGCTGCAGTCGTTCTATATGATGACGCTGGGCAATGCGCGGGCGATGTCGCTGGACGAACGGATCGGCAGCATCGAGGCGGGCAAGGACGCCGACCTCGTGGTGCTCGACGCGCGGGCGACGCCGCAGATGGCGCTGCGCATGGAGACGGTGCAAAGCCTCGCGGGCGAGCTGTTCCTGCTCCAGACCTGCGGCGACGACCGTGCCGTGGTTGAGACTTATGTACGAGGCCGGCCCATGAAGTCCGGGCTTGCCTCGGCAGGGTGAGCATGCGAGAAAATGAGACGGGCGTCTCATTTGAGCGGTCGAAAGTTGCAGTGAATGTGGCCCCACCCTCATCCGGCTTCGCCACCTTCTCCCATCGAGGGAGAAGGCCATCGAGCCGTGAGTGCAGGAGGAGTAGCCTTCACCCCTTGTGGGAGAAGGTGCCCCAAGGCGGATGAGGGGCGAGCCCGAATGGAGATTTCGATGACCAACTACCTCAACAAGGCGGGGCTGCAGGTCGATGCGCGGCTGGTGAACTTCGTCGAGACGGAGGCATTGCCGGGGACCGGGATTGCGGCGGAGGCGTATTGGGCCGGGCTGAGTGGGATGGTCGAGCGGTTCACGCCGCGCAATCGGCAATTGCTCGCGGTGCGCGATGAACTCCAGGGCAAGATCGATAGATGGCACGAGGCCAACGGTCCCGTCGCGAACGATCCCGCGGGGTACGAGGCGTTCCTGCGCGAGATCGGGTATCTCGTCCCGGAGCCGGGCGATTTCGAGATCGAGACGAGCGGGCTCGATCCGGAGATTTCGACGATCTGCGGGCCGCAACTGGTGGTACCGGTCTCGAACGCGCGCTACGCGCTGAACGCAGCCAATGCGCGGTGGGGCTCGCTCTACGACGCGCTCTACGGCACGGATGCGATTGCGCGCGACGGCGAGCTTGCACCGGGCAAGGCGTTCAATCCGGCGCGGGGCGAGGCCGTGTTCGCACGCACCAAGCAGTTCCTCGACGAAGCGTTCCCGCTGGCACAGGGCAGTCACGCCGATGCGACGCTCTATGAAGGCGGCAATGGCGGGCTCACGGTCAGGCTCAAATCGGGCACGACGACGCTGCGCGATCCGTCGCAGTTCGTGGGCTACACCAACCGGCAGGAGAGCGCGGACCTCGTGCTGCGGCACAACGGATTGCATGTCGTGCTGCTTGTGGACGTGCAGCATCCGATGGGATCGGCGCAGGGCGCGGGTGTCGCGGACATCATCGTCGAGAGTGCGCTGACGACGATCCAGGATTGCGAGGATTCGGTCGCGGCGGTGGATGCCGAGGACAAAGTGGGCGTCTATCGCAACTGGCTCGGCCTCATGAACGGGACGCTGACCGAGACGTTCGAAAAGGGCGGCCAGATGCTGACCCGCCGGCTGAACGAGGACCGGACCTATACGGGCACCGACGGCAAGCCGCTGACGCTCAAGGGTCGGGCTTTGCTGCTGGTGCGCAATGTGGGGCACCTGATGACGACGCAGGCGGTGCTGGATGCCAACGGCGCGCCGATCGGCGAAGGGTTACTCGATGCGGCGGTGACGGTGCTCTGTGCGATGAGCGACAAGGTCAATTCGCGCACCGGGGCGATCTATATCGTCAAGCCGAAAATGCACGGGCCGGCCGAGGTGGCGTTCGCATGCGAGATCTTCGGTGCGGTCGAGCAGATGCTCGGGCTCAAGCGCAACACCATCAAGATCGGCATCATGGACGAGGAGCGGCGGACGTCCGCGAACCTCAAGGCGTGCATTTATGAAGCGCGCGAGCGGGTGTTCTTCATCAATACGGGCTTTCTCGACCGCACGGGCGACGAGATTCACACCTCGATGGAAGCGGGGCCGGTGCTGCGCAAGGACGATGTGAAGTCCGAGAAGTGGATCCAGTCCTACGAGGACCGCAATGTGCTGATCGGCCTTGCCACGGGGTTCTCGGGCAAGGCGCAGATCGGCAAGGGCATGTGGGCGCGGCCGGACGACATGGCCGCGATGCTCGCGAGCAAGGGTGCCCATCCCAATGCCGGGGCGAATACGGCGTGGGTGCCGTCACCCACGGCGGCGACGTTGCATGCACTGCACTACCACCAGGTCGACGTGTTCGAGGCGCAGAAGCGGCGGCACAACCAGCCGACGCCGGGGCTCGACGCGCTGTTCTCGATGCCGGTGCTCGCCCAGGGTGCGCTCACGGAAGCCGAGATCGTGCGCGAGGTCGAGAACAACGCGCAGGGGATTCTGGGTTATGTGGTGCGCTGGGTGGACCAGGGCGTGGGCTGCTCGAAGGTGCCCGACATCAACAATGTCGGGCTGATGGAGGATCGCGCCACCTGCCGCATTTCCTCGCAGGCGATCGCCAACTGGCTGCGCCACGGGCTGGTGAGCAAGGACCAGGTGGTCGACGTGTTCGAGCGCATGGCTGCCGTGGTGGATGCGCAGAACGCAAGCGACCCGAACTATAATCCAATGAGCGGCAATTTCGGCTCGATCGCATTTCAGGCGGCGCTGGACCTGGCCCTCAAAGGCGCGGACCAGCCGAGCGGGTACACCGAGCCACTGCTGCATGCGGCGCGGGAACGCGTGAAGGCTGAGGGGCGGGGGTAGCCGCGGCCAGCTAGAGCTCGAAGACGGGCAGGTGGATGGCGCTGGGGCGGATGGGGTCGTGGAAGATTTCCACGTCCACCTTGTGCAGCTGCGTGGCCGTGGCGAAGGGGTCGGCGGTGCCGGTGTTGCGCACGTAGCGGGGATGGGCGCCGCTGGCGACGAGCAGCCGCAGGCAATGGCCGCGCCTGAAGGTGTGGGCCGTGGCGTGGAGCTTGAAATTGAGCTTCCAGATGTCGTCTGGCACCGCGGGGTCGGCGGCGGTCTTGCGGATGATGCCGTCGCAGACATTGATCGAGACGCCCTTCTCGTCCACGTCGCAGAGCTTGACGAAGAGGTCGGCGTCCGGCGAGCTGGCGCGCGCATAGATCATGGCGCGGACATTGCCGATGATGGTCAAGTCCGAAACCAGCGGTTCGGAGGTGAAGACGAGAACGTCCTCGCGCGCTTCGAGCCTGGCCTGGTTCACCGGACCCGCGCCGGTGAAGGCGAACAGGGCACCGCCAAGATTGGGCGTGGGCCTGGCCGGATCGTAGACGTAGCGCTCGGGCTCGGAGGTCTTGACGGGGCGCTGCGACAGCACTTCGTCCGGATGGAGGTGCCAGATCTGCGTGTCCGGGATGCCGGGGGGGAAGGCGGCGAGGCTGTGCCATTCGTCGCTGCCGGAGACGTAGATGCGGACCGGCTTGTCGTGAAGGCCCGAGCGGTCGCCCAAGAGCTGCGCATTCATCCAGGTCAGCGTATCGCGGATGCCCTCGAACTGCAGTTCCTCACTGACATGGAACCAGGGCCCGATGGTGAGGCGTGCGTTGCCGCCGGCGTCCACCAGGGTTTCGTAGTCGCGCAGTAGCTGGTCGAGCATGAAATCGTACCAGCCGGAGACGAAACTCGTTGGCGGGGTCCGCGCGCCGATGCGGTGGGTGTGGTCGAGTGGTTCCCAGAACTCGTCGTTGCCGACGGCGGTGGTGAGCCAGCGCTTCCAGAAGGGCACGTCGCGGCCGACCATGCGGCGGTCCGCGTCGATCAGGGGCAGCTTCATCGAGGCGCGCAGCGTCCGGCGCTCGATGCCACCCGAACCAATGGCGCGGGCGGTGCGCATCGGCGCGCGGCGGATGCCCTCGACCACCTGGATCCAACCGAACAGCAGGCCCAGATTGAGGCTGCCGCCCGGGAAAACCACCGATTTGAACTCGGCGCTCGTGACCTTCACGGCCAGCGCGGATTGTTTAGGCAGGGCATCGCAAATTGCCCATTGGGTGTAGCCCAGATAGCTGGGGCCGGTGAGGCCAAGGCGGCCGTCGAACCAGGGCTGCGCCTTGATCCAGTCCAGGGTGTCGAGGCCATCGTCGCGCTCGTGGCTCAGGGGATCGAACTCACCGTCCGACCCGGCGGTGCCGCGGCAGGCCTGGATCACGGTGTTGTAACCGCGCTCGGCATAGAGTTCGGCCACGGCAGCAAAGCCGCGCATGCCGTAGGGGACGCGGATCAGCAGAGTGGGTGAGCGAACCCCGTTGCGTGGGAGATAGAGCTGAGTCTCCAGCGTTGCGCCGTCGCGCATCTTCACCCGGATGTTACGGGTGCGCGTGACGCGAAAGCGGGCCGGGGGCACCCGCGCAATGCGCGCGAGGAAATAGCTGGCAAAGCTCATGTCCCGACCACCCTTTCCCCGAAGCCTCCGCCCAGGTCGTTCACTCCCGACCGTGCGCCGACTTCGGCGCTAGCCGCGGGCCGGGTCAAGCCCGGCGGAACCGGAGCGTTGCCAAGGCGTTGCTTTCCCACAGCAACCTATCCCGAGGGGCGAGGCTATGAAAGTTTACGACCCGCACAAGAGTACGAACGAGATCCGCCAGGGGAGCCGGACGCTCGACAATTTCTGGGTTCTCATCATCTCGACGGTGCTCGTCGTGGCGCTGTTTGCGATCATCTATCTCGTTTTCCTCGCCAACACGCCCGCCAACACGATCACCTGACTGCGATGCGTCTCAAACGAGTGTCGCGCGACGCACTGATCGTTCGCCGCGTCCGTCATGGGCGTGGCTACGCGTATCAGGATGCAGAGGGCAAGACCTGGCCGGCGGGCGAGTTGCGCGAGCGGGCATTGCATCTGGGCATACCGCCGGCGTGGACTGAGGTGCGCGT
>JBIQKK010000073.1:0-13991 GCA_044506585.1 Hyphomicrobiales bacterium
TGGCGGAGAGGGAGGGATTCGAACCCCCGGTGGAGTTGCCCCCACGCCGCATTTCGAGTGCGGTGCATTCGACCACTCTGCCACCTCTCCGCGAGATGAAAACACCGCCAATTGGCGGCGCGGTCGACACGCGCGGGCTTATGACATAGCACAGGGGCACCTGCAACAGCCCCAACCCCGATGGCCGGACTGCTCTTCGTATACGGCACCTTGCGCGATCCCGACATGCTGAGCGCGGTGCTGGCCCGGCCGTTGAACGCTGACTCGATGCCCTCCGCAGCGGCACCGGGGTTTGTGGCGGTGCACTATCCCGGGCGCAGCTATCCGGCGCTGGTGCGTCGGCCCGGGGCCGCGGCCCCCGGACTCGTCCTCACCGACCTGACGCCCTTCGAGCTCGATCTGCTCGACGCCTTCGAGGGGGAGGAATATCGCCGATCCGTCATCCCGGTGATGGTCGGCGAGGAGTTGCACGAGGCCTTTGCCTACCTGCCCGCGCGCGAGATTGCGGCGCACGCGCCCGTCTGGTCGTTCGTTGCCTGGCAAAAAACCCACAAGTCCGGGGCCCTGGAGGCTGAGCGGGCGATCGCCGAGGAACTGCGGGCCAAGCTCATTGCCATCCGCCCCAATTAGCCGGTTGGCTTGACTCCCAAGGGGTTTGCGCGGATAAGGCCGCCGACTGCACGCGCTGGGGAACTGGGGCGTGTTTTTGGTTTGAACGCAAAAACCGCAGTTCGAGGCCATGCCGGTCCGCTTGACCGGCACCAAGAGAGTGCCGGGCACTCCGCCGCAGAGCGCGACAGAAGGACCGGCCGGTGTGCCGGGAACACGATGAATTTCGCAGTGATCAAGACTGGCGGCAAGCAGTACAAAGTTGCCGCCAATGACGTGGTGAAGATCGAAAAGCTCGATGCCCAGCCGGGCGACGTGGTGACTTTCGATCAGGTGCTCATGGTTGGCAATGGCGACGACGTGACCGTTGGTGCGCCGCTCGTCGCCGGTGCCTCTGTTGCGGGCCATCTGGTCAACAACAAGAAGCAGCGCACGGTCATCATCCAGAAAAAGCACCGCCGCCAGCATTTCGATCGCCGCAACGGCCACCGCCAGATCCTGGCGACCGTGCGCATCGGCGAGATCCTGATCGGCGGCGCCAAGACGACGCTCAAGGCCGACGAGCGCCTCGCCGCGCAGGCCGCCAGGCTGCACAATTCGACCGCCGCGATCGCCGAGCCGGCTCAGGCCGAGCCCAAGGCAGCGGCGAGCAAGGCCCCCGCCAAGAAGGCGCCGGCCAAGAAAGCGGCGGCTAAGAAGGCCGAGCCCAAGTCGGACGCTCCGGCGGCCGGCGACGCGGCGGTCAAGCCCGCCAAGAAAGCCCCGGCCAAAAAGGCGGCGGCCAAGAAGACCGAGGGCGACAAGCCCGCAGCCAAGAAGGCGCCGGCCAAGAAAGCCGCGCCCAAGGCCGACAAGGAATAAGGAGCTAGACGAATGGCACACAAGAAAGCAGGCGGCTCGTCCCGCAACGGTCGCGATAGCGCCGGCCGTCGTCTCGGCGTCAAGAAGTTCGGTGGCGAAGCGGTCGTCGCCGGCAACATCATCATTCGTCAGCGCGGCACCAAATGGCACCCCGGCACGGGCGTGGGCATCGGCGTCGATCACACGATTTTTGCCACGATCGACGGCACCGTTTCCTTCAAAACCCGCGCCAACCAGCGATCCACTGTGTCGGTTCTCCCGACCATGGAAGCCGCAGAATAACCCGGTAGGACAAGACCCCTGCCGGAGACCAGCTCCCCGGCAAGGCAACCACCGCCAAGCAAAATTCCAAGGGGAGCCGGTTCGTCCGGTTCCCCTTTTTCGCTTTGGAGGCAGTGGAATGAAGAAGGCCAAGACGGAGACACAAGAAACGGTTGTGTTCAGGCCGGGCGGCACGGATCGGGCGATCCGCGAGCTCGCTACGGCCACCCACCGGCTGACCATGCGCCGTATCCGCGATAGCCTGCCGGGCAAGATCACCACCCGGCGGCTCGTGTTGCGCGCCCCGATCCGCGGCGACGTGCCCGACCTTGTGCGCCTCGCCGACAACAAGGCCATCGCCGATCGACTCGCCCGGCTGCCCCATCCCTATACCCGCGCCGACGCGATCGGCTTTGTCGAGATCTTCGCCCAGCGCGGCGACGAGCGCCCCTACGCGATCACGCTGAACGAGCGCCTGATCGGCATCGTCGGTTTCACCTTCATCGAGGGCCAGCCTCCCGAACTCGGCTATTGGCTGGGCGAACCCTTCTGGGGCCAGGGCTACATGACCGAGGCCGCCAAGGCGCTGATCGAGGCCGCGCACCGCACGCAGCATTTCGAGTGGATCGCGGCGCGCGCCTTCGCCGACAACGCCGCCTCCCTGAACGTTCTCCAAAAGCTCGGCTTCAAGCGGCTGGGCAAAAGCAAGGCCGCACGCGGCGCCCTCGCCGACGGCCGGCCCACGGTGGAGCTCGAGCTCGAGAGGCCCAGATGGATGTGACCCTTCACACCCGGCGACTGGTGCTGCGCCACCCCGTCTCCGGCGATGCGCCCCGCATCGTGCGGTTCCTCGACAATTTCGCGGTCGCGGGAAAGCTCAGCCGCGTGCCCTATCCCTACCGGCTCGCCGACGCCGAATGGTGGCTGGGCACTCGCCTGCCCGCCAACCCCGCCGGCGAGACCAGCTTCGCTATCGATCTGCCCGGCGAGGGCCTCATCGGACTTTGCGGCTTCCATGCCGACGAACAGGGCACTGTGATCGGCTACTGGCTCGGCGAACCGTTCTGGAACCGCGGCTTCATGAGCGAAGCGGCCGCGGCCGTGGTCGCCTGGTATTTCGAGACCACCCCCGCAGAGCACCTGGGCTGCGGCGCGTTCGCCTTCAACAAGGCCTCGCTCGCCATTCAGAGGAAGCTCGGCTTTACGGAGATCGGCACCTCCATGCGACATTGCCTTGCGCGCCATGAGGACCTGCGCCATATCGACACCCGACTGACCCGCGCCCGCTGGCACGAGCTCACCGGCGCGGCCGCCAAGGAAGCCACATGAAATTTCTCGACCAGGCCAAGGTCTATGTCCGCTCCGGCGACGGCGGTGCCGGCGCGGTCAGCTTCCTGCGCGAGAAATTCCTCGAATTCGGCGGCCCCAATGGCGGCAATGGCGGGCGCGGCGGCGACGTGATCGTCCAATGCGTCGATGGCCTCAACACCCTCATCGATTACCGCTACCAGCAGCACTTCAAGGCCCAGACCGGCCATCACGGCATGGGCAAGGACCGTCATGGCGGAAAGGGCAACGACGTGGTCCTCAAGGTCCCCGTGGGGACGCAGATCTTCGAGGACGACGGCGAAACCCTCATCGCCGACATGACCGAAGTGGGCCAGACGCTCACCCTGCTGTCGGGCGGCAATGGCGGCTTTGGCAACGCCCACTTCAAGACCAGTTCCAACCAGGCGCCCCGCCACGCCAACCCCGGCCAGGAGGGCACCGAGAAATGGATCTGGCTGCGGCTGAAGCTGATCGCCGACGCCGGTCTGATCGGCCTGCCCAATGCCGGCAAATCCACCTTCCTCGCAGCCGTCTCGGCCGCCAAGCCCAAGATCGCGGC
The DNA here is from genome assembly GCA_044506585.1 of Hyphomicrobiales bacterium. Lineage (GTDB taxonomy): Bacteria > Pseudomonadota > Alphaproteobacteria > Rhizobiales > Devosiaceae > Devosia_A. The sequence continues at coordinate 3,620 of JBIQKK010000073.1, forward strand.
CTATCCGTTCACGACGCTGCACCCGAACCTCGGGGTGGTGAAGATCGGCGAGCGCGACTTCGTCCTCGCCGACATTCCCGGCCTGATCGAAGGGGCCCATGAGGGCGCCGGCATCGGCGACCGCTTCCTCGGCCATGTCGAACGGACGGGCGTCCTCATCCATCTGGTCGACGGCACGCAGGAGGACGTGACGGGCGCCTACCGGATCATCCGCGGCGAACTCGCAGCCTATGACGATGACCTGGCCGAAAAGCCCGAGATCGTGGTGCTCAACAAGATCGACGCCCTCACCGTGGACGAGATAAAGGAAAAGACCGAGCGCCTGAAGCGCGCCAGCAAGGCCGAGGTGCTGGCCTGCTCCGGCGTCAGCGGCAAGGGTGTCCAGGACGTCTTATACCGCGTTATCTCCATTCTCGACGCGGCGAAGGCCGACGCGGCGGAGACGGCGCGCCGGGCCGTCGAGCCCACATGGACGCCGTAATGACGGACGCCCTCGCCTCCTATCGCCGGCTCACCATCAAGATCGGCTCAGCCACGATCGTCGACGGCTCGACCGGCCATGTCAGGAGCGAGTGGCTTGCCGCTCTCGCCGAGGATCTCGCCGTGCTGCGAGCGCGCGGCACATCGCTCGTCGTCGTGTCCTCCGGCGCCATCGCGCTGGGGCGTGGCCTTCTGGGGATGACCGCCGCGAATCTGACCCTCGAACAGCAGCAGGCGGCAGCGAGCGCGGGCCAGATCGTCCTGAGCCAGGCCTGGGCCGAGACCCTGGCGCGGCACGGCATCGTCACCGGCCAGATTCTCATCACGCCGAACATCACCGAGGAGCGCCGCTATTTCCTCAATGCCCGCACCACCGTACGCACGCTGCTCGATCTTGGCGCGATCCCGATTATCAACGAAAACGACACCGTCGCCACGCAGGAAATCCGCTACGGCGACAACGACCGGCTGAGCGCGCGCGTCGCGACCATGATCGAAGCCGATTGCCTGGTGCTGCTCTCGGACGTCGATGGCCTCTACACCGCGCCCCCGGCGCGCGATGCCAACGCCCGGCACCTGCCCTTCGTGCCCGCGATCACACCTGAGATCGAGGAGATGGGGGGCGGCGCCGCGACCCACTTGAGCAAGGGCGGCATGACCACCAAGCTCGAAGCGGGCAAGATCGCCACACAGGCGGGCACCGCCATGATCATTGCCAACGGCACGCCCCTTCACCCCCTGCGCGCGCTGATGCAGGGCGGGCGGCATACGTTGTTCGCCGCCGCCGAAAGCCGCGCCCAGGCCCGCAAGCGCTGGATCATGGGCGCGCTGGAACTCGCGGGCCAGATTCATGTCGACGCCGGCGCGGCCAAGGCGCTCATGGAAGGCCGCAGCCTCCTGCCGATCGGCGTTTCCCGTGTGACGGGCGATTTCGTGCGCGGCGACGCGGTCGCCATCCTCGACCCCGCGGGCCGGGAAATTGCCCGTGGCCTTGCCGGTCTCGACCGCGCCGAGGCCGATATGGTCAAGGGCAAGAACTCCGCGCGAATCGCCGAAATGCTCGGCCTTGGGGCGCGGACGGAACTGGTCCACCGTGATAATATGGTGGTCCTGCTCGGACTGGAGACGAAAGTGACATGAACGCGATCGACAACGAAATCCGCACGATCATGTCAGCCATCGGCGAGCGGGCCCGTGCCGCTTCGCGCGTCCTCGCCTACGCCCCGACAGAGGCCAAGAACCTCGCGCTGACGGCCGCCGCCGACGCCATTGTCGCCCAGACCGCCGCAATCATTGCCGCCAACGCGGACGACATCGTCGCCGCAAAAGAACGGGGTATATCGAGTGCCTTCCTTGATCGCCTGACCGTCGATGAGAAGCGGCTCGCGGGCGTCGCGCAGGGTCTTCGCGACATCGCGGCCCTGCCCGATCCGGTCGGCGACGTCACCGCCAATTGGCAGCGCCCCAACGGCCTCGACATCTCGCGGGTGCGGACTCCCCTCGGCGTGATCGGGGTGATTTTCGAAAGCCGCCCCAACGTCACCGCCGACGCCGGCGCCCTGACGCTCAAATCCGGCAATGCCGTCATCCTCCGGGGCGGTTCGGACTCCACCAGGACATCGCGAGCGATCCATGCCTGCCTGGTTCGGGGACTGGAAGCCGCCGGGCTGCCCGCGGACACCATCCAGCTGGTGCCGACGACCGACCGTGCGGCGGTCGGCGAGATGCTGCGCGGACTCGACGGAAATATCGATGTGATCGTCCCGCGCGGCGGCAAGTCCCTGGTCGCGCGGGTGCAGGAAGAAGCCCGCGTGCCGGTCTTCGCCCACCTCGAGGGGCTGTGCCACACCTACATCGACAAGAGCGCCACGCTCGTGATGGCGATCAATGTCACGGTGAACGCCAAGATGCGCCGCACCGGCATCTGCGGGGCCACCGAGACCCTGCTCATCCATAAGGATGTGGTCGGCACACATCTCAAGCCCATTCTCGATGCCCTGGTCGCACGTGGCTGCGAGATCCGGGGCGATGCGACAGTTTGTGGGGCGTTCGCTGGCGCCAAGCCCGCAACCGAGCAAGACTGGAGGACCGAGTACGAGGACGCCATCCTCTCGGTCAAGGTCGTTGACGACGTGGGTCAAGCCATTGATCACATTCAGCATTATGGCTCGCACCATACCGATGCGATCATTGCCGAAGACCCCGGTGCCGTGACGCGCTTTTTCACCGAAGTCGACAGTGCCATCCTGCTCCACAATGCCTCGACCCAGTTTGCCGATGGCGGTGAGTTCGGGTTTGGCGGCGAGATCGGCATCGCGACGGGCAAGTTCCACGCCCGCGGGCCGGTCGGGCTCGAGCAGCTCTGCAGCTTCAAATATGTGGTCCGCGGCAGCGGCCAGACGCGGCCCTGATGGCGGCGCCGCATCTCAGGCGGCCACCGGCAGAGCCGGGTATGCGGATTGGCCTGTTTGGCGGCAGCTTCAACCCCGCCCATGAGGGACACCGCCTCGTGGCCTTGCAGTGCCTCAAGCGGCTGCGCCTCGATCGCATATGGATCCTCGTCTCGCCCGGCAATCCCCTGAAGGATCACCGCGAACTCGCCCCGCTCCTCGATCGCGTCGACGGGGCCCGACGCACAATGGACCATCCGCAGGTGGACGTGACGGCCTTCGAAGCCGCGCACGGATTCCGCTATACCTATGAAACCCTTGATTATCTCGTCGCGGCAGAACCCGGCGTCCATTTCGTCTGGATCATGGGCGCCGACAGCCTCATGACGTTCGACCGCTGGGAGCGGTGGGAGGAGATCGCCCGCACCATGCCCATGGCCATCTATGCCCGGCCCGGCGCAGGGGTCCGGGCGACGCGCTCGAAGGCGGCGATCGCCCTTGAGGATTTCCGCATGCCCGAAGGCAAGGCGCCAGCTTTGGCGGACAGTGATCCCCCCGCCTGGGTCTATCTGCGCGGGGTCATGTCGGGGCAGTCTTCGACTGCCATCCGCAAGGCGCGCGCGGCCCCCGTCTGACGTGCTTCTTGCGCAAAGCGGAGCGAAGCACCATTATAGACGTTGTGGCGCTCAAGTGGCTGCCGAAGGGACTGACGACCATCGCTCAACGCGACCATATCGATCCCAACCTGCAAGGAATGCTGAAAACCGCATGACTCGTGCACGTGCATGGGCGAAGGCCATTTGCTGATGGCTGTTGCGCCCAACAAGACGGCCCGTGAGGCCGAACCGACCCCTAACCCAGAGCCGAAAATGATCGACGTCGTGCTGCAAAGCCTTGAAGACGCCAAGGCCGAACAGACTGTTGCCATCGACATCGTCGGCAAGTCCTCGCTGGCCGACCATATGGTCGTGACCTCGGGCCGCTCGAACCGCCATGTCAGTGCCGTCGCCGACCAGGTGGTGAAAGCGCTCCGCGACAACGGCTTCGACAAGCCCCGTATCGAGGGGCTGCCGCATGCCGATTGGGTCCTGGTCGATGGCGGCGACGTGATCGTCCACATCTTCCGGCCCGAAGTCCGCGAGTTCTACAACATCGAAAAGATGTGGCAGGCCGACTTCGCCGCCGACGCGCACTAGGCGAGCGTGCGCATCACGGTCCTTGCCGTCGGCCGGATGAAGCAGGGGCCGGAGCGGGAGCTTGTGGCCCGGTATCTCGACCGCGCTGTCGCGGGTGGCAAAGCGCTCGGCCTCACCGGTTTCACGACCACCGAGCTCCCCGAATCGCGCGCGGGCAGCGCGTCTGCCCGCAAGGCTGAAGAGGCCAGGGCCATCAGGGGCCAGCTCCCGGACAATGGCATCACCATCGTGCTCGATGAGCGCGGCAAGACCTTGAGCTCGGATGAATTCGCCAAACGCCTCGCCCGCTGGCGGGACGATGGCAAGCAGGCCGTGACTCTCGTGATCGGTGGCGCTGACGGGCTCGACCCGGCGTTCGTCGCCGACGCCGATTTGACGCTCAGCTTCTCGCCCCTGACCTGGCCGCACCAATTGGTGCGCATCATGCTGGCCGAACAGCTCTATCGGGCGACCACCATCCTCAGCGGACACCCGTATCACCGCGAATAGGGCACCGCGGCGTCATTGAAAAACCAAAGACATGAGGCTGTTAACGCCCGGTTTGCTAGGCTTTCGCCTGTTGATTCGATCCATCCGGGGCTCATGAGAGGACTGACACGCTGGGCAGCGTTGGCAATGTCGGTGGCTGCGACTGCGGCCCCGCTGATTGTGCTTGCCCAGTCGGACCTGTCATCGGCCACCTCGTCGTCATCGGCGCCGGAGGAACTGACGCCGGACTGGATTCGCGAAAGCACGGCGAGCAGCCAGACAACGCTCGCCGAACTCGAGGCGTCGCTGTCGCTGAGTGCCGAACGCAGTGCCGCCCTCAAGGCCGAGATCGAAGCCATGAAGGGCGATCGCGACAAGCAGAACGCCGCTCTGATTGCCGCCTCCGAACGCGTCAAACTGGCTGAGGCAGATGTCGTCGCGGTCGAACAAAAGATCGGCGATCTCATCGTTGCCGAACTCGATACGCGCGGCCGCCTCGATGGCGCGGATGCGTCGATCTCGAATGTGCTCGCGGCCCTCGAGCGTATCTCCCGCAATCCGCCGCCTGCCCTCATCGTCGATCCTTCCGACGCCCTCGGTTCAGCGCGCAGTGCCATGCTGATCTCGGCGATCCTGCCCCAGTTGCAGGCCAAGGCCGACCAGGTGATGGCGGACCTCAACAATCTCAACCAGATCAAGCTTGCCGCCCAGGCCGAAGAGGCAAACCTCAAGGCCAATTTCAGCGTGCTCGAGGAAGAGCAACTGCGCATCGCAACGCTCATTGCGGCACGCAAGACCAGTGAGGAGACGGCGACCCAGGCGCTTGCTGCCGAAGAGCAGGAGGCTGCCCTGATGGCCGAGCGCGCGGCTCAGCTCAAGCAGCAGATCGCCGATCTGGGCAAGCAGGCCGACGCGGTTGCGACGGCCGCCGCCGCCACCCAGCGCGCCAATTCGGGTGCGAATGCCCCCAGGCTCGACCCCGAAACCGTCATGATGGCGCTGGCCAATCCCGAGCGCACGGAACCCGCGGTCCCGTTCGCCTCGGCCCGGGGCTTTCTCAACCTGCCCGTCTCCGGCGTGAACGTCACCAACTATGGCGATGGCGACGGCTTCGGCGGCATCAGCCGGGGGCTCTCGATCGTGACCCGCGCCGAAGCCCCCGTACTGGCCCCTGCCGATGGCTGGGTCGTCTTCGCGGGCGACTACCTCAATTACGGCCAAATCGTCATTCTTGATGTGGGCCAGGATCACACGATCCTGCTGGCGGGCCTTGCGGCCGTCGACGCCAAGATGGGGCAGTTCGTTCGGATGGGTGACCGGCTGGGGGCCATGGGATCACGCACAAGTGGACGGACCGTCGCGACCAGCGCTGGTGCTTCAAGGCCGACCCTTTATATTGAGATGCGAAACAAGAATACGCCTATCGATCCGACCGGATGGTGGGCCACTCCCACAACCACAACCCTGACTCAGAGTGGATAGACCCTGATGCGTCTGACTTCTTCGCGCGCTGTCATTGCCGCGCTCGTGGCGCTGGTCGCCATCATCGCCATCGTTCTCGTGATCCAGAACAATGGCCGGGTCAGCGCCGTGCCGGTCGGCCAGATGTCCAGCGAACCGCCCTCGACCGAGCTGGCACCCCCGTCATCGCAGCCGCCGTTGAGCGAACCGTCGCCTTCCTCGACGGAGGAACCCGCTCCGAGCTCGCCCGAATCCGAGCCCGAACCGCCCGCCGAGGACGAAGTGGCCACCGCCCCCGCGCCCCCAGCGCGCTCGGAAGAAGAGATATATCAGGACCTTACGTTCTTCGGTGAAGTCTTCGACCGCATCCGCCGCCAGTACGTCGACGCCCCCGACGAGCAGCGCCTGCTGCGCGCCGCCATAAACGGCATGCTCACCTCCCTCGACCCCCATTCCGGCTACCTCGATCCGGAAATGTTCAAGGATGTTCAACAGGATACGTCCGGTCAGTTCGGCGGCCTCGGCATTGAGGTCACGATGGAGGAAGGCATCATCAAGGTCGTTTCACCCATCGACGACACCCCCGCGCAACGCGCCGGCGTCCTCGCCAACGACTACATCGTCGAACTCGACGGCAAATCCGTGCAGGGCATGACGCTCGATGAAGCCGTCACAAAAATGCGCGGCCCCATCGGCTCCAAGATCAAGATCACCGTCGTGCGCGAAGGCGCGACCGAGCCGCTCTATTTCGAACTTGCCCGCGACGTCATCGCCCAGCGCGTGGTGCGCTACGTGATGGAAGGCGATATCGCGGTCGTCCGGCTCGCCCGGTTCACGGAGCAGGCCTATCCGGGCATTCAGAAGGCCATCAAAGACATCTACGCCGAGCGCAACGGCACGCCACCCAAGGGCATCATCCTCGACCTGCGCAACAATCCCGGCGGTCTCGTCGACCAGGCGGTGTATGTCACCGACGCCTTCCTCAAGCAGGGCGCGGTGGTGCTGACCCGCGGCCGCGACGAGGAAGAAGCGAGCCGCTATGATGCCAAGCCCGATGATCTCGACGCAAAACTTGCCGACGTTCCGCTGATCGTCTTGATCAATGGCGGCTCGGCTTCGGCGGCTGAAATCGTTGCGGGAGCGCTGCAGGATCACAAGCGCGCAACGCTGATCGGCACGCGCTCATTCGGCAAGGGCTCGGTCCAGTCGATCATCCATTTGGGCGCCAATGGCGGCATTCGGCTGACCACTGCGCGCTACTACACGCCCTCCAATCGTTCCATCCAGGCGGCCGGCATTCACCCGGATATCCTGATCAAGGAAAACGTCCCCGCCGAGTTCGCCGGACGCGACGAAATTCTGGGCGAAGCCGGGTTGTCCGGCCAGATCGGTGGCGGCACCGAGGAGCAGGCGACCACTGGATCGTCTGTTTACGTTCCCGCCAACAAGGAGGAGGACACCCAGCTGCAATACGCAATCAAGCTGCTGCTGGGCACCGAGAAGAATGACGCCTTCCCGCCCAAAGCGGAAGGCTGACCCGCAAATGTGCTATCGCTCGGCGTATCGGAGGGGGCGAACGATTCGCCCCAGGAGCTGAGCGATGGCGGACGATCTCAGCGCGCCACTGGGCCGGAGGCGACCCTCCAGACCAGCAACCACGCGGAGTGCCGGCTTTCGGCCGACTGAGTTACCTTTGGCGCGGCTCGCCTTTGGCGCCGCTGCACTGATCGTGCTGGGCGTCGGAGCGCGCGTGCTGCTGGTCAATGATCCGATGGGCGGCCGGCCTGTGGCGGAGATCGATGTCCGAGGCACCCAGAACGTCAATGCAATCGCGAGCACCGTCAGCGCCGCAAGCATGGCGACGATCACCGCCGAGCCGGAAACACCCATCGACAATTCGGGCGTTATCATCGTCGGTGACGACGTCCCAGACGGCCAGCCCATGGGTGACGATTTCGGCAGTGCTACGGCCGACGGACTATTCCCTGAACTCCTGGAAGAAACCGAGCAAGGGACGATCCCGCGTGTCTCGACCACAGGGCAGCGTCCATTTGATGCCTATTCGCGTCCGGGCCTCACGCCAGAGACGGCCGGAGGTAAAAAGCTCGTTGCAATAGTGGTGACCGGCCTTGGCCTCAACGAAAGCGGGACGGCGGCGGCGATCGACACATTGCCCGAACCCGTGACGCTTGCCTTCGCTCCCTACGGCAAGGGATTGGAGCGGACCGTGGCGTCGGCTCGCTCCAGTGGACATGAGGTCCTGCTCGAGGTGCCGCTCGAACCGTTTGATTATCCCGAAAGCGATCCGGGTCCCGATACGCTGCTCACCGGTCAGGCGCCGCGTGACAATCTCAAGAAGCTTTACACCGTCATGGCCAAGTTCGGCGGCTATGTGGGACTGATCAATCATATGGGCGCGCGCTTCACGGCCTCCACGGCCGACCTCGCGCCGGTGATGGAGGAGCTCGGCTCCCGCGGCATCGGCTATCTCGATGACGGAAGCTCCAATCGTTCCGTTGCCCAGCAACTGGCAAGTGCGAACGGTGTGGAGTACGGCCGGGCAGACCTCATGCTGGACCTGACGCCGTCGCGTGCCGCAATATTGGAGCAGCTGGCCGCTCTCGAAGCTCGCGCCACGGACACCGGATCGGCCATCGCGGTGGTTTCGGCACTGCCGGTATCTGTTCAAACTGTTGCCGAATGGGCCAAGACTGCCGAAGAGAGGGGCTTTGCGATCGTGCCCGTCAGTACGCTGATGAAGGGACCGGCATGACGCGCCCCGATCGCGAGTCGATGCCTTACCGCGATTGTGTCGGCACGGCTGTCTTCAACGCCGCCGGCCTGGTCTTCATCGGCAGGCGCAAGCCCGAAGACGACCCCGAGGACTCAGCTGAGTTCGGTGCTCCCTGGCAGATGCCGCAAGGTGGCATCGACAAGGGAGAAGAGCCGCACGAAGCGGCGCTCCGGGAATTGTTCGAAGAGACATCGATCCGTTCGGTCGAACTCATCGCTGAGGCGCCCGGCTGGATTTATTACGACCTGCCCGATGAAGCGCTGGGTGTGTCGCTCAAGGGCAAGTATCGCGGCCAGCGCCAACGTTGGTTCGCCTATCGGTTCACTGGCAGCGATCAGGAAATCAATGTCACGACGCCGGGCGCCGGAACAATGCCCGCAGAGTTCGATCAATGGCGCTGGGAAGAACTCGCGGCCTTACCGGACCTGATCGTGCCATTTAAGCGGGAGGCCTATCTGCAGGTCGTGGCAGCCTTTCGCGACCTGCCCGCAAGGCTTCGCGGCGCGTGAAGACCATCGGCCTCATCGGCGGGATGAGCTGGGAGAGCACCGCCCACTATTACGCCGTGCTCAATCGGGAAACATCGCGTCGTCTCGGTGGCCTCCATTCCGCGCCGGTGGTCGTCCACTCGGTCGACTTTGCGCCAGTGGCCAAGATGCAGGAGGCCGACGACTGGCTTGGCGCCGGCCGCCAGTTGGCCGCCATCGCCGCGTCGCTCGAACAACAGGGGTGCGGTGTCATAGGTCTCGCGACCAACACGATGCACATGTGTGCCCCGCAGATCGCTGACGCGCTCACCGTGCCCTTCGTTCACATCGCGGATCCAACCGCCAACACGCTTCTTGCGGATGGTATGAACACGGTCGCTCTGTTGGGGACGCGCTTCACAATGGAGAAGCGATTCTACATCGACGTACTCGAACAGCGCGGCCTCGACGTGATTGTCCCCGATGTCGGCATCACGAACCTCAACGGCATCATCTATGACGAGCTCTGTCATGGCGTCATTCGCGACGAGTCCCGGCGGACTTACGTGGACGCGATCGCACGGTTGCAGGCACGCGGCGCACAGGCGGTGATCCTGGGATGCACCGAGATCGGGATGCTGATCGACGATTCCTGCAGCCCGCTGCCGACCTACGATACTGCGGACCTGCACGCCAAGGCGCTGGTGGCCGCGGCCCTGGCATGAGTTTTTTGGGCGGGCGTCAGAACTCCGCCCAGTCGAGCGCGGCGTTACCTTCGCTGAGATAGGTGTTGCGCGTGGTCTTGCTCGCACGGCGCTCGGCGGGTGCGCGTGCGCGTGGCTTGTCTCTGGCCACCTCGGACTCCGCGATCTGGAACACCTCGACAACCTTGTCGAGTTCAGTGGCTTGAGCCTCCGTCTGCTCGATCGCCGCATTCGTCTCTTCGACCAGCGCGGCATTGTGCTGGGTCATTTCATCGAGCGTCCGCACGGAGACATTGACTTCGGCGATTTGCGAGGCCTGCGCGCGATTGTCTTCCGCGATCGAGAACAACAACTCACGGTTTTGTTGCGCGGCCTCGAGCATCGCACCGAGTTTCGCCGCAGCCTCCGCCAC
>JBIQKK010000004.1:0-4915 GCA_044506585.1 Hyphomicrobiales bacterium
AAGGCTGGGCTTCGCGCGCGGCGCGGGAACCGGGAGCCGGGCGCCGGGCGGGCGCAGCGACACGTGCACGGGGAACCGGAGCGACCGGAATCTCTTCATCGGCGGTCTCGGCGTAATCGTCCTCGTCGTCCTCGCCGGGCTGGGCCGGGGCGAAGATGCGGCGCTCGATGTGAAGCTGCGGTTCCTGGCGTTCCTCCCCCAGTACCGGCGGCACGCGGCCGGCCATTGCGGGTTCGACGGCACCCTCGCGCCATGGCGCAGTCTCGGCCTCGCGGCGCGCCGCGGCGTTGTCGCGCGCTCTGGCGATGGCGCGGCGGAAGGCGGTGTTGGCCGAGAAGGCGAGATGGACGAAGGCGCCGATCACGACCTCCAGAATGCTGTTCCGGTCCGGTTCGTCGGCGGCCGGCTTGCCCTTGGCGCCCTTGCCCTGTGGGGCCGGCATCCTGGGCAACACGATGGCCCCCAGTCCGAGCGAAACCCAGAACAGCGCGAGCGTCGGCGCCATGAGAATGATCGCAAAGAGCCATGCCGTCACCGGCTGGGGATTGTCCCCAGTGACGAGGGTCGCAAGATTGGTGAAGCCGCCGCCGATCAGTCCGCCCAGTCCGGTGGGGAGCGGCCAGCTCGCCGGCGCCGGCAGGAAGCTGAGGACGCCCGTCGCGAGCACGGTCGAGGCAATCCAGGCGATGAGGCGCAGGCCGATGGCCGAGGGAACCCGGCGGCGCATGAAGGCCCAGCCCCACAGTGCCGGCGGCACCAGGAAGGCAATGATCCCGAGGCCGAGAACCTGGAAGCTGATGTCGGCGACCACCGCGCCCGGGAAACCGAGCCAATTGGTGGCGGGCGTGGCCGTCGCGTAGGAGAACGAGGGGTCGTTCACGTTCCATGACGCGAGGGCGACCATGACGATCGCCACCAGCGCCAGCACGACGAGGCCAACAAGCCTTACCGGTATGGTGATCGCGATGGCGGGTGCGGGCGGCGAATGGTCTTCAAGCAGGGGGCGTGCCGGCATCGCAAAACTCTGAACAAACTCGAGTCGCGATCCTATTTGGGCGTGGTTAATCGCAAGCTAACCATGGGCAGGGGGAAGGAGCGAGTAGCGAGTAGCGAGTAGCGAGTAGCGAAATAGGGGGCAGGGTTCGGCCGCCCCTATTCGCTACTCACTGTTCGCGTCCTTCAGAATTCCTCGGGCGTGGCCCCGATCGAGTGGATGCTCAGGTCGGCGCCGCGGCGCTGCTGTTCGTCGGTCAGGCGGATGCCGGCGACGCGCTTGACGACAGCGTAGAGGATGGTGCCGGCAATCAGCGCGAAGGCCGATACGGCGATCGAGCCCACGAGCTGGCCGACGAACGAGACACCGCCCATGCCCCCCAGCGCTTCGAGCCCAAAGATGCCGCAGGCGACACCGCCCCAAAGGCCGCAGAGGCCATGGAGCGGCCAGACCCCGAGCACGTCGTCGATCTTGAGCCGCTCCTGGGTGATGGTGAAGCCGCGCACGAAGATCACGCCCGCAACGAGGCCCACGACAAGCGCACCGACCGGGTGCATCACGTCGGAGCCGGCGCAGACCGCAACGAGGCCCGCCAGCGCACCATTATGCACGAAGCCGGGATCCGCCTTGCCGGCGATGGCGGCGGCGACGATCCCGCCGACCATCGCGAGCAGCGAGTTCAGCGCGACGAGGCCGGATACGCCCTCGGTCGATTGCGCCGACATCACGTTGAAGCCGAACCAGCCGATGCAGAGCAGCCAGGTGCCGAGGCCCAGCCAGGGGATCGACGAGGGCGGGAAGGGACGTCCGTTCGGGCCGTAGCGCCCCGTGCGCGCGCCGAGCGCGAGGACCGCGGCGAGCGCGAGCCAGCCACCGGCCGCGTGGACGACGATCGAGCCCGCGAAGTCGTGGAAGCGGGCGCCGAACGCCGATTCGAGCCAGTCCTGGATGCCGTAATTGCCGTTCCAGACGATCCCTTCGCTGAAGGGGTAGACGAGGCCGACAATGATGGCGGCGGTCGCGACCTGCGGCCAGAATTTCGCGCGCTCGGCGATGCCGCCCGAAATGATCGCGGGAACGGCGGCGGCGAAAGTCGCAAGGAAGAAGAATTTGACGAGACCCAGGCCTTGCGGCGCGAAGCCGGCGTCGCCCAGGCCCGAAAGCGCCGGGGCGCTGGCGAGGAATGTCACGCCATAGGCGATCCAGTAGCCCACGAAGAAATAGGCCAGGGTCGAGAAGGCGAAATCGACGATGATCTTGACCATCGCGTTCACCTGGTTCTTGCCGCGCACCGTGCCCAGCTCGAGGAAGGCGAAGCCGCCATGCATCGAGAACACGAGGATCGCGCCCATCAGCAAGAAGAATACGTCGAGTCCGACCAGCGACTGGTCCACCATTGAAGCCTCCCCATCAGCCGGCTCGCATCCGGCTATTCGCGCGGCAATGGACTCAAGACTCATGCCAGAAACGGACGCGTGAGAAGGCGAGGGATTTCAGGAGGTTATCGGCTGGGACGTCGGCAGGGCCGCACGCCGGATGCATGGTGCGCAAAAAAGCGGCACAAAACAAGGAACGTCTGCCTAAGGCATAGGCAGCCGGTATGTTCCTGGATCGGTCGGATCGGACCGGGTGTGCAGCCCACGCCGTTTGCGAGTGGGAAGCCTCTGTGGCGGGCCACGGGGGCGCATGGACTGCACGCCGGGTCGGATCGTCGGGGGAGTCCGGCAACGGGCCGGGCTCCCCAACTCTTGTCGGTTCGGGCGGCAGCGGGGGAGTAACCGCCCGCCCGAACCGGCCTTCGCCAGGCGGCGTCGCCGCCTAATTGTAGGCGCGCTCGCCGTGCGAGGTCAGGTCGAGACCGTCGCTCTCGCCGGACTCGCTCACGCGGGCGCCGCCGAACACGGCCTTGACGATCAGCATGGCAATCAGCGCCACGACGGCGGACCAGACCACGGCGATACCGACGCCGGTCGCCTGCTTCACGAGCTGGCTCCACATTTCGTAATCGGCGAGCGGGTAGCCGCCGAGCGAGGGGCTGGCGACGATCGCGGTGCCGAGCGCACCGATGATGCCGCCGACGCCGTGGATGCCGAATACGTCGAGGCTGTCGTCGTATTTCAGCATCGGCTTCAACGTGACGACGGCCCACAGGCAGACCACGCCGGCAATCGCGCCGAGAACGATCGCGCCCATGGTTCCGGCAAAACCGGCCGCCGGGGTGATGGCGACGAGACCGGCCACCGCACCCGAGGCAAAGCCCAGAAGGCTCGCATGGCCGCGGGTGAACTTTTCGGCGAGGCCCCAGGCCAGCGCCGCAGCCGCCGGAGCGGTCACGGTGTTGAGGAAGGCCTGCGCGGTGAGACCGTTGGCCTCGAGGTTGGAGCCGGCGTTGAAGCCGAACCAGCCGACCCACAGGAGGCAGGCGCCGATGAAGGTGAAGGTGAGGTTGTGCGGCGGGATCGGCTCCTTGAGGAAGCCCGAGCGCGGACCCAGCACCAGGGCGGCGACCAGCGCGGCGACGCCCGAATTGATGTGGACCACGGTGCCACCGGCGAAGTCGTAGGCGCCGAGGTTGAACAGATACCCCGTGCCCGACCACACCATGTGCGCCATCGGCAGGTAGGAGAAGGTGAACCAGATGGCGAGGAACAGCATCACCGCGCCGAACTTCATACGCTCGGCGATACCGCCGACGATGAGGGTCGAGGTGATCGCCGCGAAGGTCAGCTGGAACACCACGAACACCAGCTCGGGCAGCTCGAAGCCGGCCGAGAAGGTGGCCGCGGTCGAGTCGATCGTCACGCCGCCCAAAAAGAGCTTCGAAAAATCGCCGATGACGGCGCTGAGGCCGCCTTCGGTGCCGCCGAAGGCGAGCGAGTAGCCGTAGGTCACCCAGAGCAGGGCGATCATGCAGAAGCCGGCAAAGACCTGGCTCAGCACCGACAGGATGTTCTTGGCGCGGACGAGGCCGCCATAGAACAGGGCAAGGCCCGGGATGGTCATGAGGATCACGACCATGGTCGACACCAGCATCCAGGCGGTGTCGCCCTTGTCGATGATGGGGGTGACCACTTCTTCGACGACTTCAGGGGCGGGGGCATCCTGGCCGAGGGCCGGGAGGGCGCAGAGGGCCGTAAGGGCCGCCAGTCCCAGGATTTTTGACGTTTTCGACGCTGTCATTGCGGGATTCTCCTAAGAATTGGCGTCACAGGGCGGCCGCCCCGGTCTCACCGGTGCGGATACGGGTCACGGCCGCGAGGTCGAGGACGAAGATCTTGCCGTCGCCGATGCGCCCGGTCTGGGCGCTCTCGCGGATGGCCGTCACGATGGAATCGGCCTGGCCGTCGTCCACCGCGATTTCGATCTTGAGCTTGGGGACGAAGTGCACGGCGTACTCAGTGCCGCGGTAGATTTCGGAATGGCCCTTTTGCCGGCCATAGCCTTTGACTTCGGTCACCGTCATGCCGTGCACGTCGAGCGAGTTGAGCGCCTGGCGCACCTCCTCGAGTCGTGACGGCTTTATGATTGCGATCACCAGTTTCATGGATGCCCCTTTCGAGTTCCGGGAGTTGGTTCTCCAATGGGGTCCGAGACTCAAGCGCCGTGCCAATTTCCTGCTGCAATCGGCAGTCGGTTGATTCTGTTGATGGAATCGCGGCGACCCGCGAGGGAACCAATGGCGAGGGAGGGCCGCACTTCGCCGGATCGCCCAATTCCTATGCAAATGGGGCGTGGTTGCTCACATTTTACGCAGCAGGGTGCCTGCGTGAGAGGCTTGCTTACCTAGGCCACAGGGGCGACAAGCATCTCAACCAAGGGAACAGCCGATGAGCGGCGAGCAGTATGATGTCATAATAGTCGGCGGAGGCCCGGTGGGGCTGGCGCAGGCGCTGGCATTGACCCGCTTCCAGCAAGGGTTGC
>JBIQKK010000004.1:5015-17067 GCA_044506585.1 Hyphomicrobiales bacterium
GGCCCGGTGGGGCTGGCGCAGGCGCTGGCATTGACCCGCTTCCAGCAAGGGTTGCGGGTGGCGCTGGTCGACCGCCGCGCCTTCAGCGTGCCCGACGACAAGCGGGCCTTTGCTTTGTCGGCGGGTGTTCGGCGCGTCCTCGAGGTCCTGGGCGTCTGGAGCGGGATCGCGCCCGAGGCTCAGCCCATCCGCGCCATGAAGATCACGGACTCGGGCACCGGCGACATCTCGCGGCCCGTGTTCCTGACCTTCGAGGGCGACGTCGTTCCCGGCGAGCCCTATGCCCATATGGCCCCAAACCGGGTGCTGACGCGCGTCCTGCTCGAAGCGCTCGCAGATCGCGTCACCTTCGTCGCGCCCGTCGAGGTTACCAGCTATGCGGCCGGCCCCGCGCGCGCGAGTCTCTCCCTCAAGGATGGCCGCACGCTCGAGGCACCGGTCATCATCGCGGCCGACGGCGCGATGTCCGCGCTCCGTGGCATGGCGGGGATCGGGGTCGTCAGCCACGACTATCATCAGGCGGGGATCGTCACGACGATCGCCCATGAATTGCCACATGAGGGCACGGCCTACGAGCACTTCCGTCCCGCGGGACCCTTCGCGAGCCTGCCGCTCCCCGGCAACCGGTCGTCGCTGGTGTGGACTGAACGGACCGCCGAAGCGGCGCGCCTCAAGTCCCTGCCGCTCGATGAGACGGCGGGCCTGATCGAAGCGGCGATGGGGTCATCGCTCGGGAAGGTCACGGTCGAGGAGAGCCTCCAGAGCTTCCCCCTGCGGCTTCAGATCGCCCGCGATTTCATGGGGCCACGCCTCGCGCTTATCGGTGACGCGGCGCACGTCATCCACCCGCTCGCGGGGCAGGGCCTGAACCTCGGCCTCAAGGATGTCGCGGCGCTCACCGAAACGCTCATCGACGCGATGCGGCTCGGGCTCGATCCCGGGAGCCCCGATGTCCTCGAGCGTTACCAGCAATGGCGCCGCTTCGACACGTCGCTCATGGCGGCGGTCACCGACAATCTCAATCGTCTGTTCTCGAACGACGCGCCGCCGCTGCGTGCGCTGCGCGATCTGGGGCTGGGCCTGGTCGATCGGATGAGCCCGATCAAGGATGCGCTGATCTCGCGCGCCGCCGGCCTCGAAAGTGATGGACCGCGCCTCACGCGTGGAATGCCACTCTAGTCCTGCGCCTGGCGGCTTGGCCGGCCGACGCGCACGAGCGTGCCATCCGGATCCGAGAGCGCGAATTCATACATGCCCCAGGGCTTGTGTACGGGCCCGCCGTCACGCAGCAGATCCTTCAGCCGGTCCGCCAGCCCGTCGACATCTTCGAGATAGAGGTAAAGTCCGTTCGGATTCCTCTGTGGCACGATCCAGTCCCGCGGCGCCTCGCTCGACAAATGGAGACGCCAGCCCTTCTCGTCGGTGAGAATCCGGTAGCTTCCATGGTCACTCAGGACGCGCAGTCCCAGCCGCGCGTAGAAGGCCGTGCTCGCCTCGATATCGGTACAGGGGACAATTGGGACGATGCCGTGCGGCGGCTGCTCGATCATTGTCCGCTATCCCCTCAGATCGCAGGAGGAAACTGCACGCGCATTTCGTCGGGCTCGACATCGCGCGCTTCATCGAGGCTCAGCATGGGAACGCCGTCGCGAATGGGGAAGGCCAGATGCGCGGCGACCGAGATCAGCTCGGTCTTGTCGGTGCTGAGGACGAGCCGCGTCTTGGTCAACGGACACACCAGCATTTCGAGCGTGCGCGGGTCGACCTCGTAGCGGCGCTCGGTGGTCTCGCTCATTTACTGCAGGGGCGCTCCCGCGCCGCCCTTGGCCATCTCGAACTCGGCCAGCGCAATCAGCGTCTCGGCGCGGTCGCCCAGCGAGCGGGCCTCCAGCAGCACCTGCTTCTCCCTGGCGCCATAGGGCGAGACCATACAGGCGAAATTTACGAGGTCGGCAGTCCCGGTCTTTTCGATTTCATCCCAGTTGAGTTCAAAATTGGCGAACTCGGCGTAGTCGCGCATCATCTTGAGGAACCGGTCGCGGTCGACATCCTCCTCGCCATAGGCGCGGGTGAAATCAGACGCGAACGCCGAGGCATCGATCATCGCCTGCCGATAGGGCGTCATGACCTTGAGCTCGGTGGTGAGTTCGAACCGCGTCAGCCCTTCGAGAATGATGAAATAGCGGCCCTCGCCGTTTTCCTCCCAATGCGTGAGGCGGCCGACCGTGCCGATCTTCTGCAGCGGTGCCCGGCCGCGCGGACTTTCCTCGGAGGTGTCCTCGGGCTGGATGAGGCCGATCAGCCGGTTACCGGCGAGCGCGGCATCGACCATCTCCACATAGCGCGGTTCGAAGACGTTCAACGGCCGGTGCGAATAGGGCAGGAGCAGCGCTCCCGACAGCGGAAACACCGGGATCGATTGCGGCAGGTCGGCGGGGCTCTGGGGCCGGCTGTGCGTCATGAGAACAGCAGCGCCGACAACAGGCGCCGTCCCTTGATCGTGGCGGGATCCTTGAAGCCCCAGGCTTCGAAGAAGTCGAGCAGCTTCTTGCGAGCCGCTTCGTCGTTCCAGCTACGGTCGCGTTTGATCAGCGCGACCAGCTGTTCGGCGGCTTCGACGCGCCGGTTGTCGGCGTTGAGCGCGAGGGCGAGATCGAAACGCGACTGATGGTCGTCGGGATTGGACTCGAGCTTTTGCTGCAGCTCGGCAATGGCCGAGAGGTCCGCCGCTTCGCCCGCGAGCTTCAGCGCGGCGACGAGCGAGGTGTACTCCTCGTTCTTGGGCTGCGGCTCCTTGAGCGTATCGAGCACCGCCTGTGCGTGCTCGGGTTCACCGGCACTGAGGTAAACGCGGGCCATGCCGATGATCGCGTCGGGGTTCTCAGGCTCACGCTGGAGCACCATTCCATAAATCTGCGCGGCGGCATTGAGGTCGTTGGCGGCAAGGGCATTCTTTGCAGCGCCGAGCGCCTGCTTGATCTCTTCTTCCGCCGAGCCCGCCGGCGGCCTTCCGGGCCCCGCCGCCTGGATCACGCGGTCGGCAAATTTGCGCACCTCGCTTTCGGGCAGATTTCCCAGGAACATGTCGATCGGCCGGCCGCCGGCGAAGGCGAACACGTTGGGGATCGACTGCACGCCGAGCTGGCCCGCGATCTGGGGGTTCTCGTCGATGTTGATTTTGACGAGGCGGATCTTGCCGGCCTTTTCCTTGACCACCTTTTCGATGTTGGGTGTCAGTGCCCGGCATGGGCCGCACCAGGGCGCCCAGAAATCGACGAGCACCGGGGTCTCGAGCGAGGCATCGATGACATCGGCGCGGAACGCACGGTCGGTCGAATCCTTGACGAGCGCCACGGGCGGGGTCGGGGCCGGAGCAGTGCCGAAATCGATGGTCACGAGAGCTTCCTTCAGTGGGCGTTCACCGTGCAGATTGCCACCTTCAGGGGCATCCGCGAGCGCCGGAGAATTGAGTTGCAAAGGTATTTTCGATTGGGCATATAGGCCCCGCGTTGCGCCCTGCCAAGAGATTGGGGGGCGCTGAGACGCTTGGAGTGCGGGTGTAGCTCAGGGGTAGAGCATAACCTTGCCAAGGTTAGGGTCGAGGGTTCGAATCCCTTCGCCCGCTCCAATTTCCACCGCGCAGCGACAACCGGAAGGCCGGGCCTCAAGCCCGCCGTTCGCGCGTTTCGCGGTGCTCGCCGGCTGCTTCCTCCGCCCCATGCTACTTTCGTCGAAATAGCCGCTTGACTTCGACATGGGATCGATTCCAGTTTGTGGGATCGATCCCGCACGGTCGATCGGGAGGAGAACGGGCGGAATGGTGACCATCACCGACGTGTCGAGGCACGCGGGCGTTTCTCGCTCGACAGTGTCGCGCGTCGTCGCCGGAAATGGCTATGTTTCGGAGGCCAAGCGCCACGCCATCGAGCGGGCGATTGCCGAGCTCGGCTATCGGCCCAATACGCTGGCGCAGGCCCTGCGGTCCAACCGCTCCAACGTGATCGGTACGGTCGTGGTGGACGTCGGCACCACCTATTTCGCCAACGTCGTTTACGGACTCCAGAGCGTCACCCGGGCGGCCGGCAAAGCGCTGATGGTCTCGTCGGGGTTCGCCGACCAGGACGAGGAAGCCCGGGCCGTCATCGAGCTCGTCGATCGCTCCTGCGACGGCATCGTGGTCTATCTCGAACGTCCCATGCGCCCCGATGTGGTCGAAATCGTGCGCCGGGCACAGATTCCGGTGGTTTCGATCGGCCGCAACCAATGCCCGGTCTCACGGGGCACGGTCAGTCTCGACAATTTCGGTGGCGCGCGGAGCGCGATGCGGCACCTGCTCGAGCAGGGCCACCGCAAGATCGTCCACCTGACCGGGCAGCCGGACTACGGCGATACCGTCGCGCGGCTCGAGGGCGTGGCCGCGGCGCTTGGCGAATACGGGCTGAGCCTCGACGATATTCACGTCGTCAGCGGCGACTACAATCAGGAATTCGGTGCCGCCGCGACGCGGCAGATGCTGCAGGACGGCCGGGAATTCACCGCCGTTTTCGCCGGCGACGACGATATGGCCGCCGGCGTGCTGGCGGCGTTGCGCGAGGGCGGTCGACGGGTGCCCGAGGACGTCTCGGTGCTGGGCTTCGACGACGCCTTCCACGCCAAGCATCTCTGGCCGCCGCTCACCACGGTGCGCCAGCCGACGCAGGAACTGGGCGAGCTGGCCGCGAGCATGCTGCTCGAACTCATCGCCGAGCCCGACAGCGGGCCGCTCGAAACCATCGTCGAAACAAGCCTGGTGGCGCGCGCAAGCGTCGGTGCGCCGCGCAAGGAAAGGCAGGTCGCCTAGCAAGCCGTTTACGGCTGTCGGCCAAAGCGGACGCTTCCCGCCGACAGCAGAACAAGGAATATGGGATCGATCCCATATCATTCCACGGAGGAGGAAAGAGTGGAGAAGACTAGAAGGACATTGAGGGCCATGGCACTCGCCGGTGCCGCCCTGTCGGTCGTCGCGATCGCCGCGCCGGCTTCGGCACAGGATCAGGAGGTCATCCTGCGTCTGCTGCCGTTCCATACGGACGCGATGGTCGAGAACTACAATCCCAACAGCCCCGGACCGGGCGCCCAGCATCGCACGCGCGACTTCACCTATGAGCCGCTGTGGATCGACAATGTCTGGCATCCCGGCGAACGCGAGGACGCGCTGGCGGTCTCCTGGTCGGTCGGCGACGATTTGAAGTCCGTCACCTACAAGCTGCGCGAAGGCGTCAAGTGGAGCGACGGCGAAGACTTCAACGCCGACGACGTGGTGTTCAGCTTCGAATACGCCAAGGCGCATCCGGACTATCCCATGGGTGTCGACGTCTACAATGGCGAGACGGGCAATGTGGAATCGGCCGAAAAGGTCGATGACTACACCGTCACCTTCCACCTGCATGAACCCGACGCGCTCGCCCGCTACGGCCTCAACGGGCTCTATCCGCTGCCCGAGCACATCTGGAAGGACGTCGCCGATCCCAAGTCGTTCGCCAACACGACGCCGGTCGCCACGGGCCCGTGGACCGAGCCGCGCAACTTCTCGCGCAACGGCTACGACATGTGCCGCAACGAACTGTTCCGCGGCAATGCCGACAACGCCATCGAC
This sequence comes from Hyphomicrobiales bacterium, assembly GCA_044506585.1. GTDB lineage: Bacteria > Pseudomonadota > Alphaproteobacteria > Rhizobiales > Devosiaceae > Devosia_A. The sequence goes on from JBIQKK010000004.1 coordinate 10,651, forward strand.
TGCCTGCGCTTCCCGCAGATGAACGGGAACGAGCAGACCGTCGCGGCGCTGTCGAACGGCGATCTCGACTGGCTCGGGGACGGTCTCACCGATCCCGACGTGACGTTCCTGCCGCAGTCGGAGTTCAACCATTACTGGGTGCCGCCGGGCTCGGACGTCAACCTGCAGCTGAACACGACCAAGGCGCCGTTCAACAGCCTCGACTTCCGCAAGGCCATGTCGGTCGCCATCGACCGGCAGACGCTGCTCGACGTGGCGACGTTCGGCCTGACCACGGCGACCAAGTTCCCGATCGGCACCGGGGAAATGTTCAACACCTGGTACGACGAGGAAGCCCTGCAGCCCTACACCTGGCTGATGGAGTACAACCCCGAGAAGGCCAAGGAACTGCTCGATGGGGCCGGCTTCGTCGACAAGGACGGTGACGGCTGGCGCGACAACCCGGACGGGTCGCCGATCGCGTTCGGCATTTCGATGCCGTCGGGCTGGACCGACTGGGTGAACACGGGGCAGACGGTCGCCGAGAACCTGCAGGACATCGGCGTCAACGCTTCGCTCAAGACCATGGACCAGGGTGCCTGGTTCGAGGCCGTGCCGCGTGGCGATTTCGACGTGTTCGTCATGTGGACCAATTCCGGTCCGACGCCGTACAGCCAGTACCAGCCGATGTTCAACCCGCGCCTGATGGTGCCGGGCCAGATCGACTTCCAGGCGATGCATCAGTTGCCGATCCCGGCCATCGAAGAAGCCCTGGCCAAGTTCCAGAGCACGGCGGATATCGACGAGCAGAAGAAGGCTCTGACCGAAGTGCACAAGCTGGTCGCCGAGAACGTTCCGGTCGTGTCGCTGTTCGCGAACCCGATCTGGTACGAATACTCGACGCGCCGCTTCACCGGCTGGGTGACCGAGGAGAACCCCTTCGTGCGCCCGCAGGTGCATGACGGCAACCGTGAGCGCGTGCTGCACGCCCTTGCGCTGAAGCCGATCGAAGGCGCTAAGTTCTAAACCGACCTTCCGTGGCGGGAGTCGCATCCCGCCACGGTTATCTACCGGGGGATTGGCCGTATGGTCTTTCTGTTCAGACGGTTTGTGTTCTACTTCGCGGCGTTCTTTGTCGCGATCACGTTCAACTTCCTGATCCCGCGCCTGATGCCGGGCGATCCTTCGGCTCGCATCATCGCCTCGTTTCAGGGGCGCCTCAACCAATCCCAGGTTGCCGCCATCCGCAAATCCTTCGGCCTCGAAGGCAATTTGTGGGAGCAGTATGTCACCTATATCGGCAGCGTCTTCCGGCTCGACTTCGGGATCTCGACGGTCCAGTTCCCCGAGCCGACGGCGTCGCTGCTGTTTTACGGCGCGACCTGGACGCTGGTCCTTGTCGGCCTCGCGATCACTTTTGCGTTCCTCATCGGTTCGTTCATGGGCATTCACGCCGCATGGAATCGCGGCGGCTTCTTCGACAGCTTCTTCACGCCCATCAACGTGATGCTGAATGCGTTCACACCGGCCATCGTCGCGCTGGTGCTGTTCTATGCGTTCTCGCTGCAGCTCAAATGGTTCCCTCTGGGCCGCGCGCACGATCCGAACCTGACGGCGAACTGGTTCGACCTCACATTCCTCGGCAGCGTGCTCTATCACGCCACCCTGCCCGTGATGTCCATCCTGCTGGTCAGCTTCGGCGGCTGGCACCTGGGCATGCGCAATGTGATGATCAACCTGCTCAACGAGGACTTTGTCATCCTCGCCAAGGCCAAGGGCCTCAGCGAGAACCGCGTGAAATATCGCTACGTCGCGCGAAACGCCATTCTACCTCAAATCACGTCGCTCGCGCTTTCGATCGGCTACATGCTGGGTGGAGCGCTCGTCACCGAGGCGGTGTTCAACTATCCCGGCCTCGGCAAGTTCACTTTCACTGCGATCGGCAGCCGCGACTATTCCTTCATCCAGGGACAATTGCTGCTGCTGACCACGGCGGTGCTGGTGGCCAATCTGCTGTCCGACATCGCCAACGTCATTCTCGATCCCAGACTGCGCAAGTGAGGCAAGCATGAGCGAACTGACCCACACGCCTCCCTTGCGCATCAATGTGCCGCTCCCGGCCGTCGCCGGCACCAGCGCCGCCCCCGATCATGCGGCCCTGATGCGCGAACTTGGCGTCAAGCCCAGGCCGGGCTGGACCGCCCGGCTGCCATCGTCACTGGCGTCGTTCCTTACCAACGGCAAGGGGATGGCGGGCGTCATTCTCCTGCTCCTGCTCATCGCCACCTCGTTCGCGGCGCCGCTGCTCTCGGACTACAACCCGACCCGCCGCGCAGGTAAGCCGAGCCAGCCGCCCAGCTACGAGCATGTGCTGGGGACGACGCGCATGGGCAAGGACGTATTCACGCAGCTGGTCTATGGCGGCCGGGTCAGCCTCGGCGTCGGCTTCTTCGCGGGGGGCGCGGCGGCGCTGATCGGCCTCGCCCTCGGAATCTCCGCGGGATATTTCGGCGGCAAGGCCGACGAGATCATCACCTTCTTCGTCAATGTGGTGCTGGTGCTACCGGGGCTGCCCCTCATTATTGTCATTGCGACGATGGTTGAGGAGGCCAGTCCCTTCGTCATCGGGGCCGTTTTGGCGGCGACCGGCTGGGGCTGGTCGGCGCGAACCATCCGAACGCAGACACTATCGCTCAGAACGCGGGAATTCGTGCTCTCGGCCGAACTTCTCGGCGAGCGCAAATGGCGCATCATCCTGATCGAAATCTTTCCCAACATGCTGAGCTTTTTCATGGGCGGCCTGGTGCTGGGCACGATTGCAGCCATCCTCGCGGAGGCCGCTCTCGAATTCATCGGGCTGGGCGATCCCAACGCCATTACCTGGGGCACGATGCTCTTTTGGGCGCAGAACAACATGGCGCTGCAGAGCAACGCCTGGTGGGAAATCTGGCCGCCCTGTATCGCCATCATGGTCACGGGCGCGGCCCTCGTTCTCGTCAATTTCGCGGTCGATGAAATGACCAACCCGCAGCTCAAGGCGTCGCGCAAGATCGGCCGTATCCGCAAGTTCCTCACGCGCCGCGGGAGAAGCGCCGATGTCTTCTGATCGCGTCCTGATGGAGGTGCGCGACCTCACCGTCGACTATGTGGGCGAGAACTCCATCGCCCGCGCGGTCAACGGCATCGACTTCGACATTCGCGAAGGCGAGGCGTTCGGCCTTGCGGGTGAAAGCGGTTGCGGCAAGTCCACCGTCGCTTTCGCCATTGCGCGGCTGACGCGCCTGCCGGGTCTCGTGTCGGGCGGCCAGGTCCGGCTCGATGGCGACGACGTCCTCAAGTTCGACAAGGCGCGGCTCACTGCCTATCGCTGGCGCGAGGTGAGCTTTGTGTTCCAGTCGGCGATGAACGCGCTCAACCCGGTCATCCCCATCTCCGAACAGATCATGGACGTCATCGAGCGGCATGAGCCGAAGGTGGGCAAGCAAGGCGCCCGCAAACGTGCCATGGAGCTTTTCGAACTCGTCGGCATCCCTCCGGCGCGGCTCGATGATTACGCGCACCAATTCTCGGGGGGCATGCGCCAGCGCATCTGCATCGCCATCGCCCTGGCACTCAAGCCGCGCCTGATCATCATGGACGAACCCACCACGGCGCTCGATGTCGTCGTCCAGCGGGACATCATCGAGCAGATCGTCGAGCTCAAGAACCGGATGGGCTTTTCGGTGCTGTTCATCACGCACGATTTGGGGCTGATGATCGAGTTCTGCGATCGTATCGGCATCATGTATTCGGGCGAGCTGGTGGAGGTCGCACCCGCCGAGTCGATCCTCACGGATCCTCAACACCCCTATACGCGGGCGCTAGGCAGCAGCTTCCCTCCGCTCACCGGACCGCGCGTCCGGCTCGAGGGCATCGCCGGCACGCCGCCCGGCCTCACCAACCTCCCGCAGGGATGCCGGTTCGCGCCGCGCTGCCCGCACGCGATGCCGATCTGCCGCGAGCAGGCGCCGGCCTTGCGCTTTTATCCCGAGCACCGGAGCGAGGCCGCATGTCACTTGCTGAGCTAGAGGCGGCGGGCGTGGAACCGGGCGTTCAGGCACCCGTCGTCGAAATGGATTCCGTCGACAAGGAATTCGTCATCGGCGGCGCCTTCCTCAACCAGGTCATCCTCAAGGCCCTTTCGGGCGTCTCGCTCAAGCTGGTGCGCGGGCGGGCGCTGGCACTGGTGGGGGAATCGGGCTCGGGCAAATCGACCTGCGCGCGCATGGTGGCGCGGGCCTATACGCCGACCCAGGGTTCGATCCGGTTCAAGGGCGAGGACATTGCAGCGTTTCGCGGCCGCCGGCTGCAGCGCTATCGCTCCGAAGTGCAGATGGTGTTTCAGGATCCGTTCGGCTCGCTGAACCCCACCCAAAGCGTGGCTTATCACATCGAGCGGCCGCTCCGCCTGCATCGCCCCGAACTCAGGGGACGTGCCGTCGGCGACGAGATCTTGCAGCTGCTGGACGCCGTGGGCCTCAAGCCCGCGGCCGAGTTTGCCAAGCGGCGGCCGCATGAATTGTCGGGGGGCCAGCGGCAGCGCGTCGCCATTGCCCGGGCCCTTTCGGTCCACCCCGAAGTCCTGCTGGCGGACGAGCCGACCTCGATGCTCGACGTGTCGGTCCGGCTCGGCATCCTCAACCTGCTCGAGGATCTGAAGCAGCAGCGCAATCTCGCCGCGCTCTACATCACCCACGATATCGCGACGGCGCGCTATTTCGCCGAAGACACGGCGGTGCTCTATGCCGGCCATCTGGTCGAGCAAGGCCCAAGCCAGGAGATCACCGACCGGCCGCAGCATCCCTATACCCAGCTGCTCATCGAGTCCGTGCCCAACCCCAATCGCAAGATCGCGACCGGAAACAAGCGGCGGGCCACCGATATTCCGCTCTGGACCGCGCAAAGCGTGGGCTGCCCGTTCGTTTCGCGCTGCCCCCGCGCGACCTCGATCTGCAAAGAGGTGATGCCCGGTCCCACCCCCCTGGGCGCCGGGCACATGGTGCGCTGCCACCACATCTGACACACGCCTGTCTCGCTTGACTTCCGGTGCCGGCCGCGCGTTTCGTGGTCGGCATGGGGAGGACATGGGTTGCGCACATTCTTCAATGACAGGGCCGATATCGTCTCGGAGGCGATCGACGGGCTGGTCGCGACCAGCGGCGGCCGGCTGGCGCGATTTTCGCCTCAAAGCCATGCGCGCGTGGTGTTGCGCTCGGACTGGGACAAGTCGCGGGTCGCGATCATATCCGGCGGCGGGTCGGGGCATGAACCGGCACATGCGGGGTTGGTCGGTGAAGGCCTGCTCACCGCCGCGGTCTGCGGCGACGTTTTCGCCTCGCCCAGCGTGGATGCGGTCCTCGCGGCGATCGTCGCCGTCACGGGGCCGGCGGGCTGCCTCCTCATCGTCAAGAACTACACCGGCGACCGGCTCAATTTCGGCCTGGCCGCCGAGCGCGCAAAGGGCCTCGGGCTCAAGGTCGAGATGGTCATCGTCGCCGACGACGTGGCGCTGCCCGACGTATCTCAGCCGCGCGGCGTCGCCGGGACCGTGTTCGTCCACCGCATCGCCGGCTTCATGTCGGAAGCGGGCCGCAGCCTCGAAGACATTGCGGCTGCGGCCAATGCCGCGAAGGCCGAGATTTTCACGATCGGGGCGGCGCGGGACACCTGCACGGTGCCGGGGAGTTCAAAGCATGAGCGGATCGGGGCAGATGAGGTCGAAGTCGGACTCGGCATCCACGGCGAAGCGGGCGCCGAACTCACGAGCTTTGCCTCCTCGCGCGCACTGATCGAGCGGCTCGTCACCGCGCTCATGCCGCGCCTGCGTGAGGGCGCGCGCTATGGCGTGCTGTTCAACGATCTGGGCGGGCTCTCCGGCATCGAATGCGCGGTGCTGGTGAACGATCTGCTGCGCTCGCCGCTGGGGTCGCGCATCGGGCTCTTCGCCGGTCCGGCGCAGGTGATGACGGCGCTCGACATGCCCGGCTTCTCGATCTCGCTGCTGGAACTCACCCCTGAGCGCGAGGCGATCCTCCGCGCGCCGGTCGATGTCGCCGCCTTTCCGGCGTTCCGCCCGCTCGCCGCGCCTGCCCCGGTGGCGCCGCCAGTGGATGCGCTCGCGCACCACTATGCGCCCTCATCCGATCCGGCGGTGCGGCGGATTCTCGAGACCATCATCGCCACTGCGCTTTCCATCGAAGCCGAGATCAATGCGCTCGACGCCAAGGTCGGCGACGGCGATACCGGCAGCACGCTGGCGGGCGCGGCGCGGGCCATCCAGGCAAAGCTCGACACGTTGCCACTGGCGGACGGGGCGGCGCTGTTGGAGAGCCTCAGCGAGCTCAAGCGGCGCGCGATGGGTGGATCGAGCGGGGTGCTCCTCGCCATCATGCTGGCCCG
>JBIQKK010000004.1:17167-19003 GCA_044506585.1 Hyphomicrobiales bacterium
CTGCCCATCGTCATTGCGATCCTTGCGGTCCTTGCGATTGCGCTGGTGATCATCGGCCGGCTGATTGGGCCGTCACCCATCGACCATCCGGGCTGGCAGGACGCGCTTTATTCCGTCCTGCTCGCCTTCACGCTCGATGGCTCCTTTCTGGGCGAGCAGAATACGCTGACGCTCATCGGCGCCTTCTGCGCGGCGCTGGTCTTTTATCTTGCGCTGTTCGGTAGCCTCTGGGTCGTCTTTCGGCGGCAGCTGCGCGCCTGGCGAGCGGCCCGCATGCACGATCATGTCGTCGTGGTCGGCGACAGTGCGGATGCGGAGGAACTGGCGCTGGCGCTCGGCGAACAGGCGAACGTCGTTCTGGCCGGCACGGACTCAACGGCCGGCCGGCGGCTGATCGGCATCGAGCGGCCAACGAGCACATCCGATCTCATTGCCGCGGCCGGTGTGCAGCGCGCCCGTTCGGTGGTCGTCATGCTGGCCGACGAGAAGGCCAATGCCGCGATCGCGACGTCGATCGCCAGTGTCCGCAAGGATGCGACGCCGGCGATCTGGTGCCGCACGGGCGACCGGCTGATTGCCGACCGGGTCGCCGCTCTCGAGAGCGGCGCGTCCCGCATCCAGGTGTTCGACGAGGCCCAGATGATGGCGCGCGACATGTTCGCCCGCCATCCGGCGCATGCTTTGGCGGAACGCATGGCGGCGGACCGGGTGCACGTGCTCGTCATCGGGTTCGGCCGGCTCGGGCAGGCGGTGTCGGAAGAGGCGATCTTTTCCGGAATCGCCCGCGGTCTTCAAAAGCCCATGGTGACGGTGATCGATCGGCACGCACAGGCGGCTGAAGCGCTTTACCGCGAGGTTCGTCCGGCGCTCGACAAGGCAGCGGATTTTGCCTTCATCGAAGCCGAGCTCATGACTGCCGAGAATGCGCCCGCCCTCTCGCAGGCGGCGCTGGCGCAACTGGCCGCGCGAGACGACATCGCGCGCGTGACAGCGATAGTCGTGTGCCTCGGCAATGATGCCGACAATGTCCGTTTCGCGCTGGCGTTGCCCGATCTGCGGCGGCGCGAAGGTCGCTATGCGGCCCCCGCCTTCATGCGGTTGCGCGACCCCGATGCCGAGAGCGTCGTGTTTTCGGACGCAGCGCCGCATGTCGTCGACCCCAACAGCGGGCCCCTGCCGCTCACGCGACCCACTCGCCTCATGGTCAGCGACATTCTCGATATTGCCCAACGCGACGAGGCCGCCCGTCTCTTGCACGAGGCTTACCGGCGGAGCACGGAAAGATCGGCGGGAGCCGGTACCGACTGGAATCATCTTCCAGAAACCTACCGCCGCGCCAATCGCCGCAGCGCGGACCATCTCGCGGCCAAGCTCTTTTCCATCGGCCTTACATCGGAGCATGACGCGCATGCGCCCATGCTCGTGGAACGCCATGCCCATCAGCGGCTGATCGCGCCCCACGACGCCGATGCGGATGAGCGCCTGGGTGCTCTCGCCGCGCTGGAACACCGGCGCTGGTCGGCGGATCGCGCGATCGACGGGTGGTCATATGGCGCGGTGCGCGATGATGACCGCAAGCTCCATCCGCTACTCGAACGTGCCGACTATGCCGCTCTGCCCGAGATCGAGCAGCGCAAGGATCGCGACCAGATCCGGACGCTCCTTTCCTCGGTCGTCGTGGCCGACGGCAAGGGCGCGATGCCTGAAACGCGGGTGGCGCTCGCGGGGCATCGCAATCTGGAGCGTGCCGAGGAACAGCGCGCGGTGGCGGCTCTTGCCGACCGGCTGGTGCCTCGCCTCGCCTCGCGCGATCGCGTGGTCACATTGGTCTCACCG
>JBIQKK010000004.1:19103-28017 GCA_044506585.1 Hyphomicrobiales bacterium
ACCGACTATTCCTATCGCCGCGACAAGGCGCAGTTCGAGCGCGGCCTGATGCGGGCCAATGCGTATCTGGCGCGACGGTGCGATCTGCTCGGCGTGCTGTGGGACGGGGCGGCGACACGCGGGCCCGGCGGAACGGGCGATCTTGTCGCCTATTGGCGCGATCCGGGCGTCATTCCGCACCATATCGACCCCGGCCCCTCGCCGGTTCGTCCGTCCCCGAACGACCGCGAATCGAGCCTGATCGCCGTGACCGTCGAGCGCGCCGCGGGGTGATTTTGCACCGCCGGGGGCGGGTGCAACGCCGCGGGTTCCCCTTACGTTCGGTCTTCTGCTAAGTTGCCTTCATATTTTGGGGGTGCGTTTGAGCGATTCCGAAGGCGCAAACGGAGGCCGGAAGGCTGTCCGCATCGAAGATGTTGCGCGCGAGGCGGGGGTGTCACCCATCACCGTGTCGCGAGCGCTCAGTACGCCCGCAAAAGTTACGCCGGCAACGCGCGAGCGCGTCATGGCCGCCGTCGAAAAGACCGGCTACGTGGTCAATTCCATCGCATCGAGCCTCCGGTCCGGGCGATCGTCCATCATCACGGTCTTTGTGGCGAACCTCCAGAACCCGCATTTCGCGAGCGCCGTGCAGGGGGCCGTCGATGCCTTCGAGGGCAGCCGCTTCCATTTGATGTTCGCGCAGACGGGCTATCGGGACGCCCTGCGCGACGACATCGTCGAGATCCTCCGCCCGTTTCGGCCGGCCGCGGTGATGTTCACCGGGATTCCGCTCCACCCGGAGGCGCGGCGGGCCATGCGCGGCATCGGGGTGCCCGTCCTCGAGATCTGGGGGGATGGGGCCGATCCCATCGACATGGCGGCCGGTGCGTCGATTCACGAGGGCGCGCGCCTGATGGGCGAACATTTCGCGCGGCAGGGCTATCGCCATGTTGCCTATTGCGGCCAGACCAAGCCCCCGGGGGGTGTGGGTCAGCAAGGATTTCGCACCGGTCTTGAGGTGTCGGGCGCGACGCTGGGCTACAGCCTCGCCATCGAGGGGACGGGCACCCTGTCGGGCGGCATGACGGCTTTCCGGACCGTTCGCGAGGTGTTTCCGGAATGCGATGCGATCTTCTTCGGCTCGGACCTGCTCGCCGTCGGGGCGCTGATTGCCGCCCGCGACCTGGGCGTGGCGGTGCCCGATGAGATCGCCATAGCCGGTTATGGCGATCTCGATTTTGCGGTCCACATGATCCCCAGCCTCACCACGGTGCGGGTGTCCGACTACGATACCGGCCGGCTTGCGGGACTCGCGCTGCGCGCCCGGCTCGAAGGGGACCGCCCCTACGATCCAGTCATACAGGTTCCCATGCGGTTGATGGCCCGCGACAGCACGCCGAAAAAATAAGAAAAGATTCCCGGCGCGTTGCAGAGACAGGGCTCTGCTTTTCTCCTGCGATACGCTATGTGCTCACAAGCACAATTTCCGATCCGAGGACGAAATGACTACCGAGGGCAATGGCGTGTCTGACAAGAAGCTTCGCTCACGCGCCTGGTTCGACAATCCCGCCAATGCGGACATGACTGCGCTTTATCTCGAGCGCTACCTCAATTTCGGCTTGAGCCGCGAAGAGCTGATGTCGGGCAAGCCGATCATCGGCATTGCGCAGACCGGCTCGGATCTGAGCCCGTGCAATCGCCACCATATCGAGCTTGCCAAGCGCACCCGCGACGGCATCCGCGATGCGGGCGGCATCGTGCTCGAATTCCCCGTCCATCCGATCCAGGAAACAGGCAAGCGGCCGACCGCTGGTCTCGACCGCAATCTCGCTTATCTGAGCCTCGTCGAAGTCCTGTTCGGCTATCCCCTCGACGGCGTTGTGCTGACCATCGGCTGCGACAAGACCACCCCGGCGATGCTGATGGGCGCGGCCACGGTCAACATCCCGGCCATCGCTCTTTCGGTAGGGCCGATGCTCAATGGCTGGTTCCGCGGCGAGCGGACCGGCTCGGGCACCATCGTGTGGAAAGCCCGCCAGCTCTATGCGACCGGCGAAATCAACTACGAGCAGATGATCGACATCGTCGCCTCGTCCGCGCCCTCGACCGGTTACTGCAACACCATGGGCACTGCGACGACGATGAACTCGCTCGCCGAAGCGCTCGGCATGCAGCTGCCGGGTTCGGCGGCGATCCCCGCGCCCTATCGCGACCGCCAGGAAATGGCCTATCGCACGGGCCTGCGCATCGTCGACATGGTCAAGGAGGACCTCAAGCCCTCCGACATCCTGACCAAGGACAATTTCCACAATGCGATCGTGGTCAACTCGGCGATCGGCGGGTCGACCAACGCGCCGATCCACATCAATGCCATCGCCCGCCACATCGGGGTCGATCTCAAGCTCAAGGAATGGGAGACGATCGGCCACAAGGTGCCGCTGCTGGTGAACCTCCAGCCCGCCGGCGAATATCTGGGCGAGGACTACTACCATGCGGGCGGCGTGCCCGCGGTCGTCAACGAGCTGATGAAGCAGGGGCTGATCAAGGAGAATGCCCCGACCGTCAATGGCAAGACGATCGGCGAGAACTGCCGTTCGACCACGATCCAGGACGAAAAGGTCATCCGGCCCTACGCCAATCCCCTCAAGAACGATGCGGGCTTCATCGTGCTCTCGGGCAATCTGTTCGACAGCGCCATCATGAAGACGTCGGTGATCTCGCCCGAATTTTTTGAGCGCTACCTCAACAATCCGGCGCATCCGGGGATGTTCGAGGGCAAGGCGGTCGTGTTCGACGGGCCGGAGGATTACCACCACCGGATCGACGATCCCTCGCTCGAGATCGACGAGCACACCCTGCTGTTCATGCGGGGCGCCGGCCCCGTCGGATATCCGGGCGCCGCAGAGGTCGTGAACATGCGGCCGCCGGCCTACCTCATCGAAAAGGGCATCACGGCCCTCGCCTGCATCGGCGATGGCCGGCAGTCGGGGACGTCGGGTTCGCCCTCGATCCTCAACGCCTCGCCGGAAGCGGCGGCGGGCGGCAACCTCGCCATTCTCAGGAGCGGTGACCGGGTGCGGATCGACCTCAACACGGGCACGGCCGATATCCTGATCTCCGACGAGGAGATCAAGAAGCGGCGCGACGACCTGGCGTCGATGGGTGGCTACAAATATCCGGCTCACCAGACGCCGTGGCAGGAGATCCAGCGCGGCATCACCGACCAGCTGGGCGACGGCGCCGTGCTCAAGCCTGCGGTGAAATATCAGCGCCTGGCGCAGACCGCCGGCCTGCCGCGCGACAACCACTAAGGTCTTGTCGGTCCAGCATTTTGAGGGGTCCGCTGCAAGGCGGGCCCCTTTGCTTTGGTACAATGGGCCGGCGCGTGGTTAAGCCCTGTTAACCGTCGCCGGACGTGCGGGGATCGTGATCGGAACCCACCGGAACAATCCACCGGACCGGCAGATTTCGGCCCTGTCACACTCGGGGAGACCACGCATGCGCGATCTTTGCTGCGGCCGCTGTTCGAAGCGGCTGATTGAGGATTTCTGGGTCATGGTCGAAGCCGAGACGACGCCGATGTTTGCCACCTTTTCGCTCACCTGCGATTGCGGTGCGCGAATCCGCGTGACGCCCAAGCCGCGCTCGCGCTGGGTCAGGCTTCCCGAGGCAACCGACCATTTGGTTCGGCACGCCTGACGGGCCCGCGATTGCACCAAACCGGCGTTTCGCGTATTTCGGCCGGGTGACGGAGGGCGGCCATGCCGGACATTCTCGACTATTGCAAAGGGCGGAAGCTCGAGACCTTCAAGTCGGGTGCGATCCTGATCACCGAGGGTGGCGACGAGCGCAAGCTGTTCGTTCTGGTCGAGGGCCAGGTCGAGGTGCTGCGCAAGGACACCCAGGTCAGCTACATCGAAGAGCCGGGCTCGCTGTTCGGCGAAATGAGCGTGCTGCTGGACATGCCCTATTCGGCCTCGGTCAAGGCGCTGTCGGACGTCAAAGCCTACGTCATCGACGACGCCATCGCGTTCCTGGGCAGCCAGGCGGAAATCGCGCTGAGCCTTGCGGCACTGCTCGCCCGCCGGCTCTATTACACCACGTCCTATCTCGTCGACCTGCAGCAGCAGGCGGCTGGGCGCCGGCAGGATCTCGACATTGTCGACGAGATCCTGGCGCAGCTGGTGCAATCGCCCGACGACGCCAAGGCCAAAAAGAAGAAGAAATAGGGCCTAGGCGAGCCCCTGCGCCCGCAGCGCGGCGTAGATCATCGCGACATAGGTCAACTGGTGCAGCAACTGGTCCATGCCGTGCAGCGCCCAGAAGCGGGCCGGGCGGTTGTCGAGGTGCACCCCCCGCGAATAGGCGGCCTTGGAATAATCGAGCGCGTAGTGCAGCACGAACTCGGCCGCAAACAGTGCCAGCGCGAGCCCGAGGGGCGTTCCCGCACCGACGAGCACAATCAGGGACAATAGCGCGTGCAGTCCGGCATGCGCGTAGCCGCCAGGGTGGAAGATGTTTCCCTTGCCGGCCAGCATCCAGCCGGGCTGCAGGAAATAATCGGCGATGTAGTGCTTGATCTCGAGCCCGATCAGCAGCCCGAAAAATACTCCCATCGTCCTGTCTCCGGCCCCCCAGCCGAAGCCGGGCCGCCGATACCGCGCCCCGGAGCCACCCTTCGGCAGCGAGCATGGCAAGAAGCCCGGCGCTCCGCAAGCGCCGAAGATTCGTCGCAATGGGCTCTAGAATGCTATCATTCAGGGGCGGTTCACGTAGACGGTGCGATGCGGGGCGCGATCATGGGCCCCGCCCAAGAGGGATCGACTGTGATGCGTAAGCTTCAGGCACTTTTGGTTGCAACTCTGCTCCTTGTTCCGGGTGCGGCTCTTGCCGGTCCTGCGGGCAACGCCGTTGGCGTCGATCCGGCAGCGGAGGCTGCACTCGAGGGCGCGAGCCGTACGCTGGTCGTGGGGTCCGACGTCTTCATCGGCGATCTCGTCAAGACCGGGCCCAAGGGCCAGGTACAGTTGCTCTTTGCCGACAACACCGAGCTGGTGATCGGTCCCTCCTCGGCGCTCACCATCGAGGATTATCTGATCCGCAATGACGGCTCGCCCGGCAAGCTTGCCGTCGACATGCTCGGCGGCGCTTTCCGTTTCGCCACAGGCGACAGTGCCAAGAACCGCTATGAGATCAACACGCCGACGGGGACCATCGGCGTGCGCGGCACGGAGTTCGACGTGCGCGTCGAAGGCGGCGCAGGCGGGGTCACCCGCGTGTTGCTCTATCACGGCATCGTCCGCTTCTGCACGCTGGACGGCAAGTGCAAGGAACTGTCGAGCTTTTGCGAGCTGGGACAGATCAATTCGAACGACACGGTGATCCTGGGCGATACACGCAAGATCACCGGCGATGCGCGCACCCACCTCAAGGGCGAATTCATCTATGCGATGAACCAGTCGCCGCTACAGCGCCGATTCTGGTTCGCGCAGGCGCGCGAGTGCCTCAACAACACCCCGGACACCGCCAGCACCGACGACGGCGGCAATGTCACGCGAGTGGTGCCGGTGGGCCCGACGCCAACGCCTCCCCCGCCACCGCCACCACCTCAGACTTGCCGCGTCAAACCGTGCAATCCCTAGAACGGCGCTCGCCAAATCTCGACTAGTCGGCTAAACCGGCCCATGCTCTCGCGCCGGCTGCTGCCGACATTGCTGGGCCTGTTGATCGTGGTGCTGCTGGTTGTGTTGCGGCTCGGCGATCCACTTGCGGTGGTCGCGATCCGCGACATCGGCTTCGATTTCTATCAGCGCCTGCAACCGCGCGCCGGCATCGACAGTCCGGTGCGGGTCGTCGATATCGACGATGCGTCGCTCGCACGGCTGGGCCAGTGGCCCTGGCCGCGCACGGCGCTGGCGACGCTGACCAGCCGGTTGACCGAGCTCGGCGCTGCCTCGATCGGCTATGATGTGATGTTCCCCGAGCCCGACCGGCTCGGCGCTGCCAATGACGCGGCGTTCGCGCAGGCGATCGGGGCGGGCAATGTCGCGCTCGGCTTTTCCGTTTCTGCCGGCGCGCCGCGCTTTACCTTCGAACCCAAGACCACGATCGCGGTTTCGGGCGGCGATCCCTCCGAGTCCCTGCCGCCGCTGACGGGCGCCGTGGCGCCGATTTCGGCGCTGGCGGATGCAGCTGCGGGGCTGGGCGGCATCAGCCTCAGCGCCGAAGATTCCGCAGGCACGGTGCGGCGCGTACCGATGCTGTGGAGCGACGGCAAGCGCTTGTTCCCGTCGCTCTCGCTGGAATCACTTCGTCTGGCACTGGGCGTCAAGACCATGGTCGCGCTCGGCGACACGGTCGGCGGGCACACGCTCGAGGGCATCCGTATCGGCCCGTTCAACGTCACGACGAGTGCCAATGGCGAGGTCGTGCTCTACGACAGGCCGTCCGATCCCGCGCAGGTCATCTCGGCATGGGCCGTGCTCGAGGAGGGCTATCAGTCGCTGCGCCCGCAGGTGGAGGGCCGTATCATCCTTGTCGGCACCTCAGCCAGCGGGCTGCTCGACCTCCACGGCACGCCGCTTGCGGTCAGCCGCGCGGGCGTCCTGATCCACGCCGCGGTGATCGACCAGATCGTTTCGGGGCAGTATCTGAGCCGAGCCGACTGGGTGCTCGGTCTTGAGATCATCGGCTTCGCGCTAGCGGGTACGCTGCTCGTCCTTGTGGTGATGCAGCTCGGCCCGCTGGCCGGCCTCGCGGTCGCCACCGCCCTCATCGGCTCGATCATCGCCGGATCCTATGCGGCTTTCGCGACGCGCGGCTGGCTGATCGATGCGACCTTCCCCACCGCCGCGCTGCTGCTCGTCTATGGGGCTATCGTTTATTTCCAGTTCTCGCTCACCGAGCGCAACCGCCAGCATCTGCGGCGCGCCTTCGGCCACTACGTCTCCCCCGAACTGCTGGTGCGCATCGAGCGCAGTGCGGACCAACTGAAGCTCGGCGGCGAGGCGCGTGAGATCACGGTGATGTTCGCCGACATGCGCGGCTTTACCGCCTTCACCGAATCGCACGAGCCCACGGCGACGCTGGCGATGCTCAACACGCTGTTCGGCGCGCTCGGCAAGGAGATCATCGAGCGGCAGGGGACGATCGACAAATTCATCGGCGATGCGATCATGGCCTTCTGGAACGCGCCCGTCGACGTTGCCGACCATCCCCGGCGCGCCGCCGAAGCGGCCCTCGCCATGCGGGCGCGGCTCGACGAGCTCAACCGGTCGGGCGGGCTCAGCGGTATCGCGATCGGCATCGGCCTTTCGACCGGCGAGGCGCTGGTGGGCAATATGGGCCTCGAAAGCCGGTTCGACTACTCGGCCATCGGCGACACGGTCAACGTCGCCTCGCGGGTCGAGGGCGAGAGCAAGCTGATCGGCTTCGACATCGTCGCGTCGGATGCCACCCGACGCGCCGTTCCCGATCTGGCATGGCTCGAGGCCGGCACGGTGGCGCTGAAGGGCAAGGCGCATCGCCTGCCCATCCACATCCTCGTCGGCGACGCCGTGCTCGCGGCGACGCCGGAGTTCGTCGCACTCCATGAGGCTCATCTCAACTGGCGCGCCGGCCGTGGCGATATCGTCACCTGCACGGCGCTTGCGGCGAAGGTCGATCCGCGCCTCGTGCGCTTTTATGCGCTCATCCCCGAGCGCGCCGACGATTTCGCGTCGCCCGCATAGGCATCGCGCATCTGCTCGATCTCAGCCAGCGCGGAGTGGAACGCGTCCCAGTCGTCATGCTCGGCGATCGGGGCCCACAGTGCCTCCATCTCTTCGATCAGCATGGTCCGGGGAATGCTCCGCGCGAAGTATGGATGGCCGAGATTGGCGCTCCCGGCGGGTTCATACGCCTCCAGCGCCTCGCGGACGGGAACAAACGCCTCGCCGGCATAAGCGCTCGCAACGGGGCTGCGCGAGGCCCGCTCGCGGCTCAGCGTGCCGCCGCGCCAGTCGAACCAGAATTGCTCGTACCCGATCTGGCTCTGATGCAGGAACGCGAAGATATTTATCGTGAGGTCCGCGTCCGCCTCGTCGCCGCGCGAGACGAGCGCCAGCCGCCGCAAAACGGCGTTCCACATCGCGCGCTGGAATGCGGGCCAGAAGCTGTTGAGGGCCGCTTCCAGTCCCGCATGGTCGCCCAGGGGCAGCAGGCACTCGGCAAATCGGGTCAGGTTCCAGGCCAGCGCGTCGGGCTGCCGTCCGAAGGCATAGAGCCCGGTACTGTCGAAATAGGCCGCAGTGAACGCCGGATCGTAGGTCGGCACAAAGCGCCAGGGCCCGTAGTCGAAGCTCTCCCCGGTGATGTTGATGTTGTCGGAGTTGAGCACGCCATGCACGAACCCCGCGGCGATGATGTCTGCACCCGTCGTCGCGACACGCCCGGCGGTCAGCCGCAGCAGGGTCTCGGCGGGTGCGTTGCCGCCGTCGGTGCCGAAATAGGTGCCAAGGCTGTAGTCCAGCAGGCGCTTGAGGCTCGCCGTATCGTGGAGGAAGGCCAGGCGCTGGAACGTGCCGATGCGGATGTGGCTGTGGCTCAGCCGTACCAGCACGCCGGCCCGCGTCGGAGACGGCTCGTCGTTGCGTTCGAGCTCTTCGCCGGTCTCGATCAGGCTCAGCGATTTCGATGTATCGACGCCAAGCGCCTCGAGCATCGCGGTGGCCAGCACTTCGCGGACGCCGCCCTTCAGCGTCAGCCGTCCATCGCCCATGCGCGACCAGGGCGTGCGTCCCGAACCCTTGGTGCCCAGGTCGAGCAGCCGCTCCTTGTCGTCGCGAAGCTGCGCAAACAGGAAGCCGCGCCCGTCGCCGAGATCGGCATTGTAGGTCTGGAACTGGTGGCCGTGATAGCGCAGCGCCAGCGGCTGCTCGAACGATCCCGGCAA
>JBIQKK010000004.1:28117-37018 GCA_044506585.1 Hyphomicrobiales bacterium
TCGAGCCGATAACCTCCGGCGATGAGGATCGCTGCATCGCGGGCGAAGGTCCGGGGCTCGCATGAGACCGCGACCACCACCGGCACTTTGGATTTCGCCAACTCGCGAGCTTGCGCTTCGGCCCCGGCGCGCGGCGGGTCGAACACCACCGCCTCGACATCCTTGAGCTCGACGGGCACCATCGGCTCGCGGAACAAATCGCGCGCCTTGGCCGCCACCGGCTTCAGCCCCTGCGTGAAGCGCAGCGCTTTCTCGAGCGCCGCAATCGCCGCGCGGTCGCTGTCGGCGGCATAAACCTTTGCGCGCTCCGCCAGCCGGAAGGTGAAGGGCCCCATGCCGCAGAAGAGATCGGCAACGGATTTCGCCTTGCCCACGCCCTCGAGCACCAGTGCCGCCAGCACGTCTTCGGCCATGGCCGTCGCCTGAAGGAAGCTGCCGATCGGGATTTCGACGCGGGCCTTGCCCATGCGGATCGCGGGCGGCCGGGCCTGCAGCACCATCTCGCCATTGAGCGACAGGCGCGCCACGTCGGCGCGCTGCGCGAGGAGGGTCAGTTTCTCCGGCTTCAGCCGTTTGTCCGAACGTACCGCGACATCGAGCCCGGTGTCGGTCGCGGTGAAGGCCACGTCGCAATCGCCGATCGTCGCGGCAATCGGCCGGGTGAGGGCCGGCGCTCGCGTCTCCAGCGACGGCACGAGGATAGGGCATTGGGCGATGTCGATCAGCTCATGGCTGCGCGCCGCCATATAGCCCACCGCCTTGCCACGCGCATGCAGCGTCGCCCGCCGGCGTCCGTCGCCATGGGCCGCGATGGTCGGCTCCAGCACCGCTTCCACGCGTGCCACGCGCAGGGCGTCTTCCACCAGGCCGCGCTTCAGCGCGTCATAGGAGGCAGGGCCGTAATGCTGCAGCGTGCAGCCGCCGCAGGTGCCGAAATAGGGACAGAAGGGATCGGCGGGGTCTTCCGGCGGCTCAAGCATCCGGCCTTGTAACGTATTCCAGGAGACTTGCCAGCGACACGAAGGGAATGCCCGCATGCTCGCTCAAGCCTGTCGCGCAGGTCGCTACCGTCGAGACGCCAACCCTGCAGTTGGCTGGAATCTCGTTCTTCACGAAGCGCGTCGCCCATTTGTTGAGTTCGGGCACGAACAGGCCCTTGTCGCCGGCATAGCCGCAGCAGCTTACCGTCTCGAGCGGCGCCACCGTTTCTGCGCACGCCGCCGCAACCCCCATAATCGCCGCCTGCTCCTTCATCCGCTGCGCCGAGCAATTGTGATGGACGGCGACTGCCGGGATGCGGCGGACAACCACGAGTTTGGGCAACACCTCGGCCAGGAGGAACTCCGCGCTGTCGGCGACCGTCACCTCCGCGTGGTGTTCTTTCAGATGCTTGGCGCAGGTCGAGGCATCGGTGAGGACGCGCGCGCCGAACGGCACCAGCGTTTCGGTCAGGCGCTTGCCCACGCGCGCGGATTGCTCGGGGAAGCCCTTGCTGAGGAAAGGCTGGCCGCAGCACTGTCCATCGAGGCCCTCCGGCACGATCACCTCAAAACCGGCGCGCTCCAGGAGGGCGATCATCGCCTGAGGCGCAGCCAGCAGGTCGTACTCGGTGGGGTTGGCGCCGAACATGCGCGTGGGGCAGGCGGGGAAGTAGACCACGCGGCTGCCCGTCTGCGCCGCGATCGGCACGGGGAAGCCGGTTTCCTTCGGATTGTCCCGCAGATTGCGTCCGGTCTGCGCGGGCGGTGCACCCGGCCCCGGCCTCAGCGCGCGGCTCACCCGGGGGGTACCGGCCAGCTTGCGCATCGCCCCCGCGACCGCGTCCGTCGCGCCGTCGCCGATGATGCGGCGGCTCAGCGCCTGTGTCCCGATGCCGAGCTTCAGGCCGGTCTCGATGGCGCGGGTCCGCCGGGCGGCGGCCTCGGCCCTGCGCCGGTCGCCGTCGGTGCGTCGCCGCGCGCGTTGCCCCAGGACCATCGTGCCGGTCTCGATACCCACCGGACAGCGGCCCGCGCACACATTGCCTGCCGCGCAGGTGAAGAGTCCCGCATAGCCGAAACTCTCCTCCATGGCGGCAAGGCGCGCTGGATCCTCGCCACTGCGCGCGAGCCGCGCCATCTCCCGCGTCGCGACGATGCGCTGGCGCGGCGACAGCGTCAGCTGGTGGCTCGGACAGGCCGGCTCGCAGAAGCCGCATTCGATGCAGAGATCGACAACAGGGTCGGCCAGCGGCATCAGCTTCAAATTCTCGACATGCACATTTGGGTTCGGTGTGATCAGCACACCCGGATTGAGCAATCCCTCCGGATCGAACAGCGGCTTGATGCGCTGCATGATGGCATAGGCCGTGGAACCCCATTCGCGTTCGACGAAGGGGGCGATGGCGCGGCCCGTCCCGTGTTCGGCCTTGAGGCTGCCCTGGTAGCGCACCGAAACCAGCTCGCAGAGGTCGCGGTTGAAGCGGTCGAATTTTTCCGCGGCGCCCGGCAGGCTGAAATCGTCGCCCATCTGGAAGTGCAAATTGCCCGCCAGCGCATGGCCGAAGATCACCGCATCCTCGTAACCGTGCTCGTCGAGCAGGACGCGCAGATCGATAACGAAATCGGCGAGCCGGTCGATCGGTGCGGCGACGTCTTCGGTCATCATCGCGGTGCCCTTGGGGCGCGCCGCGCCGGCGGACGCGAAGAAGCCCTTGCGCATGTCCCACAGCGCCTCGGAACGTGCCTCGTCGGGCGAGAAGTTCAGGTCGGTCGCGCCCTCCTCGCGAAGGATGGCTTCGGCCTTGGCGCGTTCGACCTCCAGCGATGCGGCGTCGGCCGCCGTCACATCGATCAGGATCATCGGCGAGTTGGGACCGAGCAGATGCACGAACGGTGCAATCGTGGGCAGATACTCAACGGTCGCCAGCGCACGGCGCTCGATATATTCCGCTGCGGTCACCCCCTCGGTCGATTGCACGCCGTGGTTCGCGAGGCGCGAGATGGCACGGCCTGCGCTGTGCGGATCGGGGAACGGGATCAGGCCCGTCAGCTTGAACGGATGGTCGGGGATGGTGCGGTAGGTCACCTCGGACACAAAGCCCAGCGTGCCCTCGCTGCCCACGATCAGATGGACGAGAATGTCGATGGGATCGTGGAAATCGACCAGCGCATTGATCGAATAGCCCACGGTGTTCTTGATGCGGTATTTCTCGCGGATCAGCGCCACCAGTTCGGCGTTCGCGGTCACCTCGTGGTGAAGCCGGTGCAATCCCTCGAGCAGTTCCGCGTGGCTTTCGCGAAAGGCTGCGACGGACTCCGGATCGCCGGAGTCGAGCACCGTTCCATCGACCAGCATCACGCGCAACCGTTGCAGCGTGTGGTAGGTGTTGTAGGCGACGCCGCAGCACATGCCCGACGAATTGTTGTTGACTACGCCACCGATCTTGCAGGTCGCCTGGCTGGCCGGATCCGGCCCCAGCTTGCGGTTGAATTTCTTGAGCGCGCGGTTCGCCTGCGCCACGATGATGGCAGGCCCGAGCACGATGCGATCCCCATTGTCGAGGATCTGCATCTTCTTGAAGCCGTCGCCGAGCACGGCGAGAACGCCCGTCGTCATCGCCTGCCCGCTCAGCGACGTGCCCGCGGCGCGGAAGGTCAGCGGCAGCTTTTCCGCGCGCGCCGCGGCGATCACGGCGCGCACTTCATCCTCGGAATTGACGATCACCACCACGGCAGGGATCAGCCGGTAGGTGCTGGCGTCGCCCGAATAGGCATAGGTCATCAGCGCGTCGGTCATGATCCGGTTGGGCGCGATGGTGGAGTTGGCGAGGCGGGCGCGCACGCCCTCGGCGGCGGTGGCACGATCGATAGCGATGGGGGCGAGGTCGTTCATAGCTAACATGTTAGGCCGATTTGCCGGGAAGCGGGAGTCGCTTGACAGCCCTCACGGTACGGGCGTCTGATTTCCGCAGCGTCATCGGAGGGGGTCACAATGCCCGTCGTCAACTGGCTCGCGGTCATCGCCGCGGCAATCGCAATGTTCGCGCTCGGCGCGCTCTGGTACTCGCCGATGCTGTTTTCCAAGGCCTGGGCCAAGGCGGCCGGCGTCGATATGGACAAGGCCGACCGGAGCAAGGCCATGTATGGCCTTATCGGTGCGTTCGTCCTGACCCTGCTGATGGCGGCCAATCTCGGGTTCTTCCTCGCCGGTCCCGAAACGACACTGGGCTTTGCCATTGGCGCCTCGGTCGCCGCGGGCCTGGGCTGGGCGACGCTCAGCCTCTGGATGATGTCCCTGTTTGAGCAGCGCCCGTTCAGCTACGTGCTGATCAATGGCGGCTATATCACATTGGGCTTTGCCCTGATGGGGCTGATCCTCGGCCTCTGGCGCTGAACAAAACCCCCGCCGGAGCGGGGGTTTCACGTCAGATCAGATGTCGATGTCGGATTCGGGCCGCGGCGCGCCGCCGGTCCGCTCGATCTCCTCGGCCGCGCGCCGGAGAATGTCGGCCAGCCGGCGCTGGGCGATGGGGTCGGGGTTCTTGGCCGCCGCCTTGATCGCCTGCTTGAGGTGCTTGCGGGCTTCATTCACCTCGGGCGCGACGTCCTCCATATCCCGGTCGTGCGGCGGGCCTTCACGGAAACTGCGCTCGGTCTCTTCCCAGGCCTGGCGCATCTTGCCGAACTGCTCGCCGATCCGCCCCAGATGGGCCAGCGTCGAGTCGACGGCCTCGCGGTTGTCGTTGAGGTGCGCCTTGCCTTCGTCGGTGATGGTGTAGAGCCGCTTGTTGCCTTCGGCGGTCGAAGTCACGTAGCCCGCTTCCTCGAGGAAAGTCAGCGCGGGGTAGACGATGCCGGGACTCGGCACATAGATGCCGTTGGTGCGCTCCTCGATGGCCTTGATCAGGTCGTAGCCGTGCCGGGGCTGCTGCTCGATGAAATAGAGCGCGATCAGCCGCAGGTCGCCCGACGCGAGCATCCGTCCGATCCGGAGGTTGTCGCCGAACCCGCCCCAATCGCCGAACCCACCGCCGCGCGGGCCGCCCCAGCCGCCCCCGAAGCGGCGGCCCATGGCCTCGAACTTCCGCCAGGCCCGGTGCTGCTCGCGATGCATCCGGTGGTTGTGCCGGTCGTCGTCATAGTGGTGCATATCGTATCTCCGATATATCTTGCGATAGTCGGAAGATACGCTTCCGCCACCTGGATTCAAGATAGGTCGTAAGATATATCTTTAATGGATCCTAACGGATCGCGGCAATGTACCGCTCGGCGCTGCGCAGCACGGCGGCCTTCGCGTCGCGGTCCATCACCCGGTCCCACCAGCCCGCATAAATGCGGTCGAAGGAGAACGCCCGCACGGATTTGACGATCCGCTCGACCGTCGCCGCGTTCACCGGGATGAGGTTGGGGTAGGAGTACATGAAGCTCACCCAGCGGGTGTCCGGCACCACCATGATGGAATCGCCGGTCATCAGCACGCCGCGCCCGTCGGCGCCCTCGGCCCAGTGGAGCACGGTCGAGCCGGGGAAGTGGCCGCCGGTGCGGATCAGGGTGATGCCCGGCAGGACTTCGCGCGTTTCGCCGCTCCAGAATTCGATCGCGGGGTCGGGACGCATTACCCAGTCGCGATTGTCTTGGTGAAGGTAGATCGGCACGCCGCCCAGCGCGCGGCTCCAGTCGACCATCGTCGCGTAGAAGTGCGGATGCGAGATCGCGATCGCCTTGATGCCGCCCTTGGCGTTGATCGCCTCGATCGCCGCATCGGTGATGAGCGGCGTACAGTCCCACATCACCCCGCCGGTCGGCCGTTCGATGAGCAGCGCGCGCTCGCCGATCGCGATCTGCGGCTTGCTCCCCAGCCCCGTCAGCCCCGGCTCGAGCGGCCGCAACTCATTGACGTGATCGGCCTGCAGCTCTTCCAGCGTCGTCCAGCTCTGGCCCTTGGGATTGGGATATTGCCGGTCGTCCGCGCAGATCAGGCAAACGTCCCGCGGCGCATCGGTTTCCGCGTAGCCCACGCCGCAGACCGTGCAGATGTATGATGGCATAGCAATCTCTCCCGCTCGCGCGGGGAGCCTACTGCTCCCGCTTCCACATCTCCAGCGCGCTGAGGCTCTCGCCGGCCTTTGCGATGACGAACTGGTAGATGTCGAAGCTCGATACTTTGACGCCATAATAATTGTCGCGCGCCCTTGCCTCGGCCTTGAGGCGCAGCACCAGGTCGCGGTCGCAGGCGGCGAGGTCGGTCTTGAGCGTGAAGTCGCGGGCCTGGCGGACGGCGTAGTCGAACGGATCCCAGCCCCACAGATCGACCTTCCAGGGGTCGCCCTTCATGTCCTTGAACTTCAGCCCCCAATAGAGCCCGGCGCCCAGCGGCTGAGGGTCGACCCAGTCGTTGAGATAGGTCGCCTCGTGCAGCGGCATGTTGATGGCGTCGAAGAACTTCACCAGCGTCGAGCCGAACACCATCCAGTCGCGATAGCGATCCGCGGCCACTGCCATGTGGATGTCGATATCGCGCCAGACCATGAGGTCGTAACTGGCCGACCCCGTCACCATCGGTTCGGAGAAACTGCGCGCCAGGAGCTCGAACAGACCCGTCTCGCTGAGCAGCGCGTAGGCTTCCTCGCGCAGCAGACGAGCCGTTTCGGCGCGCTCGGCGGGGCTACCCAATGCACACTCCCGGAATCAAAAACCCGGCCGCGAACATGGCCGGGTTTTCTGAATTCGCAAGGGGTCTGGCGCTTATTCCGCCGTGGTCTCGTTCGTGGCCTGTGCTGCTGCGGCCTCGGCGGCGTCCTTTTCGGCAAGCTCCTTGGCCAGAGCTTCGGCGGCGGCGATCTTTTCGGCTTCGCGGGCGGCCTTGGCCTCGGCGGCGGCGTCGCGCTCGCTGGCCTCGATCTTCTTGGTGCGCGCGTTGGTCGATTCGAAGATGCGCGCCGACTTACCGCGACGATCGCGCAGGTAGTAGAGCTTGGCGCGCCGCACCTTGCCGCGCTTCATCACTTCGACGCGGTCGACATTGGGGCTCAGCACCGGGAACACGCGCTCGACGCCTTCGCCGTACGAGATCTTGCGCACCGTGAAGCTTTCATTGAGCCCCGACCCGCTGCGGGCGATGACCACGCCTTCATAGGCCTGGAGGCGCTCTTTTTCGCCTTCGCGGACCTTCACCCACACCTTGACGGTATCGCCATGGGTGAAGTCGGGCAGCTTGGCTTTGGCGGAGAGGGCGTCGAACTGCTCTTTGTCGAGCTCGGCGATAATATTGGGCATTGCGAGATATCCGTTCTGATCTTTTCAAAGGGGCGTTTTGCTGGACTTGAGCCCAACCGCCCGGTCTTGGTTGCACGGAGTTGTGTGACGTTATTGGCCCGGGCAAAGCCCAGGGCAGCGGGCGTATAGTTGAGATTTGCCGGTGAGTCCAGTGGACCCCGTCGCGGGCGGACCTACAGCCACCCGGCGAGGAGGCCGATCCCACCCAGCGCGAAGGCGCCACCCGCGAGCCGGGCCAGCGGCCGGCCGTATTTCGCGGTGATCGAGGTCACGCCGACCGCCGCGAGGATGCCCGTGGCGTGCAGGACCACGGTCGCGGCAACGAAGCCCAGCGCATAGGTCAGCCCGGCGGCACCGGCCGGCATTTCGGCGCCATGCGCGTGGCCGTGAAAGATCGCGAACAGGCCCACAAGGCTCATCGCGGCCGCAACCGGCATCCGCCGGCCGAGTGCCGCGGCGCCCCCGATGACCACGGAGCTCAAGGCAATCCCGAGCTCGACGAAGGGCAGGTCAATCCCGCTCGTCCCGGCCACGAAACCCGCCGCCATCATGCCCACGAAGGCCAGCGGCACCAGGACCAGCGCGCGGCCGCCAAGGACGGCGGCGAAAACGCCGACGGCGACCATGGCGAGCACATGGTCCAGTCCCCCCAGCGGATGCATGAAGCCATGAACGAGGCCATGGGCATCGCCTAGCCCGGTATGGGCGAAAGCGGCGGTCGGCAGGGCCAGCAGGCCCGAGGCGAGGAGCAGAGGAAGCGCGCGCATAAATGTCCTTTCGGGACCCACCGTCCCAGGTCGAGTTGCATCGTGACGGCCGGTCTCCTGGCTCCGGATCACCCGCCTCGCCTTCCCGATCGCAAACCAGTGGCCGCTGAGGAGGGGATTTGATCCGTTACAGTCGCGGGGGCGGCACCGGCGTCACACCGGCTTCCCGTTTCACCCTTTCGGGCACCGTCGAAAAGTATCTGTGTCATTCCTCACCGCCCCGATCAATACCGGGCGGCGCAGATTTGCCGCATCCGGCCCAACCGCTTTCTGCTATAGAGCGGCCCCATGAGCACGGGCTGGACCAGATCGATCTATGTGCGCGAGATGCTGCTCGCGCTGGTCGTCGTCGCGCTTGGCTTTTTCAATTTCGCGCACCCCGGCGCGATTGCCTCGGATCATGTGGGCATTCACGGCGAGAGCTGGTGTGGCGAGCCAATGCTGCCCGGGCCGCCCGACCATCCGCCCTGCCACGCCTGCCGGATCGGCAGCGGCGCCGACCTGCCGCCCCCGCCCGCTGCGGTCACGCCCGTCACATTCGCTGCCGTTGCCGTCGTCTATGAGACGGATGTCCCGGTGGCGTTGCGGCCCGTTGCACTCCTCGCACCGCAACCACGCGGGCCGCCTGCTTTCGTCTGAACTCACCCACTGCCCCGCCCGCATCGCGGGCCCCTAGCTCATGAGAGTCAGATGAACCGTTTTCTCCTCAGCCTCGCGCTCCTCGCTGCAATGGCGTTGCCCTCGCTCGCCCAGCACGTTGCCCCCGTCATTGCCGGCGATCTCGAAATCACCGGCGCCTTCAGCCGCGCCACGCTGCCCAACGCGCCGGTGGGCGCGGGCTATCTCACCATCACCAACACCGGCACCAGTGACGATCG
>JBIQKK010000004.1:37118-41470 GCA_044506585.1 Hyphomicrobiales bacterium
CGCCGGTGGGCGCGGGCTATCTCACCATCACCAACACCGGCACCAGTGACGATCGCCTCGTCGGTGCGTCCTCGCCCGTCGCCGGCATGACGCAGATCCATCAAATGAAGATGGAAGGCGATGTGATGAAGATGAACGAGGTCGAGGGGGGTCTCGTCATTCCCGCGGGTCAGAGTGTCACGCTCGCGCCGGGCGGCTTCCACGTCATGTTCATGCAGCTCAACCAGCAGCTGACCGAGGGCAGCACGGTCCCGCTGACGCTCACCTTCGAACAGGCCGGGACCGTCGAGCTCGAGCTGATGGTCGGCGCGCCGAATGCCGACGCCCCCATGCATATGGGGCACTGACATGGCCGCTCGCTCCGTGCGCACGTTCCGCATCGTGCTGTGGTCGCTGGTGGTCGTTGCGGCCATCGGTGCGACCGCGCTGTTCCTGCTGCGTCCCGGCGTCGTCAATGGCCCGGGCGGCGGCCAGTTCGCACTGGTCGACCAGCACAACAATCCCGTCGATCAATCGATCTTCATCGGCCATCCCTCGCTGCTGTTCTTCGGCTATACGCACTGTCCCGATGTGTGCCCGACAACGATGGGCGAGATGCAGGGCTGGTTCGCCTCGCTCGGCGACGACGCCGAGAATCTCCGGGGCGTCTTCATCACGGTCGATCCGGCGCGCGACACGCCCGAACTGCTCGAAGGCTATGTGAGCTGGGTGTCCGACCGGCTCACGGCACTCACCGGACCGCAATCGGAGATCGACAAGGTCGTCAAGGACTGGAACGTCACTGCCGAAAAGGTGGGGGACGGCGACGACTACATCATGAACCACACCGCATCGGTGTTCCTCGTCAATGCCAAGGGCCAGTTCGTCGGCACCATCGGCTATGGCGAAGATACCGATACCGCACTCGCCAAAATCCGGCGGCTGATCGATACCGGCTCTAACGCTTGAGGTCGGGACGGCGGGTGCGGGTCAGGGCCTCGCTCTGCTCGCGCCGCCAGCGCGCAACCCTGGCGTGGTCGCCGCTCGTCAACACGGCAGGGATGTCGCGTCCTTCGAATGTCGCCGGCCGCGTATAGTGCGGATATTCAAGAACGCCATTCTCGAAACTCTCCTCGCCGGTCGAGGCCTCCGCACCGAGCACGCCCGGGATCAACCGCACCACCGCTTCGAGCAGCACCATCGCGGCCACTTCGCCACCCGCCAGAACATAGTCGCCGATCGAGACTTCCTCGAGATTGCGCGCTTCGATCACCCGTTCGTCCACGCCCTCGAAGCGCCCGCAGACGATCACCGCGCCCGGCCCGGCAGCGAGCGCGCGCGCCCGCGCCTGCGTCAGCGGCCGGCCGCGCGGGCTCATCAACAGCCGTGGCCGCGGATCGTTCTGATGCGACACCGCATCGATCGCAGCCGCCAGCACGTCGGGCTTCAGCACCATTCCCGCGCCGCCCCCGGCGGGCGTGTCGTCGACACTGCGATACTTGTCGGTGGCGAAATCACGCAGCTGCGTCAGCTTCAGCGACCACAGCCCCTGCGCCGCGCCGCGTCCGATCACCGACGCGCCGAGCGGTCCGGGAAAGAGCTCTGGAAACAGCGTGATGATGTCGGCGGCAAAGCTCAATCGGGCTCTTCCTCGCCGGGCTCGGCTTCGAGCGGCACCTCGATCACCACATAGCCTTCGTCGAGCTTCACCTCGGGCACGACGGCGCGAGTGAAGGGATAAAGGTAGGTGTCGCCGGTGCGCCGGTCACGCACCTCGAGCAGGTCCGAGGCTCCATAATTGGGCACGGCGGTCACCGTCCCCAGCGTCGTGCCGTCGGCGAGCCGGGCCTCGAGTCCGATCAGGTCGGCCTGGTAGAAATCGTCTTCGTCGGTTGCCGGCAGCTTGTCGCGATCGACGTAGAGCTCGACCCCGTTGAGCTTTTCGGCGGCGGTGCGGTCCGTCACGCCTTTGATCCGCGCGACGAGCACGTTGGTCGTCGCGCGAGCCGACTCGATCTCGATCGTGAGGCCGGGCCGGTCGGTCGCCAGCGGACCATACTGCT
Organism: Hyphomicrobiales bacterium; assembly: GCA_044506585.1. Taxonomy (GTDB): domain Bacteria; phylum Pseudomonadota; class Alphaproteobacteria; order Rhizobiales; family Devosiaceae; genus Devosia_A. The sequence continues at coordinate 39,161 of JBIQKK010000004.1, forward strand.
TGAGCGCCAGCGGCTCGGCCGTAAACGAGGTAATCCGGACCTCGCCCTTGATCCCATGCGCCGCACCGATGCGGCCCATGAGCAATCGCTTGGGCGAGGTCTCGGCCATCTTACTCGGCGGCCGGTGCTTCGGCGGCTTCCGCGGGAGCCTCGGCGGGGGCGTTGGCGGCGGCTTCCTTGTCCGCAGCGGCCTTGGCCCTGGCTTCGGCGCGCTCGGTGGCCTTCTTGCCCGGCTTGGCGCGTTCGGGGTTGTTACGCGGCGCGCGCTTGGCAAGGCCGGCGCCATCGAGGAAGCGCAGCACGCGGTCGGTGGGCTGGGCCCCGACGCCCAGCCAATGCTGGACGCGCTCGGCGACGAGCGTCACGCGCTTGCTGTCGTCGGCGAGCATCGGATCGTAGCTGCCGACCTTCTCGATGAAGCGGCCGTCGCGCGGCGAACGGGCGTCGGCGATCACGACATGGTAGTAGGGGCGCTTCTTGGTGCCGGCGCGGGCGAGGCGGATCTTGAGAGACATGCGTTAGGTCCTTGAGCTAAAGTTGCGTTCTATTTCTTGCGTGGCACGAAGCCGCCGCTCAGCCCGGGCAGGCCGGGGAAGCGGTTGCCAGAACCGGGCGAGCCCGGTCCCGATTTCAGGAGCTGGCCCACATCGGATGGGAGCTTGCTCGAAATGTCGCCGGGCGCCGCAGCAGCGGCCCCGGGAATGGCTTTGGGATCGATGCCCATTTGCTGGGCGAGGCGTTCGAGCTCCTTGGGGTCCATCTTGGAAGGGTCGGGCATGTTGCCCAGCCCCGGCATCATGCCGCCCATCTTGCCGCCGAACATGCCGGCCAGCGAGCCAAGCCCGCCCTTGCCGACCTTCTTCATCATGTCCGCCATCTGGCGGTGCTGCTTCATCAGCTTGTTGACGTCCTCGACGCGCGTGCCCGAGCCCTTGGCGATGCGAATGCGGCGCTTGGCGTTGAGCAGGTCGGGCTCGGCGCGCTCGGCCTTGGTCATCGAGTTGATGATGGCGATCTGCCGGTCGAAGACCTTCTCGTCGACATTGGCGCCGGCCAGCGCCTTCTTCATCTGGCCCATGCCCGGCATCATGTTCATGAGCGCGCCCATGCCGCCCATCTTCTTCATCTGCTGCAGCTGGCCGCGCAGATCCTCGAGGTCGAACGTCCCCTTCTTGATCTTGCGCGCCATCTTGGCCGCGTCTTCGGCCTTGATGGTCTCGGCCGCCTTCTCGACCAGGCTGACGATGTCGCCCATGCCCAGAATGCGGTCCGCGATGCGGCTGGGGTGAAAGTCCTCGAGCGCATCGAGCTTTTCGCCGGTCGCGATCAGCTTGATCGGCTTGCCGGTCGCGGCGCGCATCGACAGTGCCGCGCCGCCACGGCCATCGCCGTCGACGCGCGTGAGGACGATGCCGGTGAGATCGACGCGTTCGTCGAAGCTGCGCGCGAGGTTCACCGCGTCCTGGCCGGTCAGCGCGTCGGCAACAAGCAGGATTTCGTGCGGGTTGGTCGCCGCCTTGATCGCCGCGGTCTCGGCCATCAGCTCTTCGTCGATATGCGTGCGGCCGGCGGTATCGAGGATCAGCACGTCGAAGCCGCCGACCCGCGCTTCGTTCAGCGCGCGCCTGGCGATCTGCACCGGCGTTTCGGTCGTAACGATCGGCAGCGTCGCAACGCCGATCTGCTCGCCCAGTACGCGCAGCTGCTCCATTGCGGCGGGGCGGCGCGTATCGAGCGAGGCAAGCAGCACCTTCTTGCCCTGCTTGTCGCTCAGGCGCCTGGCGATCTTGGCGGTGGTCGTGGTCTTGCCCGAGCCTTGCAGGCCCACCATCAGGACGGGCACCGGCGAGACGGCATTGAAGTCGAGCGGCACGGCGGTCTCGCCGAGCACCCGCACCAGTTCGTCATGGACGATCTTGACGACCTGCTGGCCCGGCGTCACCGAGCGGGTGACCTCGGCGCCGACGGCACGTTCGCGCACCTGCTCGACAAAGGCCTTGACCACTTCGAGGGAAACGTCGGCCTCGAGCAGCGCGCGGCGAACCTCGCGCAGCGCCGCGTCGACGTCCGCTTCGCTCAGCGCGCCGCGGCCCGTGAGGCCTTCGAAAATCTTGCCAAGCCGTTCGCTAAGGCTCTCGAACATTCACTATCCTTCCCGGGTTGGTCGCCGGGATATGGGAAGCGTTCCCAGGTTTGTCGCGCTCGCGAACCGGAAAAACCGCAAGGGCAAATTCCTGCTCACGCTCCGTCAGGCGCAAACGCCAAACACACCCCGGGGCGCATCGCGCTGCGGGGTGCTTGCCTTGGGGA
>JBIQKK010000004.1:41570-72024 GCA_044506585.1 Hyphomicrobiales bacterium
CAAACGCCAAACACACCCCGGGGCGCATCGCGCTGCGGGGTGCTTGCCTTGGGGATCTCTTTATACCTTTGCGGGTCCCGTCCGGCGGTTCAGGTCAAACCTGAGCGAAGTTGCGGGTCAGTACGCGGCAAGCGCCGGAGAGTCAAGGATTGCCCAGGAGTCCGGCCAGCATCGTGGCGTTCTTGATCGCATAGCCGTCGTGGTCGTTGTTGAAATAGGCCCACACCCGCCTCGCGCCGGCATCGCGAATTCGCCGGGCCCATTCGGTGAGCTCAGTGGCGCTGTAGTCGTGGCGGTACCAGCGCTCGACCCCGTGGAACCTCACATAGATGTCGTCCGCCGTCCGGATGACCGGGTCGGGCAGGCGGGGTCCGCTGCACGAACAAAAGATGATCCCCGCCGCCGCAAACGCCTCGTACACCGGATCGATCCACCAGCTTGGATGCCGGAACTCGACGACATTGCGCCGTTTGGGGTCGAGCTGCGAAACGATGGCGTGCAGCCGCTCGGGCGAATAATGGTAGCTGGGCGGAAGCTGGAATAAAAAGCACCCCATGCGCGGGCCGAGCAGGTCGGCGATGTAGCCGAAATCGCGGATCAGGGCCTGTGTGTCCTCGAACTTGCGGATGTGGGTGATGAGTTCGGACGCCTTGACCGTGTAGATCATCTCGCGGCCCGCCGCCTGGGTGTCCCAGACTTTCACCGCCGCCAGCGTCGGCCATGAATAAAAGGGCGCATTGAGCTCGACGGTCCGGAAGTGCTCGGCATAGTGGGCGAACCAGTCCCGGGTGGGCATCTGGGTGGGAAAGAAGGTGCCCCGCAGGTGCCAGTAGAACCAGCCCGAGCAGCCGATATTCAGCGGCGGGGGCGAAGACGCTGGGGCCGGCATGCCTTCGGACTCGGCCAGCAGCCTGGCCTTCTGCATCTTGGTCGCGCGGAGCAGTGCAATCTCGCGTTGCTTGATGCGCCGCTCGGCGCGCCGCGCCCGTCGCTCTTCGATCGTCAGGGGTGTCGCGGCCGGCATCTGCGCCAAACAAGCGGGCCGCGAATTCGTTTCCTCGCTGGACCTTTACACCTTGAAGGCGATCCGCAGTCCGCCCCAGTGCCGTCCGCGCACCGTGATCGGCGCCGAGCAATCCTTCATCAGCGCAAAGACGCCGCCGCCCATGTCGCGCCGGTAGGTCTGCAGCAGGAAGGGCAGGGTATTGCGGCCGGCCGCCAGCCCGGTGCGGTCGTTGAACATGCGCCGGTTACGGCAATTGGTGGCGTTCCAGACGGGGTCGTCGCCCTGCTTGAGGTTGTATTTGAGGTTGTGCGTCGGCAGGAAGCCGTTGCGGTCCACCGCGGCGCAGAAGACGATCCGCGGGTCGAATCCCAGCACCGGTTCCTGGATCGGCGGCAGCAGCCGGTCGGTCAGCCGAACGAACTCGGTCATATATTGCTGGGGGTCGGTGCCCTTGATGGGCCGGTAGGCCTCGTCGAACAACTGCCCCATCGTGATGTCGCCACGCGCGAGCGCCGCCTCGAACGCATCGGCGGCTTCGGCGGCCTTGTGCTGCACGAGATCGATGATCGGGGTGTCGGGCGTTTCGATGCCGCTTTCGGCGACAAAACGCATGCAGTCTTCGGAGATATCGAGGATGGAATCGCTGCGGGTGCTGGCCGTCTTCAGCATCGCACTCGCCGCGTTCACCGTTTCGACCAGCTGCGTCAGCTCGGTTTCGACATCGGCGAAGGAGCTCACCGATTGCTCGACCGGCGCGGTCATTGCGTCGATGCCGTCGACGAGTGCGCCGACGCTGTCGACCAGCCGGTGCAGCGTCTCGCTGGCTTCTCCTGCGGCGGCGGCTTCTTCCGTCGCCTGCCTGGCGGCGCCGGCATTTTCCTCGGAGGCCCGCATCAGCGATTTGAGCGTTGTGGTCAGGGTCGCCAGGTTTTCGGCGTTCTCGGCGGAAAAGCGCTGCACCTGGTCGGCAAGCTCCTTCACCGATACGGCGATCACGGCAAAGCCGCGCCCCGCTTCGCCGGCCCGGGCGGCTTCGACGCTGGCATTGAGCGCCAGCAGCTTGGTCTCGCGCGCCACCTGCTGAATGGCGGCACTGGCCGACTGCACATTGCGCAGGGTCTCATCCACCGCGCCGAGCGATTGCATGAACGAGCCCGCGCTGTCGGACAGTGCGCGCATGGTGGAGGCGGTGCGGTCGACGACCCCCGAGACCTCGTCGGCACTCGCTTCGATGATATTGCGCGTCTCGGCGGCGGATTCCCGCGTCGCCTGCATGGCGCTGCTCAGGGCCGTGGTCGCGTGGTGCATCGTGGCCGCGGCGGTCTTCGCCGCGCCGGCGCTCCGGCTCTGCTGGCCGCCGATGGCCGAAAGATCGGAAATGATGCCGCTCAAATCGGCGATCTCGACCCCGAGGCCGCCCACGCGCCGGGCGATCGCCGGGATGGCGGCAGTCTCGGGCTCGTCCCGCAGGGCAGCCGTGGCGTGTTGACTCGTCATTGAATCCCCCGGTCGGGGAAAGATAGGGAACGTCGCTTATCAAATCTTTACCATGCGGGCGGGCGAGCCTCGCTCGGCGCTGGTACTGGCATTTGGCTGTCACATCGGCCATATACGCCCCATCCGCTCCAAGGGCCGCCCATGAGCACCGCGCCATTCCTCAAGATGAACGGGCTCGGCAACGAGATCATCGTCGCCGACATGCGCGGGCGCGCGGATCGGGTGACCCCCGCCGCCGCGGTCGCCATCAATGCCGATCCGGCAACCCGCTTCGACCAGATCATGGCGATCCACGATCCGCGCACGCCGGGCACCGCCTACTATGTCGAGATCCTCAATTCCGATGGTTCGCTGGCGGAATCGTGCGGCAACGGCATGCGCTGCGTGGTCCAGGCGCTGAGCGCCGAGACCGGCAGGAAGAGCTTCGTCTTCGAGACGCTGGCGGGCATTCTCACCGGCGACGAGCACGAGGATGGTTCGATCACCGTCGATATGGGCAAGCCCCGGTTCGGCTGGCAGGACATCCCGCTGGCCGAGGAGTTTGCCGACACAACGGGCATCGAGCTGCAGATCGGGCCGATCGACGCGCCCGTGCTGCACACGCCGTCCGTGGTCTCGATGGGCAATCCGCACGCCGTCTTCTGGGTCAAGGACGATGTGTGGGAGTATGCGCTCGACCGTTTCGGCCCGCTGCTCGAGAACCACCCCATCTTCCCGCAGCGTGCCAATATCTCGATCGCCCAGGTGGTCACGCCAGACCATATCAATGTGCGCGTGTGGGAGCGAGGTGCGGGACTGACGCGCGCCTGCGGCACCGGCGCCTGCGCCGTGCTGGTCAGTGCCGCGCGCACCAAGCGGACCGGCCGCAAGGCCACCATCACCCTCCCGGGCGGCGATCTCGTCGTCGAGTGGCGCGACGATGACCATGTGATGCTGACCGGCCCGGCCGAATACGAGTTTTCGGGCCAGTTCGACCCGGCCACCGGCGCCTGGACCCGCGACAAGGCCGTCGCCTGATGGCCGTCGAGACCCTGACATTCGGCTGCAGGCTCAACGCCTACGAGTCCGAGGTGATGAAGGCCGAGGCCGAGAAGGCCGGGCTCGAGCAGGCGCTGATCGTCAATACCTGCGCCGTTACCGCCGAGGCCGTCCGGCAGGCGAAGCAGGCCATCCGCAAGGCGCGCCGCGACAATCCGGGCCGCCGGATCATCGTCACGGGCTGCGCCGCGCAGACCGAAGCGCGCGGCTTTGCGGACATGAACGAAGTCGACCTCGTCATCGGCAATGCCGACAAGATGAAGGCGGAGGCCTACGCGCCCATGGCTTTTGGCCTCAAGCTCAACGACAAGGTGCAGGTCAACGACATCATGGCCGTGCGCGAGCAGGCCGGGCACCTGATCGAGGGCATGGACGGCCGCACCCGCGCTTTCGTGCAGGTCCAGAACGGCTGCGACCATCGCTGCACCTTCTGCATCATCCCCTATGGCCGCGGGCCGTCGCGTTCGGTGCCGATGGGGGCGGTGGTCGACCAGATGAAGCGGCTCGTCGGCAATGGCTATCGCGAGCTGGTGCTGACGGGCGTCGATATCACCAGTTATGGTGCCGATCTTCCCGGCCGGCCGAGCCTCGGTAAGCTCGTCCAGGCGATCCTCCGCCATATCCCCGACCTGCCGCGGCTGCGCATCTCTTCGCTCGATTCCATCGAAGCCGACGAGGCGCTCTACGACGCCATCGCGTCCGACCGCCGGCTGATGCCGCATCTCCATCTGAGCCTCCAGTCCGGGGACGACCTCATCCTCAAGCGGATGAAGCGCCGGCATCTGCGGGCCGATACGCTGGCCTTCGTCGAGAAGGTTCGTGCGCTGCGGCCGGATGTGGTGTTCGGTGCGGACATCATCGCGGGCTTCCCGACCGAAACCGACGAGATGTTCGAGAACTCCCTGCGCATCGTGGGCGAGGCCGACCTCACCTATCTTCACGTCTTTGCCTATTCCGCCCGGCAGGGCACCCCCGCCGCGCGCATGCCGCAGGTCGCCAAGGCGGTGCGCAAGGCGCGCGCGGCAAGGCTGCGCGCCTTGGGCGACCAACAATATAAGAAGCTATGTGAGAGCCGGATCGGGGCGACCGAAATGGTTCTTGTCGAGCGCAATGGTCTCGGTCGCACCGAGCAGTTCGTGCCCATTGCGGTGCCGGGTCACGGCCCCGGTGAACTCGTCCCGGTCCAGGTCACCGGGATCAGTGCCGACGGGCTGGTGGGTGAAGCCATGCGGACGGCGGCGTAATGGCGGACAAGCCCGGATTCCTGAAGCGCCTCCTGGGCGAGACCCCGGCGCCCTCACCCGCGCCGGATCATGCGCCCGGCCCGCCGGAAACGCTGCCGCCGTCCGCGGCAGCCACGCCTGCGGAAAGCTGGTTCCAGCGGCTCGCGTCCGGGCTCAAGCGCTCTTCGGACCAGATCGGCAGCGGTCTCACCGCGGTTTTCACCAAGAAGAAGCTCGACCAGGCCATGCTGGACGAGCTCGAGGACATCCTGATCCAGGCCGATTTCGGGGTCGACATGGCCCAGTCGGTGACCGAGACGCTGCGCCGCGAGCGGTTCGACCGAGACATCGCGCCCGGGGACGTGCGCGCGATCCTTGCGGCAGAAGTCGAAAAGACCCTCGCCGCCGTCGCCCGGCCGCTCGAGGTCGACGCCGGGGTGAAGCCGTTCGTCATCCTCATGGTCGGGGTCAACGGCTCGGGCAAGACAACCACCATCGGCAAGCTCGCGAGCCTCTTCGGTGCGCAGGGCAAGTCGGTGATGCTCGCGGCGGGCGACACGTTCCGCGCGGCGGCCATCGAGCAGCTCCAGGTCTGGGGCCAGCGGACCGGCGCGCCGGTCATTACGCGCCCTCCCGGCTCCGACGCATCGGGGCTGGCGTTCGACGCGATGACGGCAGCCAAAGAGCAGGGCAGCGACATCCTCATCATCGACACCGCCGGCCGGCTGCAGAACCGCGACGAGCTGATGGGCGAACTCGAAAAGCTCATCCGCGTCATCAAGAAGGTCGATCCCATGGCGCCGCATGCGACGCTCCTGACTCTCGATGCGACCACCGGGCAGAATGCCCTCAATCAGGTCGAGATCTTCGGCAAGCGCGCCGGGGTCACCGGGCTCGTGATGACCAAGCTCGACGGCACGGCGCGCGGCGGCATCCTTGTCGCCATCGCACGCAAGTTCGGGCTGCCCGTCCATTTCATCGGCGTCGGGGAAGGCGTCCATAATCTTGAACCCTTCGCCGCGGGCGATTTCGCGCGCGCTATCGTGGGAGGGGCCTGATGGCCAGCGAGAGCAACGAAACCAGTTGGGCGGAACTCCGTCCCCAGATCATCAAGATGGTGCTCGAAGTCGGCCCGCTGGTCGTCTTCTTCATCGTCAATTCGCGCGCCGACATCTTCGTCGGCACCGCCTGGTTCATGGGCGCGATGGTGATCGCGCTGATCCTGAGCTGGGTGCTGCTCAAGCGGATCGCCGTCATGCCGCTCGTCACGGGGGTGCTCGTGCTCATCTTCGGCGGACTGACGCTCGCCTTCCACGACGAAACCTTCATCAAGATCAAGCCGACTATCATCAACACGATGTTCGGCGGCGTGCTTTTGGGCGGGCTGCTGTTCCGCCAGTCGCTGCTGCGCTACGTCTTCGGCGACGTCTACAAGCTCCAGCCCAGGGGCTGGACGATCCTCACCTGGCGCTGGGGGCTGTTCTTCCTCGCGCTGGCGGTGATCAACGAGATCGTGTGGCGGACCCAGAGCACCGATTTCTGGGTCGCCTTCAAGGTCTGGGCCAACATGCCGCTGACCATCCTGTTCGCGGCCTCCCAGCTTCCGGTGCTCAACAAATATGCCGAAAAGCCGATCAAGCCGGTCGAGGCGATCACCCCGGTCGATCCGCTCCCCTAATTGGGGCGCTTGATCAGCGCGTCCCGCGTCACGTTGAGCTGGATGCCGTCGGCGTCGAGGCGCGCGATCTGCTCGGGCAGGATGTAGCGGTCCCGGGCGAACAGGCCGTGTGCGTCGAGGTGGATATAGCCGTCCCGCAACAGCTGGCTGCGCAGCGGCTCGGGAATCTCCTCGCGCCCGAAGGCCTCGGCCACGGCATCGATAATGGTCTCGTCGCGCTCGTCCACCTCGCTCACGGTCGCGGGCTCGACCTCGGGCGTCATGGCGTTCTCGGGATATTTCAGCCCATCGACGGTGCCGATCTCGCGGCGCTCGCTGTCGAACACCCGCATGCCGATCTGAATCTGCTCGGGAAGCCGTTCCATCCTTGTCTCCTCAAACATCCTTTGAGGGACGAACGAATCTCGATGGCGTCCCGTTCCGGCGCGCGGGAAATCAGCCCCTCGCCTTGTCGATCGCCGGGACGATCTCGCGCGCCAGATCGTCCATCGTCAGCGGCCCCACATGCTTGAACCGGATGATGCCCCGGGCATCGACGAGGAAGGTTTCGGGCACGCCATAGACGCCCCAGTCGATCGATGTGCGCCCGTTGGCGTCGGCGCCAATGGCGTCATATGGGTTGCCGAGCTCGCGCAGGAAGGCGGCGGCATTTTCGGGCGCATCCTTCTGGTTGATGCCAAACAACCGCACGCCGGTCTGTGCCTTCAGCGCCTCGAGCACCGGATGTTCGTCCCGGCACGGGATGCACCAGCTCGCAAAGACATTGACCAGCGTCACCTCGCCGGCGAGCGCCGCCGTATCGAAACCGGGCACATCGGTGCCGGGAACGGCGGGCAGGTCGAACGCCGGCGCCGGCTTGTCGATCAGCACCGACTGGATCAGCGAGGGGTCGCGGTTGAGGCTCACCGCGAACACCGCGAGCAGGCCCACAAGAACAACCAGCGGGACGAGCGCGAGCAGCAGCCGGGCGGGAGTGCTCACGCCGGCTTGCCGTCCGAGCGGCGGCGGATGCCCTGCGCCTCGAGTGCGGCGAGCCTGGCCTTCACGTCGCGGGCGCGCCACGCGGTCCAGCCGATCAGCGCCAGCGCGACGACGGCCACGCCGCAATAGGCCGCAATGATGAACTGCGCATGCGGGCCGAGCTCGATCATGGTGCCCCCCGCGCGGCGGCCTGCCGGCTCAGCGAGTCGACGCGGCGGTTGAGGATCTCGGTCCGCATGCCGCTCAGATGCAGCGTCAGGAACAAGAGCGTGAAGCCGAGCACCATCAGGATCAGCGGCAGGAAGATTTCGCCCGCCATGCGCGGGCCCGTCGTCGTGATGATGCTCGCGGGTTGGTGGAGCGTGTTCCACCAGTCGACCGAGAATTTGATGATCGGAATATCGACGCCGCCGACCAGCGTCACGATCGCAACGATCCGCGCCGCCTTGAGCTGATCCTCGAACGCGCGCCACAGCGCGATGATGCCGAGATAAATGAACAGCAGGATCAGCGTCGAGGTCATCCGCCCGTCCCACTCCCAGAACGTGCCCCAGGTCGGCCGCCCCCACAGTGCCCCGGTGTAGAGCGCCAGCGCCGTGAAGCCGGCGCCGAGCGGCGCGGCGGCCTTGGCGGCAACGTCCGCCAGCGGGTGGCGCCAGACCAGCGTCCCGAACGCGGCAACGAACATCAGCCCGTAGACGAACTGGCTCAGCCAGGCGTTGGGGACATGCATGTAAAGGATCGGCAGGGTGGTGCCGACATTCTCGGTCTCGAGCGGGGCGCGGAAGAACGCGAAGTAGAGTGCGCCCACGAACAGCAGCGCCGTCAGCACCGCGAGCGGGACCAGCAGCGGCTTGCTCCACGCCATGAAGCTGCCCGGATGGGCAAGGCGCGAAAACCAGTTCTGCTTCGGGGCGGCCGCGTCGGTGGACATACTCATACCTATTCCGCACTTACGCGAAGCGCCAGCGCCGCCGCAAACGGGCAAAACGCCACGGAGACGAGGCTGATGGCGCTGAGGAACAGGATCGCGGCGGAGCTGCCGTCCGGCGCGCCGATCGCCGCGACTCCGAAAATCAGCACCGGAATGGCCAGCGGCAGGATCAGCACCGGCGCCAGGAGGCCACCGCGCCGGAGCGATACCGTTACCGCCGCGCCGATCGTGCCGAAGGCGACGAGCGCGGGGGTGCCGGCGAGCAGGCTCAGGGCCGTCCTGAACCCGGTCGCTTGGTCCATCGAGAGCAGCACTGCCAGGATGGGCGTTGCGATCAGCAGCGGCAACGCGGTCAGCAGCCAGTGGGCCAGCATCTTGGCGGTAACGACCGCCTCGAGCGCCACCGCCGCATGATGGAACAGCAGCAGCGCGCCGTCGTCCTCGTCGGCCCGGAACAGCCGGTCGAGCCCGAGCAGCATGGACAGGAACGCGGCGATCCAGACGATCCCCGGTGCCAGCTGCGCCAGCAGTGCCCGGTCCGGCCCGATCGCGAAGGGCACGACCGCGCCCACCATCACGAAAAACAGCACCAGCGTGAGCACATCGCCGCCCAGCCGGGCTGCAAGGCGCAGGTCGCGCACCACAATCGCGCCGAACGCGGTCATGCCGACATTCCCAGCGTCAGCGTTCCGGTCGCGCCGGCAATGTCGTCGTGGGTCGCGGCAATCACCCCGCCGCCGCTGGCGTTGCGTTCAGCCACCAGCGCCGCCAGCAAGACCGCCCCGGCCGTGTCGAGCGAGGCCAGCGGCTCGTCGAGCAGCCAGATCCTGCGGTCGGTCACGATGAGTCGCGCCAGGGCCAGCCGCCGGGTCTGGCCCGCGCTCAAATGGCCCGCTTCGATCGCGCCGAGGCCGCCAAGGCCCACGCGCTCGAGGGCCGCGGCCGGCTCGAGGCCCGTGGGGCCGTTGAGCGCGCGCCAGAAGGCGAGGTTTTCGGCCAGCGTCAGCCGTGTCTTCACCGCCGAGCTATGGGCCAGCAGGTGCAGCGGTACGCGCTCAACGGGTCCGATCGCACCGTGAGACGGCCGCAGCAGTCCCGCCAGCGTCAGCAGCAGGCTCGATTTGCCTGCCCCGTTCGGGCCCCGCAACAGCAGGCACTGGCCCGGCCGGAGCGCAATGTCCACACCCTCGAACAACGGCCTGCCGCCCCGGCTCAAAGCCAGGTTTTGTGCGGTCAAGAGGGAGTTTGAGGCATCCATCGCCGCCATGCCTATTCAACCATTGGCGAGGCTGGCAAGCGCCATCTTGTTTGACTATAAGGCCCTCAAAGTCTGGAACGCTTCCAGACAGTGCACGTCCGGTCCTCCTCGCAGAAGTCCCGCGTCTGGACCGCTCTGCTGCCTCAACCATAAAGAACAGGCGGACCCGTGACCCAATCGCTCAACAGCTTCAAGTCCAAGACCACGCTCAGCGTCGGGGACAAGACCTACACCTACTATTCGCTGCCGCTGGCTGAAAAGAACGGCCTGCCCGGGGTGTCGAAGCTGCCGCATTCGATGAAGGTCGTGCTGGAGAACCTCCTGCGCTTCGAGGATGGGGTCACCGTCACCAAGAAGGACATCATGGCGATCGCCCAGTGGCTGAGCGACCGCACATCGGAACACGAAATTTCCTACCGTCCGGCCCGCGTGCTGATGCAGGATTTCACGGGCGTCCCCGCCGTCGTCGATCTCGCCGCCATGCGCGATGCGACCGCGGCGCTCGGCGCCGATCCGCAAAAGATCAATCCGCTCGTGCCGGTCGATCTCGTCATCGACCACTCCGTGATGGTCGACAGCTTCGGCACGCCGCTCAGCTTCCACCAGAATGTCGAGCTCGAATACCAGCGCAATGGCGAGCGCTACGAGTTCCTGCGCTGGGGCCAGAAGGCGTTCGACAATTTCCGCGTCGTGCCGCCCGGCACCGGCATCTGCCACCAGGTCAATCTCGAATACCTCGCCCAGACCGTGTGGACCCGCAAGGACGACGAAACCGGCGAGATCGTCGCCTATCCCGATACGCTGGTCGGCACCGACTCGCACACCACGATGGTCAACGGCCTTGCGGTGCTCGGCTGGGGCGTGGGCGGCATCGAGGCGGAAGCGGCCATGCTGGGCCAGCCCATCACCATGCTCATCCCCGAAGTCGTCGGCTTCAAGATGACGGGCAAGATCAACGAGGGCATCACCGCCACCGACCTCGTGCTCACCGTCACCGAGATGCTGCGCAAGAAGGGCGTCGTGGGCAAGTTCGTCGAATTCTACGGCCCCGGCCTCGACGACCTCTCGCTCGAAGACCAGGCGACCATTGCCAACATGGCGCCCGAATACGGCGCGACGTGCGGCTTCTTCCCGGTCGATGAGGATACGCTCAGCTATCTCGAGACCTCGGGCCGCGATGCCTCGCGCGTTGCGCTTGTGAGGGCCTATGCCGAAGCCCAGGGCATGTTCCGCACCACCGATGCGCCCGAACCCGTGTTCACCGATACGCTCGAGCTCGACCTCACCACGGTCGTCCCCTCGCTCTCGGGTCCCAAGCGTCCGCAGGACCGTGTTGCGCTCAAGGATGCGGCGCCCAAATTCGCCGAAGCGCTCAAGGACCTCGCCGGTGGCCGCAAGGAACGCACGGCCCTTCCCACCAGCAAGGAAGAGAGCCGCTACGTCAACGAAGGCGCGAACGGGGTCGACAACATTCCCGAAGAGGCGGCCCTCGTCGATGCCCTGGCGTTCCCCGTCCGCGGCAAGGACTTCAAGCTCGACGACGGCCATGTGGTCATCGCCGCCATTACGTCCTGCACCAACACGTCCAATCCCACGGTGCTGATCGCCGCCGGCCTCGTCGCGCGCAAGGCGCGGGCGCTCGGTCTCGAGGTGAAGCCCTGGGTCAAGACGTCGCTGGCACCGGGCTCGCAGGTCGTCACCGACTACCTCACGGCTGCCGGCCTCCAGGACGATCTCGACGCGCTCGGCTTCAACCTCGTGGGCTATGGCTGCACCACCTGCATCGGCAACTCCGGCCCGCTGCCGGTCGCGATTTCCGAATGCATCAACGAGCACGATCTCGTTGCCGCCTCGGTGCTCTCGGGCAACCGCAATTTCGAAGGCCGCGTGAACCCCGACGTGCGCGCCAACTATCTGGCGTCGCCGCCGCTGGTGGTTGCCTATGCGATCGCGGGCTCGCTCAAGGTCAATGTCACAACCGAGCCGCTCGGCACCGGCAAGGACGGCAAGCCGGTCTATCTCAAGGATATCTGGCCGACCAACAAGGAAGTCAGCGACATCGTGCGCAAGGTCATCACGCCGCAGATGTTCCTCGGCCGCTACTCCGACGTCTTCAAGGGCGACAAACACTGGCAGGCGATTTCCGTCGAGGGCGGCGAAACCTACAAGTGGAACAGCGCTTCAACCTACGTGCAGAACCCGCCCTATTTTGAAGGCCTGCGCATGACGCCCGAACCGGTGACCGACATCAAGGATGCGCGCGTCCTGTCGCTGTTCCTCGATTCGATCACGACCGATCACATCTCGCCCGCCGGCTCGTTCAAGGCGGCAACGCCGGCCGGCAAATATCTCACGGACCGGCAGGTCGCGCCCAAGGACTTCAACTCCTATGGCTCGCGGCGCGGCAACCATGAGGTCATGATGCGCGGCACCTTCGCCAATATCCGCATCAAGAACCAGATGCTGCCCGGAGTAGAAGGCGGTTTCACCAAGGGTCCCGACGGCAGCCAGATGCCCATCTACGACGCGGCGATGGCCTATCAGGCCCAGGGGACGCCGCTCGTCGTCTTTGCCGGCAAGGAATATGGCACCGGCTCGTCGCGCGACTGGGCGGCCAAGGGCACGCGCCTTCTGGGTGTGCGTGCGGTGATCGCGCAATCGTTCGAGCGCATCCACCGGTCCAACCTCATCGGCATGGGTGTGCTGCCGCTGCAGTTCGCCGAGGGCGAGAGCTGGCAGTCGCTCGGCCTCACCGGCGACGAGACCATCTCGATCGAAGGCCTGACGGCGCTCACGCCGCGTTCGGCGGTCACCGTCAGGATCGTGTCTCCCGACGGTTCGGTGAAGGAGGCGGTCACCCGCTGCCGCATCGATACCATCAACGAGCTCGACTACTACCGGCACGGCGGCATCCTCCACTACGTGCTGCGCAACCTCGTCGCCGCCTAGGCAGCGGCGGGGCCGGCGCCGGGGGCGCGAGGTGTGCCGATTTCGACATAGTGGCGGGCCTTCCGCAGGCGGCTCACGGCCCGACACGCCAATTTGACTCGCCCTCGAGGCGGGGCTTGCCTAATAAAGGCGCATGCGATCGATCCCATTTCTTGTCGCGGCGGGTGCCGCCCTGCTCGCCGTCCTGCCGGTTGCGGCGGCCGAGCTGCGTGCCCGTCCCAAGGCGGTGGTCGAGCTCTTCACCTCGCAGGGCTGTGCGTCCTGCCCGCAGGCCGATGCCGTCTTCAACGAGCTCGGCAAGCGCGGCGACGTCATCGCGCTCGCATGGCACGTCAACTACTGGGATTATATCGGCTGGAACGACACCTTCGGCACCGAGGCCAATTCCAACCGCCAGCGCGACTATGCGCAGAGCTGGGGCTCGGCCGGCGTCTACACGCCGCAGGTCATCATCAACGGCCAGCACGGCATGAACGGGTCGAGCAAGCAGGACGTCAGCAAGGCGATCGACGGCGCCGCGCTCGGCCTGCCGGTCGCGCTCAACGTCAAACCGGACATGCTCGAGGTCGACATCGCGCCCCAGAGCGGCGGGCAGGATGCGATGGTCTGGCTCGTCACCTTCAAGGATCGCTCGCAGGTCAAGATCGAGCGTGGCGAGAACGCGGGCAAGATGTTCGACTACACCCAGATCGTCACCAGCAAGCAGATGCTGGGCATGTGGGACGCGGCCACGGGCACGCATCTGAAGCTGCCGCTCTCCGCCCTCACCGAAGGCGACAGCAACGGCGCCGCCATTCTCGTCCAGGCCGACAAGAACGGCCTGCCCGGCCCGATCCTCGGCGCAGCGAGCGTCCAGCTCTAGAGCTTCCGCACATCCCAAAACCAAAACTCCCGCCACGAAGGGCGGGAGCTTGGACTGACTGTGCATGGAGATAGAAGGTGAACGGCGCCGGGCATCATGGTTTGGGGGCTCGGTCAGCCCAGCGCCGCTCACTGGAGGCAATGGAGGGATGGTGCTGCCGCAATCGGGCTGAAGCGGGGACACATTGTGGCGGCAATGGGAAATTTGCTTAACGCACCACTCGCGCCGCCGGGACAGGGAGCCGCTTGCGCCATCGGGCGTTTGCCAGCATCATGATCCCGTCGTCACAAGGACTTTGTGAGTGCCCGAGGCCGATCCGCAGCAGCAAGGTGCCCAACTCCTCGATTTCCTGACCCCCGGCGGGGGAGGCGGGCCGCCCTCGCGGCAGCGGGCTTTCGTGGCCTTCGACCGGCGCGAACTCAACACCATCCTCAATCTTTACGGCCGCAAGGTCGCCTCGGGCGAGTGGCGCGACTACGCCATCGACTTCCTCAAGGATCGCGCGCTGTTCTCGATCTATAAGCGCAGCTCGGAGCGGCCGCTTTACGTGATCGAAAAGAACCCCAGGCTGCGCAACCGCCAGGGCCAGTACATGGTCACCAGCCAGGAAGGCCGGGTGCTCAAGCGCGGCCACGAGATCGACAACGTGCTGCGCGTCCTCGAACTGGCCGTGGTGAGGTGATCACCGTCCGGCGGGCGGGTCCGGCCGATGCCGGTGCCATGAGCGAGGTGCTGGTCGCTTCGATCCGCGAGCTCTGTACCGCCGATCATCGCGGCGACCCTGCCATTCTCGCCGGCTGGCTCGCCAACAAGACGCCCGACCGCATCGCGCAATGGCTCACCGATCCGGCGGGCACCATCCTCGTCGCTGAGCGCAACGGCGAGATCGCCGCCGTGGGCGGCGTCAGCGCGGCCCGCGAAATCACCCTCAACTATGTCGCCCCGGCTCACCGCTTTGCCGGCGTCAGCACCGCACTGCTCGGAGCTCTCGAGGCCGCGCTCGGACCCGGGCCGGCAACCCTCACCAGCACCGCCACCGCGCACCCGTTCTATCGCGCCCGCGGCTGGAGCGATGCGGGCGGCCGCGACATCTTTGCGGGAATGACGGTCTTTCCGATGCGCAAGATGCTCGTCTAGAGCGCCCGCTGCATCATCACGACGTCGAGCCAGCGCTCGAACTTGTAGCCCACCGATTCATACCGCCCGACCTGGCGGAATCCGTGCCGGGCATGGAGCCTGATCGAGTTCTCGCGCTCGCCGGTGATCCCGGCGATCATCTGCCTGAAGCCTGCCGCCGCCGCCGCCTCGATCAGCCGGTCGAGGACAATCCCGCCGTAACCGTGCCCCACCGCCTCCGGCGCCAGGTAGATCGAATCCTCGCAGCTGAACCGGTAGGCGGCGCGCGGCCGGAACGTCGAGGCATAGGCATAACCGATCGTCTCGCCGGCGGCCTCGGCGATCAGGACCGGGTGCCCCTTTTCGGCCATCGCGGCGAAGCGCGCCGCCATCTCTGCCTCGTCCGGCGCGTCGAGTTCGAAGGTGATCACGGTCTCGCGGACATAGTGGCCGTAGATCCTGGTCACCGCCGGGATGTCTTGAGGGCGGTAGGGGCGGACAATCAGGTCGGACATCGAGGGGCTCGGGCAAGAGAAAGGGCCGCGATCCTCTTAGATCGCGGCCCCGGTGAATGCCAATCAGACTTGCTGAACCGAGCGATCAGTTCCGCTGCTGGCCGAACAGGCGGAGCAGCATCAGGAACAGGTTCAGGAAGTCGAGGTAGAGGCTCAGCGCGCCCATCACGGCGCCCTTGGTGTACCACTCCGCGCCCATGCCCTCGGAGTAGCTCTCCTTGATCTTCTGGGTGTCCCAGGCGGTGAGGCCGAGGAAGACCACGACGCCGACCACCGAGATCGCAAAGCCGAGCGGACCCGACGGCCAGATCATGTTGACGATCGAGGCGATGATCAGGCCGAACAGGCCCATGATCAGGAACGAGCCGATCTGGGTGAGGTCGCGCTTGGTGGTGTAGCCATAAAGGCTCATGCCGCCGAACATGGCGGCCGAGATGAAGAACACCTTGGCGATCGAGCCGCCGGTATAGATGGCGAAGATCGAAGCCAGCGACAGGCCCATCACCGCGGCGAACACCCAGAACAGGGCCTGGGTCGCAACGGGCGACAGTTTATTGATGCCAAAGCTCAGCACGAGCACGAAGGCGAGGGGGGCGAGCATCACCACCCACTGCAGCGGGCTGTTGTAGAGCGCATCGCCGAGCGCGGTCAGGCCGACGATCTGGCCGCCCTGCTCGACAAAGCTCATCGTGTAGGTGAAGTAGGAGACGAGGCCCGTCACCACGAGGCCTACGCCCATGTAGTTGTAGACCTTGAGCATATAGGCCCGGAGGCCCTCGTCGATCGCCAGGCCTGCATCAGCCCGGGCGGCAATTGTCGGACGGTCGAATTCAGCCATTTGGCTCCCCTTGGATTGAATACGAGGCCGGTGTGGCCTTTGGCGGTGAATATGGAGGGGGCCGGTGGCCAATACAAGGCCCGTCCGCCCCGCCTCACCAAACTGTAATCATTGACCGCCAATGGGTTAGCGCAAACCTTTGCGCCCATCCGCCATCAACTTGCGGTCGCGACTCACTATGCTAGGCTTTGACCGACGCCGACGGTTTCGAATCGGCGCTAGCTGGAGTTGGGTCGTTGCCCAGGCTCTTTACCGGCCTTGAAGTCCCCTACGACGTGCAACTCGCCCTGTCGCTGAAGCGGGGCGGCCTATCGGGGGCCCGCTGGATCGATCCGGAAAACTACCACATCACCCTGCGCTTCATCGGCGATGTCGATAACCACCTCGCCGACGAGGTGAGCTACGAGCTCGACCGCGCCGCGAACGCCGAAACCTTCCGCATCCGGCTGTCGCATCTGGGCACGTTCGGCGGCGACAAGCCCCGCGCGCTCTATGCCGGCGTCGAAAACAACGAGGCGCTGCAGCACCTTCAGGCGAGCCACGAGCGCGTCCTTCGCCGCGTCGGCCTCGAGCCGGAAGCGCGCCGGTTCGTGCCGCATGTCTCGCTCGCCCGGCTCAGGGGAACCTCGCCGATCGAGGTTGCCGACTTCATCCACCACGCCGGCCAGTTCACCCCGCTCGAGTTCGTCGTGCGGCGGTTCGTGCTGTTCTCGTCGCGGAACTCGGTCGGCGGCGGGCCTTATCTCGTCGAACAGAGCTACAGCCTCGCGGCGGCCTGAGCGGCCGTTAACCCGTCATTAACCATCGCGGGGCGACACGATTCCCTAGGAAATCCGACGTCAAATTGCCGACAAGATTGCTGTCGATCTTGTCACCATGCAATTCACGCGCCGGCCTTGACAGCTTGGTAACCATAACGGTGCCAGCTTTCCACGGGCATCTTCCGTGCAGGCTGCTTCTTGCTCAGGGGTTCAGGACATGATTTCGATGCGGCGCCGCGTACTTTCCGGCTTGATTGCCACCGTCCTCGGTGCGGTCGCCGCCGGTCCCGTGCTGGCGCAGGCGCAGCCCGAACAGCTCGGCGTTTTCAGGGACACCTGGGTCGCCTGGAAGGGCAATGACGCCTACGGCACGATCTGCTTCATCTCGTCCAAGCCGCAGAAGACGTCTCCCACGCAGACCGCCGACGGCAAGCCCATCAATCGCGATCCGCCGCAGATGATGGTCATCCACCGCGAGAAGGCGCCCATGGCCGGGCCCGACGGCGAATATTTGAAGGATGCCAACGGCAATCTTGTCATCGGCAAGAGCCGCAACGAAGTGCAGGTTGCGGCGGGCTATCCCCTGCGCCCGACCAGCGACACGTTCTTTCACAGCGCCACGGTCGACGGCAAACGCTACGCCATGCGCTCGGTCCCCGACGATCCGGGCACGCCGCAGGACAAGGAAAGCGAATCCTCGTGGCTCGCGTCGACCGACGACGAACCCGGCTTCATCGCGGCGCTCAAGGCGGGCAACACGGTTGTTTTCCTCGGCACGTCCGAGCGCAGCGGGCTCGAGCTCAGCGACTCTTATTCGCTGGCCGGCTTCACCGCCGCCAAGGACGCGATCGACCAGGCCTGCCCGTAAACCGGAACGGGTGGGTCTGCCCGGCCGTTGAGGCCAGCACCCGCCTCCGCTATTGAGGGCCATGATGTTCCGCCGCGTCTCGCTGATCCCACTGCTTTTCCTTGCGGGCTCGCCCGCCCTCGCCCAGTCGGTGCAGGCCCTGGGGGATTTTCGCGACTGGGCCGCCTACTCGGCCGCCGACAGCTCGGGGCGGATCTGTTTTGCGCTCACCAAGCCCAACGAGGTCGATCCCCCGGTCGATGGCTACAGCCAGGCCTATTTCTACCTCACCCACCGGCCGGGCGAGGGGGTGAGCAACGAGATCAACCTGGTTGCGGGGTTCAACTTCGCGCCCGACCAGCCGGCGACCCTGACCATCGGGGGCAAGAGTTTCGACCTGTTCACGCAGAAGGACGCCGCCTGGTTGCTCGACAGCTCGCAGAACGACAACCTCGCAGGCGCCATCCGGGCCGGCTCGACCCTCACCATCGAGGGCACGACCGAAAAGGGCATCCTCGTCACCGAAACCTTCTCGCTGAGCGGTGCCACCGCCGCGAGCCGGGCCATCGGAAGCTGCTGAGGCCGCACGCGCATAGCAGCCCTTCTTTGCGGCCCGGCGCACATTATGTTATGCCCCGCGCCTCAAAATCCGGACTGATCCCGTGAGCATTGCCCTCGATCTCGACCATGCGAGCCATGCTGCGCGCGCTGCGGCGCCGCGGTCGCGTTCGCTCGTCGGACTGAGCAAGCCGGAGCTGCGCGATGCCCTGGGCGGCATCGGCCTCGACGACCGGGAGGCCAGGATGCGCGCCTCCCAGCTGTGGAACTGGATCTATCATCATGGGGTCACCGATTTCGACCGCATGACCAACATCCAGAAGGGCGTCCGCCAGAAGCTTGCCGATGCGTTCCTCCTCGATCGTCCCGAAATCGTCAGCGAACAGGTTTCGGTCGACGGCACGCGCAAATGGCTGTTCCGCTATCGCGATCCCAGGAACCCCAATCTGCCGCCGGTCGAAATCGAGACCGTCTACATCCCCGAATCCGATCGCGGCACGTTGTGCGTGAGCTCGCAGGTCGGCTGCACGCTCACCTGTTCGTTCTGCCACACCGGCACGCAGACGCTCGTGCGCAACCTCACCGCGGGCGAAATCCTCGGCCAGATCCTGATGGCGCGCGAGCGCCTCGGCGACTTTCCCGGCGGCGTGCGTCCCGACGATGGCGGACTCGTCCCGGCGCCGCGCGGTTCGGGCGGGTCCGAGGGCGACAGCCGCGCCATCACCAATGTGGTGATGATGGGGATGGGCGAGCCGCTCTACAATTACGAGAACGTCAAGAACGCCCTTCTGATCGCCTCGGCTGAAGACGGCATCTCGCTCAGCAAGCGCCGCATCACGCTGTCGACCTCGGGCGTCGTGCCCTTCATCGAGCCTACCGGCCGCGAGATCGGCGTGATGCTCGCCATCTCGCTCCATGCGGTGCGCGACGACCTCCGCGACATGCTGGTGCCGATCAACAAGAAATGGCCGCTCAAGGACCTGATGGCGGCGATCCGCAATTATCCGGGCCTTTCCAACGCGCGTCGCGTGACCTTCGAATATGTGATGCTGCGCGACATCAACGATTCCGATGCCGATGCGCGCGAGCTCGTGCGGATGTTGAGCGGCATTCCAGCCAAGATCAATCTGATCCCGTTCAATCCCTGGCCGGGCACCAATTACGATTGTTCGACCTCGTCGCGCATCGAAAAGTTCGCCGACATCGTCAATCGCGCCGGCTACGCCTCGCCGGTGCGCACGCCGCGCGGCCGCGACATCTTCGCGGCGTGCGGCCAGCTCAAATCGGAAACCGAGCGGCTCACCAAAAAGGATCGCGAGGCGCTGGCGAGTGCCTGAACTGACGACCATCGGCTTTGATGCCGACGACACGCTGTGGCATCACGAGCGTTATTTCGTTTCGACCAAGGAACGCTTCGTCGCACTGCTCGCGCCGCATACCGATGCCGAACGCACCGGCGAGATGCTGCACGACACCGAGATCCGCAACGTCCTCCACTATGGCTTCGGCGTCAAAAGCTTCACGCTCTCGATGATCGAGACCGCCGTCGCCGCGATCGGCGGTCCCGTTCCGCCCGGCGTCATCAACGAGATCATCGCACTGGGCCGCGAGATGCTGGTCCACCCGGTCGATCCCTTTCCCGGCGTGCGCGAAACGCTCGAGGCGCTGAAGCCGGCGTACAAGCTGCTGATCGTGACGCGCGGCGACCTCTTCGACCAGGAGCGCAAGCTCGCGGCCTCGGGCCTCATGTCCTATTTCGACGAGATCGAAATCGTCTCGGACAAGACGCGGCTGGTTTACGACCGCATCTTCACGCGCCACGGCGACGGGCCGCAGCGCGCCATGATGATCGGCAATTCGATGCGGGCCGATGTCGTCCCCGCCATCGAAGCGGGCGCCTTCGGCGTCCATATTCCCTCGGACTATGTGTGGTCGATGGATCTCGACAACGACCCACGCGACACCTCGCGCTTCCGCCGCCTCAACGACATCTCGGCGGTCGTGCCGCTCGTGGCCGAGATCGGCTGATGGCGATCGTCATCCGCAAACTTGGTGTGGGCGACGACGCAGTGCTCGACAATGTCGCGCCGGGCGTCTTCGACGAGCCGGTTCGACCCGACCTCACCAGGCGCTTCCTCGCCACGCCCAACTACCGCATCTTCGTTGCGCTCGACGGCGATCTCGTCGTGGGCATGGTCACCGGCTTCACCCATTTCCACCCCGACAAGGACGAAGAGTTCTTCGTCAACGAGCTCGGCGTCGATGACGCCTATCGCCGCCGGGGCATCGGCCGGCGCCTGCTCGAAGCCATGCTCGCCGAGGCGCGGGCGATGGGATGCGCGGATGCCTGGCTCGGCACCGAGACCACCAACACACAGGCCCTCGGCCTCTACCGCAAGATCATGCGCGGCGGCGACACCGAGGAGCCGATGTCGGTGTTCACCTACGAGCTGAAGGGACATTGACCCCGCGCCGGCGGCGCAATCAGCTCTCCCCCCTGATCCATTCGAGCCGGTGGCTCGCGCCGTCGCGGCCCAGTGCATTCACCAGCGCCGGCAGGATCGCCCTGAGCTCATCCTCCAGCACATAGGGCGGGTTCACGACGATCATCCCCGAACCGTAGAGCCTGCCGGCGATGGCGCGCTCGACCAGCAGCTCGGCGCGCAGCATGCGCGCAACGCCCGTCGCCTTGAGGTCGGTCACAAACGCGTTGACCTCGCGCGGCGCCTTGAGCGGATACCACAGGGCATAGATGCCGGTGGCCCATTTGCGGTGCGCCTTTGTCAGCCCCTCGACCAGCCGCGTCCACTCGCCGGCCTCCTCGAACGGGGGATCGACCAGCACCAGCCCGCGCTTTTCCTTGGGCGGCACATAGGCATTGAGCGCGAGCCAGCCATCGAGGGCCGTCACCCGCGCCTGGACGTCGCCGGCAAAAACGGAGGCGAGGGTTTCGGCGTCTTTGGGATGGAGCTCGAGCGCGCTCAGCCGGTCCTGCGGCCGGAACAGCTTTCGCGCCAGCAACGGCGAGCCCGGATAGCGCGCCAGCGTGCCGTTCGGATTCTCGCTCGCGATCACCTCGAGATACGGATCGATCAACGCCTTGGGCTTTGCCGCCACCTCCGCCTTCAGCAGCCTGCCGATCCCGTCCTTCCATTCGGGCGAGCGCCGCGCCTCGTCCCCGGTCAGCGAATAACGCCCGACGCCCGCATGCGTATCGATCACCCGGAACGCGCCGGGCTTGAGCTTCAGATATTCGATCAACCGCGTCAGGATGATGTGCTTGATCACATCGGCGAAATTGCCGGCATGGAAGGCGTGGCGGTAGTTCACCCGCCCCTCCTCAGTGCCGCGCCTGCGCCGTCAGGATCACCGCGGCGAAGGTCGTGAACACCGCGGCAAAGCCCCAGTTCAGCGCGCGCTCGACCCATTTGGTGCGCCGGAAGGCGTCGGCGATCAACTGGGCGAAACAGACCGTCAGCACCATCAGGGGGATCGAGATAACGATGAACTCACCGCCGAGGAAGAACAGCTTGCCGCTCGCCGCGGGGTCGTGCGCCACGACGAATTGCGGCAGGAACGTCACGAAGAACAGCACCACCTTGGGGTTCAGCAGGTTGATCCCGACGCCGGTGAGGTAGCTCTGCCAGATCGAGGGCTGGCTCTGACCGGCCGCCGCGAGACGCAGACCGCCGCCGTGGACGATCGCCTGCCAGGCGAGCCAGAGCAGATAGACCGCGCCGGCGATCTTGAGGGCGAGAAAGGCGGCCGGTGCGGCGACGATCAGCACCGAAACGCCCACGGCCGCCAGCGTCGTATGGACGACGACCCCGCTCATGGCGCCGAGGCCCACCGCGATGCCGTGCCAGAAGCCGTTGTTGATCGCCCGGCTCATCTGCAGCGCCATGTCCGGCCCGGGTGTGATGGCGAGGACAAACGCCGCAGCGGCAAAAGCGAGGATCACCGACAGATCGGGAATGAAGCTCATGATGTTGGCCTTGGGGCGCCCCGGTTGGGCGCTTGTTTCGTCCTGCAATTGCATGCCGGGACCGGCTTGAATAGGGTGCGCCCGCTTTCAGGGGCCAGTGGGCCCAAAAACCGGGCCTTCCATGACCAAAGACATCAAGAAAATCGTCCTCAGCTACTCCGGCGGTCTCGACACCTCCATCATGCTCAAATGGCTGCAGGAGCATTACGGGGCCGAGATCATCACTTTCACCGCGGACCTCGGGCAGGGCGAAGAGCTGGAACCGGCGCGCCGCAAAGCCGAGATGTTCGGCATCAAGGACATCCGCATCGTCGACCTGCGCGAAGAATTCGTGCGCGACTTCGTGTTTCCGATGTTCCGCGCCAACACGGTCTATGAGGGCCAGTACCTGCTCGGCACCTCGATCGCCCGCCCGGTGATCGCCAAGCATCTGGTCGAAATCGCCGAGGAAACCGGTGCCGACGCCATCGCCCATGGGTCGACCGGCAAGGGCAACGACCAGGTCCGGTTCGAGCTCACGGCCAACGCGCTTGCCCCCAATCTCAGGGTCATCGCCCCCTGGCGGGAATGGGAGCTCCGCTCGCGGACCCAGCTGCTCGATTACGCCGAAAAGCATCAGATCCCGATCGCCAAGGACAAGCGCGGCGAAGCGCCGTTCTCGGTCGACGCCAATTTGCTCCACACCTCGTCCGAAGGCCGCGTGCTGGAAGACCCCGCGGTCCCGGCGCCCGATTATGTCGCCCAGCGCACGGTCGATCCGGTCAATGCGCCCAACGAGCCCGAAACCATCGTCATCGGCTTCGAGCGCGGCGATCCGGTCAGTGTCAACGGCAAGAAGCTGTCGCCCGCCGCGCTGCTGACCCGGCTCAATGAATTGGGCGGCAAGCACGGCATCGGCCGGCTCGATCTCGTCGAGAACCGGTTCGTGGGCATGAAGAGCCGCGGCCTCTACGAAACCCCTGGCGGTACGATCCTGCTGGCGGCGCATCGGGGGATCGAATCCATCACGCTCGACCGCGGGGAAGCCCACCTCAAGGACGAGCTCATGCCCAAATATGCCGAGCTCATCTACAATGGCTTCTGGTACTCGCCCGAGCGCGAGATGCTGCAGGCGCTGATCGACAAGTCGCAGGAATTCGTCGCCGGCGAGGTCACGCTGAGGCTCTATAAGGGCAGCGCCACGGTGATTTCGCGCGCCTCGCCCCACTCGCTCTACTCGATGGACCTCGTGACCTTCGAGGAAGGCGCGGTCGCCTACGATCACCACGACGCCGAAGGCTTCATCCGTCTCAACGGCCTCCGGCTCAGGACCTATGCCGCC
The DNA here is from genome assembly GCA_044506585.1 of Hyphomicrobiales bacterium. Classification (GTDB taxonomy): domain Bacteria; phylum Pseudomonadota; class Alphaproteobacteria; order Rhizobiales; family Devosiaceae; genus Devosia_A. The sequence goes on from JBIQKK010000004.1 coordinate 64,938, forward strand.
CGGGCGCGCAAGGGCAAGGCCTAAGCCGTCCTGCCACAACTCGCCGTCGGAGCGCGCAATCCCGATTAAGTCGCCCTTAATCGGAAGAATGCGACCCTTTGGCTGAAGTATTGCGTGTTGACGGGCATTTTACATGGCGGGAGTGGGCGCGAAGTATTTCGGGGCCGAGCATCCAGTGATGCGCGCCGTTCTCGACAGTGCCCCGCAGGGCTTCTCCTTCTGGGGCCTCGACCTGCGGCTGGTCATCTGCAACCAGGCCTATCTCGACATCTACAATTTCAGCGCCGCAGACGTTCATGCCGGGACGAGCCTGACCGAGGTCAGCGAGCTCACCGTAAAGCTCGGGAACCATCCCGGGCTCACGCCGCCCGAGCTGATGGATATCTATCGCGAGCGCCTCGAAGCGGCGCGGCGGTCGAGCACGCCCATCGTTTCGCAAAAGCCGATCCGCGGACGCGTCATCGCGACGACCCACACTTTCGTGCCCGATCTGGGCTGGTCGGTCATGCACGAGGACGTGACCGAGCAGACCGAACAGAAATGGATGAAGGAGCTCACTGAAAAGAGCCTCGCGACCCAGAACACGCGCTTCAATGCGGCGCTCGAAAACCTTTCGCATGGGCTGTCGATCTTCGACGCCGACATGCGCCTGGTCACCTGCAACAAAAGCTATCTCGAAATTTACGGCCTGAGCGCCGAAGAGGTTGGCCCCGGCACGCCGCTCACCACCCTTGCCGAGCTCAGGATCGCGTCCGGCACCAAGCCGGTCGATGCGGGCGATTTCGTTGCAGCCATGGCCGAGACCCACGGCCCGCGCGAGCGCTTCGTTGAAACCAGCGAACTCGAGAACGGCCGCTTCATCCACATCACCCGCTCGCCCGTAGAGGGCGGTGGATTTGTGGCGATCCACGAAGACATCACCGAGGCGATCCTGCGGCTGCAGGCCCTCAAGGCCAGCCATGAGGAAATCGCCCAGCAGAAGCTGCGCTTCGAGGCGGCGCTGGCCAACATCTCGCATGGGCTGTCGATGTACGACCGCGATGGCGCGCTCGTGGTCGCCAACGAGTCGTATCGCCAGATCTACAATCTGCCCAAGGAACTGGTCCGTCCGGGTACGGCCTATGCCCAGATCGTCGCGCAGCGCGATGGTCCCGGCGGCTACACGCGCATCCCCAAATCCGACGAGTTCGTTCAGGCTGTGCTGGGCGTTGCCAGTTCGGAACACGAAACGGTCGAGGCCTATCGGCTGGGCGATGGGCGGATCGTTTCGGTCCGTCAGGCGCCGATGCGCGATGGCGGCTTCATTCGCACGCATCAGGATATCACCACCCAGGTCGAGCGGTTCGAGACGCTGAAACAGGCCGAACGGGCGGCGGCCAAACAGAACCGCGTTCTGAAGCAGCAGAACATGCGCTTTGACGCGGCCATCAGCCATATGAGCCAGGGCCTGTGCATGTTCGACAAGCACGAGCGACTGGTCGTCTGCAACACGCGCTATGCACAGATCTACAATCTGCCGCCCGAAATGATGCGGCCTGGAACGACGCTGACGCAGATTCTCGAACATCGGTTCGCGCACGGAATCGTCCCCAAGACCGGCCGCGAGAACTACGTGGTGGGACGCAAGCGTCTGGTGGCCGAGGGGCTCGATGCGCAGGACGAAATCGAGCTCGAGGATGGCCGCACCATCTTTATCCAGCATCATCCCATGAAGGATGGCGGCTGGGTCGCGACGCACGAAGACGTCAGCGAACAGCGCCGGGTGGAAGCACGGGTGCGGCACCTGGCGCGTCACGATGCTCTCACCGACCTTCCCAATCGCGCCTACCTGCGCGACGAGATGGACAAGCTCGGACCCCGCATCCAGCGCCAGGAGAATATCGCGGTCCTCTGCCTCGACCTCGATCATTTCAAGGCCGTCAACGATACGCTGGGCCATGCGGTGGGCGATCACGTGCTGGTCGAAGTCGCGGCCCGCTTGCAGCAATGTGCGCGGGACGGCGACGTCGTCGCGCGGCTGGGTGGCGACGAATTCGCCGTCATCGCGCAGGCGCTCGAGGATCCTCGCGACGCGGCGGCCATCGCCGCGCGGATCGTCAAGACGATGGCCGAGCCGATGGAGATTGCGGGGCACCAGATCAATATCGGTGCTTCAGTCGGCATCGCGCTTGCACCCAGCGACGGCGACGCCGCCGAGACGCTGCTCAAGAACGCCGACACCGCGCTCTATCGCGCCAAGAGCGAAGGCCGCGGCACCTACCATTTCTTCGAACGCGGCATGGACGACGCGCTGCAGCACCGCCGCATGCTGGAACAGGGCCTCAAGGTCGCGCTGGCCCGTGGCCAGTTCCGGCTGATGTACCAGCCGCTGATCGACCTCGAGACCAACCGCATTTGCTGCTTCGAGGCGCTGCTGCGCTGGGACCATCCGGAAAAGGGCACCATCTCGCCGGTCGAATTCATTCCGGTGGCCGAGGAGACGGGTCTCATCGCCTCCATCGGCGAATGGGTGCTGCGCGAAGCCTGCAACGCTGCCGCAAACTGGCCCGACGATGTGCGCATCGCGGTCAATCTGTCGCCCGCCCAGTTCAAGCAGCGCGGGCTGGTCGACCATGTCATCCGCGCCCTCGGCGACGCCCAGTTGAAGCCCCAGCGCCTCGAACTCGAAGTCACCGAATCCCTGCTGCTCGCCGACACGCAATCGACGCTCGAAATCCTGCATCGGTTGCGGGAGCTCGGTGTGCGCATCTCGATGGACGATTTCGGCACGGGCTACTCGTCGCTGAGCTATCTGCGGTCGTTCCCGTTCGACAAGATCAAGATCGACCGGACCTTTGTTGCGGGCCTCGAGCCGGGTGACGAGTCCACCGCCATCATTCGCGCGGTCGTGGGGCTCGGCCACAGCCTCGGCATGTCGACCACCGCCGAGGGCGTCGAGACCGAAGCGCAGCTGGCTGCCGTGCGCGAACAGGGCTGCAACGAAGTGCAGGGTTTCCTGTTCTCGCCGCCGCTCCCGGCCTCGAGCGTCCCGGCGCTGCTCGGCACGGCGATACCGGAGCGTATGCTCGGCCGCAAAACCGGCTGACCAGAAGCGTCTACGCGGTTCTGCCAATGTAGTCTCCGCACCCATGCGGCGAATACCTACGCCCGACACCGTATAGATCGGCGTTTTATCACCTCGTTAACCATGATCTTCCGACACTTGCCCGTGTGAACTGCACGTTGCGGGGTGTTCGTGATGCGTATCGGGAGATTGATCTTGTCGCTGGCCGCCGCGTTCTGCCCGCAAGGGGCGTGGGCGGTCGACGTCACCTTCACCGGCCTTGTCGTCGATACATGCACCCTGGCGGTGCCCACTCCCGGCGTCATGATGCTCTCGGGCGACGGGCTCGTGCTGGGGACGGACCAGTCGCTGGGTGTTCCCGCCACCGTCACCGTCGTCTCGATCGGCAGCAACACGATCAGCCTTGATGCTCCCGCTCTCCTCACTTACCCCGCCGGCTATGTGGCCGGGGGCGAAACGGTGGAAATCGCCTATGACGGGCTTGCGTCCCACCCGCTGTTCACCGCGCTGCCGCTCAGCTTCGACATCGGGTTGCTGTCGCTGTCGACCCTCTTCGTCGACCTCAGGATGACCAATCCCGATGGCTTCGTTCAGGGCACCTACACCGCCAAGACGGTGCTCACATGCAGCTAGCCGGCGTCACGGCCCTGGCTTTGGCCCTGGCCTGCGGCACCGCCCAGGGCTGCACGATCGGCGTGAGCACTCCTGGCGTGCTCCAGCTTTCCGCCAACGGCCAGACACTGAGCTCCGCCACCAGCGGGGGCATTGCCTCGGTCCTCGCCATCTCCGATCTCGACCTCGATCTCGACGGCACCACCATCACCATCTCCAACGTCCGGCTCGACGTGGCGCCGGCGGGTTTTGCCGCGCCGGTGACGTTCGGTGCCACCTATACGGCCAGCTGGCTGCTGGGCAGCGCCAGCGGCGACCTGCAGAGTTCGCCAAGCTTCACCGTGCCCCCGGCGCTCAACCTCGTCGTGACGCTCACGCTGCACAACACCGTCATCAGCACGGGCGGGTTCAAGCAGGGCAATTACAGCACGCGGATCACCGTCACATGCAGTTGAGCGCACCCATTCTCGCCGGCCTCGTGCTGCTCGCGCTTGCGGCACCGGCTCAGTCGCAATCGCTCTCGCCGATGCGCAATGAGGGCGAGACGCCGAGCCAAATCAAAGGCTTCCGGCTCTACATCGGCAATCCCTACAAGACGCGCATGACCTTTGAGGTCCTGCCCATGGATCCCGGTTTCCGTGTGCCGGCCGCCAATGCGGCGGTCAATTTCCCCGAACTCACAATGGCCCCGGGCACCACCCGGCAGGTCATCGTCACCTTCCGGATCGATCCGGCCATCAAGGAGAGGACAATTGGCGTATGCGTTCAGCCCAAGTCGATCCCGGGCACGGTCATGCCTCGCGTCTGCGGCACTTATACTGGGCGCCTGCGGAGCTGAAGCCGCGGACGGGCTGCTGCTTCCCTCGCCGCCGGTCGGGCCGGGCGGGGAAGACGCCATCACCACGTCCGAAGGCGTCCGGTGCAGCCAGTCGATCAATTCGTCCGGTGGATATCTCGATTTCGGCGTCGCGGGCGGGGATTTGTCCAACTACGCCACCGCGGGGACCGGCGCGGGCGACCAGAGCGCCATCGGCTATGCCCGGATCATCATTCCGCTCGGCCCCTCGCCCAGGCGGCTCGACTGTGCCCGCCTCTACGATCTCGAGATCGCCCGGCTGAGGGCCGAAATCGAAATGCTGAAGGTTGGTCTCCAATAGCGCCCGGCCGTTTACCAGTCGGCGCAAGTCGTTGCGTACATTGCCGAGTAAACGTTTGCGTGCGCTTAAATCGTTCTTAACAGCCCCCGGCTAATTTCACCGCGACGTCGCGTTGAGGACGATAGCAGTGGTTTCGAAGATGGCACTCGAGGGCCATTCCGATAGTGCTTTGCTGCTCGACGCGGCCCTTGAGAACATTCCCTACGGATTCTGCGTCTGGTCCAGCGAGTTCAAGCTCGTGATGTGGAACCGGCACTATCTGGACATCTACAGTTTTCCTGCCGAGCGCATCCAGAAGGGCATGACGCTCGATGCCGTGGTCAAGCTCTCGGCCGAGATGGGCAATCATCCCGACCAGACGCCGCAGCAATTCCTCACGGCCTACAAGAAGGAGCTGCGCAACAACCGCAACGGGTTGCGCTACAAGTCACGCGAATTGCTGTCCGGCGGCCGGACCATCGAGACGGCGCATGTGTTCTCGCCCGGTCTGGGCTGGGTCGTCACCCACGAGGACGTCACCGAGGAGATCGCGAGCTCCGAGATCGTCCAGCGCCGCAAGCGCGAGCTCGAACGGCAGAACATCCGGCTCGACGCGGCGGTCAACAATATCAGCCAGGGGCTGTGCATGTTCGACCCCAAGGGCCGGCTGGTGATCTGCAACGCCCCCTATGCGCGCATCTACAATCTCAGCGACGAGATGGTGAAGCCGGGCACGCCGCTCGACGAGCTGCTGGTGCACCTGTTCGACCAGGGCATGCAGTCGGAGCATTTCTGCTCGCTCGAAGAATATGTGCGCTGGCGTCACCAGGTGATCGCGCGCGGCCAGCTCGACAAGACCGTCGTCGAGTTCGGCAACCGCATCATCATGATGCAGCACCATCCCATGAAGGATGGCGGGTTTGTCTCCACCCACGAAGACATCACCGAACAGCGCCAGCAGGAAGCGCGCATCCAGCACCTCGCGCGCCACGATGCGCTGACCGAGTTGCCCAACCGCGCGCAGTTCCTTGACGAGATGGCCGACGCCGAAGCGCTCATCGAGCGTGGCGAGATGGCGGCGGTGCTCTGCATCGATCTCGATCACTTCAAGTCGGTCAACGATACGCTTGGCCACGCCGTTGGCGACAAAGTGCTGAAGCAGGCCTCGGCGCGCCTTTGGGGCGCAACGCGCGAAACGGATCTCCTCGCGCGCCTCGGTGGCGACGAGTTCTCGCTGCTGCTGCGCCCCATCGACAAGCCGTCCGACGCCGCCGGCATCGCCGAGCGCATCGTCAAGGCGATGAGCTCGCCCTTCAACATCGACGGCCACCAGATCGCCATCGGCGCCAGCGTCGGCATCGCCATCGCACCGCAGGACGGCGAGACCACCGACGTCCTGATGAAGAATGCGGATCTCGCACTCTATCGCGCCAAGTCCGAGGGTCGCTCGACCTACCACTTCTTCGAAAAGGAGATGGATGCGGCCATCCAGAAGCGCCGCACCATCGAGAACGGTTTGCGCCAGGCGCTCGCGCTCAACGAGTTGCGCGTGGTGTTCCAGCCGCTCGTCGGGCTCAAGGAAAACCGCGTTACCTGCCTCGAAGCCCTGCTCCGCTGGCGGCACAATGGCGAGGACCTCTCGCCCGCCGAGTTCATCCCCATCGCCGAGGAAACGGGCTTGATCGTTCAGATCGGCGAGTGGGTGCTGCGCGAGGCGTGCAGTGCTGCAGCGCTGTGGCCCACCGACGCGCGCGTCGCGGTCAACCTCTCGCCCGTCCAGTTCAAGAACAAGCGGCTGTTCGAGACCATCCAGAACATCCTCGCCGAAGCGGGGCTGCCGCCCACCCGTCTCGAGCTCGAAATCACCGAGTCGCTGCTGCTCACCGACAACGAGCATACGCTGCAGACCCTCCACCGCCTGCGCGCCATCGGCGTGCGCATCTCGATGGATGATTTCGGCACCGGCTATTCCTCGCTGAGCTATCTGCGCGCCTTCCCCTTCGACAAGATCAAGATCGACCGCTCGTTCATGCAGGATCTCGACAAGCGCGGCGACAGCCTCGCGATCATCAAGGCGGTGATCGGGCTCGGTCATTCGCTCGGCATGTCGACCACCGCCGAGGGCGTCGAGACCGACGAACAGCTGCGCGCGGTGCGCGAGCAGGGCTGCACCGAAGTGCAGGGCTTCCTGTTCTCGCCCCCGCTCGAGCCCGCACAGGTCCTCACCCTGCTCGCCGGCGAAGCCCAGAAGCCCCGGCTCCGCGTCGTCAACTAG
>JBIQKK010000074.1:0-13738 GCA_044506585.1 Hyphomicrobiales bacterium
GTTTACCTCCGCTTAATAACTCAGCCTTGGTTCAGCCGCGTTTTTTGCCTAAAACCTGCACAGGCTGGGCGGCTCCGCGGGCGGAGGTCCGGCCTGCAATGGGTCGGCGCGCCGTAACCGGGCGTTAGCGTTAAGAAACTCTTCTGGGTCTGCGCGCTAATCTGGTACGGGTCGGCAGAGCATTACGGGCTTGTGGGGCGTGACGGTTAGACCGCACTTGGATTGGCGTCTGATGGGCCTTCGTGTCGCTGCGATAGCGATCGGCCTCGCCATGTTCCTCGCCCAGGCCGTGCCCACCGTCACCGCCGCGGGCAACGACCGCACCCTGTGGCTCCACCACACCCACACCGGCAAGACAGGCAAGTTCACCTACAAGCGCGACGGCAAGTACGACCCTGCCGTGCTGCGCGAGCTGAACCTCTTCCTTGCCGACTGGCGCACCGGCACCCCCACCAAGATGGATCCGGCGCTCTTCGACCTGCTGTGGGCAGTCTACCAGGACGTCGGCGGCAAGCAGCCCTACAACATCGTCTCGTCCTATCGCGAGCCCAAGACCAACGCGATGCTGCGCGCCAAATCCTCCGGCGTCGCCGAGAACAGCCAGCATATGAAGGGCAACGCCATGGATGTGTTCATCCCGGGCGTAAAGCTCTCGGCCCTGCGCGCCGCCGCCATGCGCCACCAGGTCGGTGGCGTCGGCTACTATCCGACCTCGGGCAGTCCGTTCGTCCACATGGATACCGGCAGCGTACGCGCCTGGCCGCGCATGACCCGCGCGCAGCTCAAGCAAATCTTCCCCGATGGGCGAACCCTGCATCTGCCCGTCGATGGAACGCCGCTCTCCAAGGAAGGCCGCGCCTACGCGCAGGCACAGTGGAACAAATGCAGGATGGTGCCGTGCAACGGTGCGCCCACCGCGCTGCCCGCCGGCAACGGCGAGGTCATGCTCGCTTCGCTCGATCCCGCGCAGCGCAGCGTGTCCACCATCGATATCGTGGCGCCCAGGCCGCTCGCCCGGCCCCTCGCCCTTGCGAGCACCACAATCGCCCTCGATCCCGACAGCAATCCCTTCACGGGCCCTGACAGCCCGTTCGAGAAGCCGGCCATGCCGCTGCCGGCGGCGTTCCCGCGGGCCAAGCCCCTGGCGATGATCGTCGCCACGCGCGGCAAGCTGTCGAGCGATGAGCAGACCGCGCTCGGCGCCATCTCCGGCATCGCCCCGGTGCCCAGGCCGCGGGAACTGATGACCCCGCGCGAAACCGATGTCGTGATTGCCTATGCGCCCGAGATCGATCCCGATGCCCAGCGCGCCCTGGACATCCTCATCCAGCGCGAAACCGCGGCCAGCGCCGTGCCGTCACCCGATGCGCCGGCCGAGGTCGAGACCACCCCCATCCGCACGGCCTCGCTCGGCGGTACCAACGGCCTCAATGCGATGACCAACATCTTCGACATGACCTGGACCGCGGTGACCGCCGCGGGCGGCCGTAGCGCCATCGCCAACACTCTCGTTTCCGCCTCGCTCGATCCCGATCCGCTGGTCGGCCTCAAGCCGCGCAACTTCGACCTCGTCGCCCCCGAAATCGACCACGTCAACGAGACGCTGGTCGAGCCCGTCGCCATGAGCACGATGCACTTCGCCGAGCTCTACGAACCCGAAGGCTACCTCGACAACGCCGCCGAGCTCGGCGCGCTTGCCAACCGCGTCGTCCTCGAGCCGGACACCATCGCCCCACCGCGCTACGACGTCTTCGTCGTCCGCCAGCCCCTCCTGGTCGCCTCGCGCTAGGCGTGATAGCCTCACCGCATACTTATTCTCTTGCGCCTGTTTTGGGTGTACTTAAGTCATGCGAATTGTCTGGGACGCGCACAAGCGGCTCACGAACCTTGAAAAGCACGGTTTCGACTTCAAAGATTTGACCTGGGACTGGATCGGGGCGCTGGAGTCGAAACCTGCCAGAGGGGGCCGGCTCATCGTGATCGGGCAACTGAACGGGCGTCACGTCGCGGTCGTGTTTGCGAGGCTTGGCACCGAGGCGGTTTCGATAATCTCCATGCGTCGCGCCAATCCAGGGAGGTCCATCCAATGACCGAACGAAAATGGCCAAGCTTTGAGACTTGGGACATTGCCGATTTGCCCGAATTCGATCAGCTCATGCAGCAGCGGTGGGAAGCCTACGACCGCGAAATGAGGGCCTTGATCGCCAAAGGCGGCGTGCACCAGGACGAAGACGGTTGGTGGGTCGATGATGCGACCGGAGAGCTCATTGGACCGGACCCCGAGATCGAACGCCCGTTGACCGACGACGAATTGGCGCAGATGCGACCGTTGAAGGACGTCGACCCCGAGCTCGCCGCAGCCCTGCGGCGCGGCGTCAGCGCGCCCAAGGCCGTCGCCCAAAAAACGGCGGTGAATCTGGTCTTGGATCCCGAAACCGTGGCCCGCTTCGAGGCCACCGGCCCCGACTGGCGCCGCCGCATGGCCGACATCCTCGATCGCGCCAAGCCGTAGCAACTGCGTCGATAACTCCTTCGTTTCTGCACAGACCCTTGGTTGAAATCCCGCCCCGGGAGCCCTAAACCACTGGGAACACGAAGGGACGCCTGTGTCCGACCGCCCGCTCACCCCGCTGCTCGACACCATCGATTCACCCGCGGACCTCCGTTCGCTCGACCGGAACCAGCTCCGTCAGGTCGCCGACGAGTTGCGCGCCGAGGTGGTCGATGCGGTCTCCGTGACGGGCGGGCACCTGGGCGCGGGCCTCGGCGTCGTCGAGCTGACAATCGCGCTCCACGCCGTCTTCGACACCCCGCACGATCGCCTGATCTGGGACGTCGGCCACCAGGCCTACCCGCACAAGGTGCTGACCGGCCGCCGCGACCGCATCCGCACCCTGCGCCAGAAGAACGGGCTTTCGGGCTTCACGCGCCGCGCCGAGAGCGAGTACGACCCGTTCGGCGCCGGACATTCCTCGACCTCCATCTCGGCCGGCCTCGGCATGGCCGTCGCGAGCCAGCTCAAGGGCGAACAGCGCAACGTCATCGCCGTGATCGGCGACGGCGCCATGTCCGCCGGCATGGCCTATGAGGCCATGAACAATGCCGGCGCGATGGACGCGCGCCTCATCGTCATCCTCAACGACAACGACATGTCGATCGCCCCGCCGACAGGCGCCATGCGGGCTCATCTCGCCAAGCTCGTCTCCGGCCCGCTCTATCGCGGCGTGCGGGACCGCGCCAAATCGATCACCGAGAAGATGCCGCGCATCATCCACGAGACCGCGCGCAAGACCGAGGAATTCGCCCGCTCCTTCTTCACCGGTGGAACGATGTTCGAGGAGCTCGGCTTCTTTTACGTCGGCCCCATCGACGGCCACAACGTCGACGACCTCGTGGACGTCCTCAACAATGTGCGCGACGCCGAGGGCGGCCCGATCCTCGTCCACGTCGTGACCAAAAAGGGCAAGGGCTACGAACCCGCCGAGAGCAGCGCCGACAAATATCACGGCGTCAACAAGTTCAACGTCATCACCGGCGCGCAGGCCAAGCCGCAATCGAACGCGCCGTCCTACACCGCCGTCTTCGCCGAGAGCCTGATCGACGAGGCGCGCCGCGACGACCGTATCGTCGCGATCACCGCGGCCATGCCGTCGGGCACCGGCCTCGACAAATTCGCCGAGCTCTTCCCCGCCCGCGTCTTCGATGTCGGCATCGCCGAGCAGCATGCCGTGACCTTCGCGGCGGGCCTTGCGAGCGAAGGCATGAAGCCCTTCGCCGCGATCTATTCCACCTTCCTGCAGCGCGCCTACGATCAGGTGATCCACGACGTCGCGGTGCAGCACCTGCCGGTGCGTTTCGCCATCGACCGCGCCGGCTATGTCGGCGCCGACGGCCCCACCCACGCCGGCAATTACGACTCCGCCTATCTCGGCGCGATCCCCGGCATGGTCGTGATGGCCGCCGCCGACGAGGCCGAGCTCCGGCACATGGTCGCCACCGCCGCCGCCTACGATAACGGCCCCATCGCCTTCCGCTATCCGCGCGGCGACGGCCTCGGTGTCGAGCTTCCGGCGCACGGCAGCGTGCTCCCCATCGGCAAGGGCCGCATCCTGCGCGAGGGCAATGGCGTTGCGCTCCTCAGCTTCGGCACCCGTCTCGGCGAAGTCCTCGCCGCCGCCGAAAAGCTCGCCGCCTATGGCCTCACGCCCACCATCGCCGATGCGCGGTTCCTCAAACCCCTCGACGAGGAGCTGGTCGCACGCCTTGCGCAGGACCACGACGTGCTGATCACCATCGAGGAATCCGGCATCGGCGGCTTCGGCAGCCACGTCGCGACATTCCTTGCGAGCAATGGCCTGCTCGACGGCAAGCTCAAATTCCGCCCGCTGATGATCCCCGATACGTTCGTGGAGCAGGCCAGCCAGGCCGACATGTACGCCGCCGCCGGCCTCGACCGAGCCGGCATCGTCGCCACCGTCCTCACCACCCTCGGCCGCGACCTCGGCGAAGTCCCCGCCCGCGCCTAGCCGCCCCCGCTCTGGTAATGGCGGATCGACCACCGCCAATGCACCATCGCGATCCCCACGGCGATCGGGCCCGCCAGCAGCGACAGGGGCAGTGCCGCATCGCCGAGCACGGCAACCTCCTTGCCGAGCAAGACCGCGACCGGCACGTAGTTCATGAAGCCCAATGGTATGATCGTCACCATCAGCCACTGCAGCGCCACCGGAAAGATGCTGAGCGGATAGCGTCCCAGGACCCAGAACCCGAAATAGATCGAATACAGATACGTCGATTGCACGAGAACCAGCGCCGCAACGCCGATCATCGTCAGGATCGCGGCCGTCACCATCGCCGCACTGATCAGCGACAGGGCAACGTAGATCGCGTTCCACACCGTCCAGTCGACATCCACCTGCAGCAGGGCCCACACCATCAGGCCGATCGCGAGCGCAATGTGGCCCGAATAGCCCATGACGTTGAGACCGCCGAACGTCAGGTAAATCCACGGACTGATCGGCTTCACCAGCAGCACGTCGAACGTACCCAGCCGCACCATCTCCTCGAGATCGCGGAATTGCACGAAGCTGAACATCGCCCCCAGCGAATAGGCCAGCAGGTGGAAGCTGAGCAGCAGCGCCATCTCGTTCCAGCTCCAGCCGCCCAGGCTCCCGAACCGGTTGAGCAGCACCCAGACCCCCGCAAACACGGCGCCATAGCTGAAGATCTGCGCGACCCGATCCAAGAGGAACCCCGCGCGATACTCGACCTGCGTCTTGACGTACATCTTCATGAGAAGGCCGATCGTGCCCAGCATCGTCAGCCGCCCTGCACCACGATGCGCTGCCGCGCGCGCGACCACAGCCATCCTGCAAACAGCGCCAGAAGCAAGGCCCAGCCGACCCCGATCACGAACGTCCAAAGCGTCTTCTCGACATCAACCTTGCCGAGATAAACCGCCATCGGGTGATACGCCGTATAGGCAAACGGCAGCTTCTCGATGATCGCTCCCGCCGGCTCGGGGAAGAACCACAGGGGCACCGTCCAGCCCGCAAGGATCAGCAGCATCGCCTGCAGCATCCATTCGAGCGAGAACACCGTCATCACCCAGAAGCCCAGCAGTCCCGCAATCGTCGCCAGCAGGAACAGGATCGCAAAGCCGAGGATCAGGAAGGGCACCGCCATCAGGCCGTGGAAGGCGCTCGCCGGAGGCACGATCCCATAGGTCAGCGAGGCAATGAGCGCGACCGGAAGGATGACCGCCAGCAGGCGGAACGCCAGCTTCCCGCATTCGCCCGCCAGCAGCATTGCCGGATATTTCAGCGGCTTGAGCAGGAACACCGCCACGTCGCCCGTCTTGATCTGGCGCCCCACGAGATTGACGAACTCGCTCCAGCTCCAGGCCTCGAGCAGGATGGAGGCAAAGATGGAGTAGGTGATCATCTCCTGGAGGCTCACGCCGCTCTTGGTGCCGCTCGTGATGGAATAGAGCGCGATCCAGATCGACACCCACGCGAACATGCCCACAAGGCTGCCAAAGATCGAAGCCCACACCTGGCCGCGATAGGCAAGTCGCGTCTGGAACGCCGTCAGGAAAAACGCGACATACATCCCCATCTAGGTCACGGGCTTTTGCATGTAATAGGCCCGGATCACTTCCTCGATCGTCGGCTCCTCGACCAGCACATCGCGCAGGGCGAGCCGCTCCGGCACCTCCGCGAGGATCGACAGCAGGGAAACCGCCGCATCCTCGATCCGGTAATGCTTGAACACCCCTTCGTCGCTCACCAGCGCCGCGCGCGACAACAGCAACGGTCCCGGATCGGAACCGAATTCCAGTCGCAGCTTGCGCGGCGCCCCCAGGCTCGCGCGCAGCCGCTTGAGTTCGCCGTCGAACAGCAGCCTGCCCTCATCCACCATGATCAGCCGCGGACAGATCTCCTCGATATCGACGAGATCGTGCGTGGTGAGAATGATCGTGGTGCCGCGCTCGCGGTTGATCCGCGCGAGGAACTTGCGCACCGCATCCTTGGCCACCACGTCGAGCCCGATCGTCGGCTCATCGAGAAACAGCACCTTGGGGTCGTGCAGCAGCGCCATCGCGATCTCGGCGCGCATGCGCTGCCCCAGGCTCAGCTGACGCACCGCACGATCGAGAAACGGCGTCAGGTCGAGCAGCGCGCCATATTCGGCGAGGTTCGCCCGGAACCGCGCCTCGTCCACCCGGTAGATCTGCCGGTGGAGGTTGAACGAGTCGGTTACCGGCAGGTCCCACCACAGCTGGCTGCGCTGGCCGAACACCACCCCGATATCGTGCGCATTGGTCACCCGGTGTTGGTGCGGCGTCCGTCCGAAGACCCGCACCGCGCCTTCGGACGGTACGAGGATACCCGTCAGCATCTTGATCATCGTCGATTTGCCGGCGCCGTTCGGCCCCAGATAGCCGACCGCTTCGCCCTGGCCGATCTCGAACGATATGGCCTTGACCGCCTCGACCTCGGTGAACTCGCGCGTCACGAGACTCTTGAGCGCGCCCCTTATCCCCGGGAACCGCCGGTGCTGGCGGAAGCTCTTGCTCACGCCATCCGCTTCGATGATGGACGTCATGGTTCCGGCACCCCCCGGGCCGGCCGAACTGGCGCAAGTGCGTGCACCACATCCTGACCCGGATTGCTCTTAGCCGAGTCGGCTCCCGTTCACATACATTTGGCTATGGAACCAAGCAGCCCCTGCCGGACTTTGAACCCGCAGAGAATGTGACCATCATGTACTACCACCGCACCAGAAACATCACGATAGCAACCGCGCTGGTCCTTGGCCTCGGCGCCCTCGCGCTGGTTCCCGCGGACGCCGACAAAGTCGCTGCCGCAAAGGCAGAAGTGCCGTCGGTGACGAGCGCCGAGACCGTCGCAACCATCGACGCCATGCTCCGCCCTGCGCCTGTCGAAACGTTGCCGGTCGATGCGGCGCCCGCGGCCGATCCATTGCCCGCCCGCGAACCGGTCGCAAGCTACGAGTCCGCCGCGCTCACCGGCGTCCCTGAGACGCCCGAGATCGACCCCTCGCTCCGTGCCGACAGCATCGGTGCCAGCGCCGTCAATCTGCGCGCCGGCCCGTCCACCAACACGTCCGCGATCACCGTGCTGCAGCCCGGCCAGTCCGTGCATGTCGGCGAGGTGCAGGACGGCTGGGCCGAAGTCACTCTCGACGACGGCACCAGTGGCTGGGTCTATTCGCGCTACCTCGCAAGCGTCGCGGCCACCCTGCCCGAGCCCGAAACCGTGACCCGCCAGGAAGAGCCCGCAGCCGCCGCTCCTGCGCCCGCCGCCAAGGCCGTCGTCAAGGCCAAAGGCAATCTCGAGGGACGCACCGCACGCATCGACGCCCGCCTCGCCGTCCACGCCAGGCCCGCGAGCAATGCGCGTACCGTCTTCCGCACCGAGCCGGGCGAGCGTGTTCGCATCGTCGATGTGCGGGGTGACTGGCTGCGCATCCTCACAGCCGATGGCAGCGAAGGCTGGATCCAGCGCGGCTGAGCTCGGCGAAGGACCGCACAGCGTAATAGGGCGGCAGAACACCTGAGAACCGGGAGTTTCTCACGCGCCTGCCGCCCCGCTACGACCTCGGCGATTGCTGTGGCTGTGCCCAGAGAGATTCACGAGCCCGGGAGATCGCCTCGGTCGACGAGTAGCGCTCGTTCCCCCCTCGCGGTCGAGCGCCTTCTCGTTTGTGCCAGACCCACCCTCCCCGGCAGGTCCGGCAGATTCCCAAGCAATGGGGACCCACGGGCGCAAAACTAAAGAGCGCTTGGCGTAACTGTCAATGAGTTACGTGCCTCAGGCACAGGCATGTGCGTAGGCGCTTGACTCCCTGTGTCCGATGCGCCTCTATGACACCGATGTCATGACATCGGTGTCATAATCCCTCAACGGGAAGGCACGGGAGGAACGGTTGGCGACCATCTACGATGTGGCCAAGGCAGCGGGCGTCTCGCCCAAGACCGTGAGCCGCGTGCTCAATGGCGATACCCCGGTCAACGCGCAGACCCGCGAGCTCGTCGAAGCCGCGATGCGCAGCCTCAATTACGTGCCCTCGAGCGCCGCGCGCTCGATGCGCTCCAACAAGACCGGCCTCATCGGCATGATCACCGGCGCCATCAGCGCCTCCCCCGACCAGGACGAACCGGTCGGGCTCCCCGAAATCTTCCTCGTCCAGGGCGTTCAGCGCGGCCTCGACCAGGCCGGCCTCACCCTGCTGATCGCCGATACGGGCGGGCACAGCGACAAGGCCAACGACCTCGCGCACACCTTCCTGCGCCACCGCGTCGAGGGCCTCATCTATCTCGCCGATTTCCGCCGCGAGGTGCGCCTGCCGCCCTACCTGCGCGGCACCCCGGTGGTCCTCGCCAATTGCTACGATGCCGACGGCACGCCCGCCGTGATCCCCGATGACGAGGGCGGCCAATATGCCCTCGTCTCGCGCATTATCGCGGCCGGCCACCGCCGCATCGGCTTTCTCTGCCTGCCCGACAAGCAGGCGGCCCGCGCCCTGCGCCTGCGCGGTTACCAGCGCGCGCTCGAGGAAGCCGGCATCCCCTTCGACCCCGAGATCGTGCTCACCGGCGCCATCTTCGATCCCGTGCATGAATACGACTACCTGTGGGACGCGCTCGACCGCGTGCTCTCGGCGTCCCCTGCCCCCACCGTTATCTGCTGCGCCAACGACAAGATGGCGCTGCGCGTCTGCGCCCTGCTGCGCCAGCGCGGCCTGCGCGTCGGCCACGACATCTCGGTCGCCGGCTACGACGACTATCGCGTCATCACCGAACACATGGATCCGCCGCTCACCAGCATCCAGTTGCCCTACGCGGCAATGGGCATGCGCGCGGCCGAGAAATTGCTGCGGCTGATCAACGGCACCAGCAAGCCCAGCGAACCCAGCCACGAACTCGTCCCCGGACCCGTGGTTTGGCGGGAGTCGGTCAAGACCATCACGCAGGTGGTCACGCCGTTCAAAAACAGGAGGAGCGAAAACCGTGAATAAGATTCTAGTTCTGGCCGGCGCTGCCGGTCTCTCCGCCCTCATGGCGGGCACTGCGCTCGCTGCGACGGATCTGTCCATGTGGTATCACGGCGCCGGCAATCCGGTGGAGCGCGATATCATCATCGGCATCATCGACGATTTCAATTCCAGCCAGTCCGACTGGAAGGTGAACCTGCAGGAATTCCCCCAGGCCGCCTACAACGACTCGGTCACCGCTGCGGCGCTCGCCGGCAACCTGCCCGACATCCTCGATATGGACGGCCCCAACATGCCCAACTGGGCCTGGTCGGGCTACCTGCAGCCGCTCACTCTGCCCGAGGGCGCGCTCGACAATTTCCTCCCCGGCGCCGTGGGCATGTGGCAGGACCAGCTCTATTCCGTCGGCCTGTGGGACGCGGCGATCGCCATGTATGCCCGCAAATCCGTGCTGGAGGAGAACGGCATTCGCATCCCGACCCTCGATGAGCCGTGGACGAAGGACGAGTTCGACGGCATCCTCGAAAAGCTCCAGGCCACCGGCAAGTTCGAATACGCCCTCGATCTGGGCATGAACGACCGCGGCGAATGGTACCCCTACGCCTTCTCGCCGCTGCTTCAGAGCTTCGGCGGCGATCTCGTCGATCGCAGCACCTACCTCACGGCCGATGGCGTGCTCAACGGCCCCGAGGCGATCGAGTGGGGCAATTGGTGGCAGTCGCTGTTCACCCGCAAGCTCGCGCCGGGCACATCCGAAACGCCCGCCGACCAGCAGACCGGCTTCCTCGATGGCAAGTTCGCGCTGCAATGGAACGGCAACTGGAACGCCATCAAGGCACTCGATGCGTTCGGCGACGACATGCTCTTCCTGCCCGCCCCCGATTTCGGCCACGGCCCCAAAATCGGCGGTGCGTCCTGGCAGTTCGGCATCTCGTCCAAGAGCCAGCATCCCGAGGGTGCGGCGGCCTTCATCGCCTTCGCCATCCAGGACAAATACCTGGCGCAGTTCTCCGATGCCATCGGCCTGATCCCGGCGACCTCCAGCGCCGCCGAGCTCACAACCAACTACAAGACCGGCGGTCCGCTCAACGTCTTCTTCGAGCTCTCGCAGAAGCAGGCGACCCTCCGTCCGGTGACCCCGGCCTACGTCGTGATCTCGCCCGAGTTCACCAAGGCCGCGGCCGACATCGCCGATGGCGGCAATGTCGAGGATGTCCTCGACACCGCTGCCGACAACATCACCGCCGATATCGAAAAGAACGGCGGTTACGGCTTCGAGTAGCCTCCCACCCGAAGCCCTCACGCCTCCGCCTTCGGGCGGGGGCGCGAACACGGAGCCCATGATGGCCAAGGCCCCCGCATCGCGATCGCTGGAACGTCAGAACCTCGCCGGATGGCTCATGGCCAGCCCCGCGCTGGCGCTGCTGTTCACCTTCCTGATGCTGCCCTTCCTTCTGGGCTTCGTGCTCTCGCTGACCGATCAGCGGCTGATCTCGCCCAATCCCACCCAGTTCGTCGGCCTCGCCAACTTCAGCCAGCTGCTCGGCGCCGATGTGCTCGTGCTCGAGCCCGAGCGCGACGACGCCGGCGCCATCGTGCGCGACGACACCGGCGCCCCCGTCTACCCGTCCCTGCGCGACTACACCCGCGACCGCGAGAGCTGGCCGCAATATTACGGCATGAAGGAGCTCTTCGCGTACAATTGGGGCGACGCCAAAGTCGAAATCCTGGTGCGCGATCTCGTCTTCGCCCGCGCCATCCTCAACACCTTCGCCTTCGTCATCGTCGTTGCGCCCGTGCAGGGCGGCCTCGCTTTGCTCCTCGCGCTGCTCATCAACCAGAAGCTGCGCGGCATCAACGCCTTCCGCACCATCTACTTCATGCCCGTCGTCATCTCGATCGTCGTGGTCGCGCTCCTGTGGCGTTTCATCTATGACGGCCGCGACGGCCTCCTGAACACGCTGCTTGGCCTGTTGACCTTCGGCGCCTTCAAGCCGGTCGACTGGCTCGGCCAGCCGCAGACGGCCCTGTGGTCAATCCTCGCAATGTCGGTGTGGCAGGGCGTCGGCTTCCACATGGTCATCTGGCTCTCGGGCCTCCAGACCATTCCCGCCCCGCTCTACGAAGCGGCCGAGATGGATGGCGCCACCACCTGGCAGAAATTCCGCTACGTCACCTGGCCCGGCCTCAGGAACACCGCGGTCCTCGTCCTCATCGTCATCACCATGCAGGCCTTCTCGCTGTTCGCGCAGGTCGACGTGATGACCCAGGGCGGCCCGCTCGATTCCACCCAGTCGATGGTCTACCAGGCCGTGCAGCGCGGCTACGTCAAGCAGGACATCGCGACCGGCTCGGCCATCTCCGTCATCCTCTTCCTCATCGTCCTCGCCATCTCGCTCACCCAGCGCTGGCTCACCCGGGATCGCCGCGCATGACCAAAAAGCTCACGCCCTTCGGCCGCGTCTGGCGCTATGCCCTGCTGGTGGCCGTCGCGCTCGTCTTCATCTTCCCCGTCGTCTTCATGCTGGTCTCTTCGCTCAAGCCCGACCTGCAATTGCTGCGCGACACCGCCTCGCTCCGCGCGTTCCTGCCCGTCGGCGACATCTCGCTCGACAACTACTTCGCCGCCTTCCGCCGCGCGCCGGTCGCACTGTTCGTCATGAACTCGATCATCGTCACCGGCCTCACCGTGCTCGCCGCATTGTTCCTCGGCTCGCTCGCCGCCTTCTCCTTCGTCTTCCTCAGCTGGCGCGGCCGCGACATCGTCTTCTCGCTCGTGCTCGCAACGCTCATCATCCCGTTCGAGACGATCGCCATTCCACTGCTGCTCCTGATCAACAAATTGCCGGCCCTCGGACCCAATGGCCTCACCATCGGCTGGATCGATTCCTACCACGTCCAGATCGTCCCCTGGATCGCCGATGGCCTCACGATCTTTCTGTTCGTACAGTTCTTCAAGGATCTGCCGCGCGATCTCATCGAGGCGGCGCGCATCGACGGCGCGAGCTGGTTCCAGATCTACCGGCTCGTCATCATGCCCATCGCGGGTCCGGTCGTCGCCACCGCCGCCATCCTCAAATTCCTCGCCATGTACAACCAGTACCTCTGGCCGCTGATGGTCACCCAGTCCGAGCAGTACCGCCCGGTGATGATCGGGCTCCAGTACTTCTTCCAGCTCAACGTCGCCTGGGGCGAGGTGATGGCCTACCTCTCGCTGATCACCGTGCCGGTGCTGGTCTTCTATCTGGTCCTGCAGCGCGCCTTCATCACCTCCATCGCCTCGACCGGCATCAAGGGCTGACCGCCGTCCAACACGAGACTTGAACAATTGGCACTCGCACTCCCCCACCAGTGGATCTGGGACTTTTGGCTCGCCCGCGACGGCGCGGACTGGCACATCTACTTCCTCAAGGCCGACAAGAGCCTCGGCGATCCCGAGCTGCGCCACCGCAACGTCACGCAGGGCCACGCCACCGGCCGCAACCTCGTCGACTGGACCGATCGCGGCACCTGCTTTGCCCCCGCACCCGGCCCCGCCTGGGACGACTGGACCACCTGGACCGGCTCCGTGCTGAAAGACCCCGGCGGCACCTGGCATCTGTTCTACACCGGCACCAGCCGCGCCGGTGACGGCATGCACCAGCGCATCGGCCACGCCACCTCGCCCGACGCCCATTCGTGGCAGCGCGTGGGCGACGGCCTCTGCCTCGATCTCGGCGGTCCCGACTACGAGGAATACACCCCCGGCCACTGGCACGACCGCGCCTTCCGCGATCCGTGGGTCATGCCCGATCCGGATGGCGACGGCTGGCTCATGTATTTCACCGCGCGCGTCCCCGGCCGCGCCGAGCCCAATGCCGGCGGCGCCATCGGCCTTGCGACCTCACCCGACCTCTACAGCTGGACCCTGCGGCCCCCCGTCTTCGCCGGCGGCATGTTCGGCCAGATGGAAGTGCCGCAGGTCTTCGAACACAAGGGCCGCTGGTACATGATGTTCTGCACCGCCGCCGCCCACTGGTCCGCCGCCTACCGCGCCCTCAACCCGCAGACCCCGGTCACCGGCACGCACTACCTCATGGCCGATCATCACCTCGGCCCCTGGCGCGTCGCCCCCGGCCCCTTCTTCGACGGCGCCTCCCCGCCCCGCCGCTACGCCGGCAAGATCGTCGACACCGGCACAGGCCTCGTCACGATGGGCTTCATCCACACCACCCCCGAC
>JBIQKK010000167.1:0-2091 GCA_044506585.1 Hyphomicrobiales bacterium
CCTATCTGGTGGCCGACAACTGGTCGACCTTCTTTCTGTCGCTGATCTCGACCGCAGTCGTGGCCGCCGGCTTTGCCGGCGAGTTCACGCTCATCGTCCTCGGCGTCATCGTGATCCTCGTCCGCGTCAACATTGCGCGCCTTATCGTCACGCTGTCGCCCATCCAGATCGCGATGTTCCTGACCGCGCAGCTGGTGGGCGCCGCCATTGGCCTGCTGGTGATCGGCTTCCTCTTCCCCGTCCCGCCGGACGCCACCGTTCCTGCGGTCTAGTAGTCCACCCGCATCAAATAGAGCCCCTCGGGCGGTGCCAGCGGCCCGCAGCGTGACCGGTCGCGCGCGTCGAGCGCGGCGCGGAGCTCGCGCGGGCTCCATTTGCCCTCGCCCACGAGCTTGAGCGAGCCCACCATCGAGCGCACCTGCGAATGAAGGAAACTGCGCGCGCTCGCCCGCACCACGATCATCTCGCCCTCGCGCGTGACATCGAGCCGGTCCAGCGTCTTCTCCGGCGATTTCGCCTGGCATTCGGCGGCGCGGAACGTGGTGAAGTCGTGCTTGCCGAGGATCGACTGCGCCGCCTCATGCATCGCGTCATTGTCGAGCGCCATCGGGCAGTGCCAGACGCGGAAATCGTCCAGCGCCGGCCGTCCCCGCCGGTTGAGGATGCGATATTCGTAATGCCGCCCGATGGCCGAGAACCGCGCCTCGAAATCGCCGGCGACCGCCGCCGCCTCGATGATCGCCACCGGATGCGGCTTGGTGTGAAAGTTCAGCGCCTCGCGGATGCGGAACGGATCCCACTCGCGGGCAAGATCGAAGCTCACCACCTGCCCCAGCGCATGGACGCCCGAATCCGTGCGGCCCGCCGCCTGCACCGTCACGGTTTCGCCGCTCATCTTGCCGATGGCTTCCTCGACCACCTGCTGCACGCTGAGCCGGTCGGCCTGCCGCTGCCAGCCGGCGAACGGCGTTCCATCATATTCGACGATCAGCCTGTAGCGCGGCACTAGTTCGCCCGCCCGGGCAGCGTGCCCGCGCCCCGCAGGAACGTTGCGGCATCCATCGCGGCCTTGCCTTCACGCTGGACCGTCACGAGCCGCACCGCGCCCTCGCCGCAGGCGATGGTGAGGTCGGGCAGAATCGTGCCCGGCGTTCCGTCGCCCGCGCCCATGGTCGAGCGCAGAACCTTCACGCGCGTCGGCTGGCCGCCGAGGTCGAGCTCGAACCACGCGCCGGGAAATGGCGACATGCCGCGGATGTGATTGTGCACGTCCTGCGCCGGCCGCTGCCAGTCGATCCGCGTCTCCGATTTCTCGATCTTGTGCGCGTAGGTGACGCCCTCTTCGCGCTGCGGCGTGAAGGTCAGCGATCCGCGCTCGAGCGCCGCCAGCGCCCGGCCCATCAGGTCTGCGCCCACCAGCATCATCTTGTCGTGCAGTTCGCCCGTCGTCATGTCGGGCCCGATCGGCATCTCGTCCACCAGCGCAACCGGCCCGGTGTCGAGCCCCTCGTCCATCTGCATCACCATCACGCCGGTGCGCGTGTCGCCCGCCAGCACCGCGCGCTGGATCGGCGCGGCTCCGCGCCAGCGCGGCAGCAGCGAGCCGTGAAGGTTGAGGCAGCCGAGCCGTGGCGCGTCGAGGATCGGCCTGGGCAGGATCAGGCCATAGGCGACCACCACCGCGACATCCGCGTCGAACGCGGCAAATGCCAGTTGCTCGGCCTCGCTCTTCAGCGACTTCGGCGTCATCACCGGAATGCCGAAACCTTCGGCCGCCAGATGCACCGGCGATTTGCGCTCCGCCTGCCCGCGCCCCGCAGGCTTGGGCGCACGTGTATAGACCGCCACCACCTCATGGCCGGCGCCGACGATTTCGGTAAAGGTGGGCACGGCAAAGTCGGGGGTGCCCATAAAGATAATCCTCAAGCGCCCCTCCGTGTCGCAGCGAAGTGAGTAGCGAATAGCGAATAGCGAATAGGAAACAGCAGATAGAATCGGACGGTAGGGAGTGAGACGCACTCGCTACTCGCTACTCGCTCAGCTCGCCTTCTTCGCCAGCTTTTCCGCCTTCTGGAACTTCTTGAGCACGCG
>JBIQKK010000168.1:0-2067 GCA_044506585.1 Hyphomicrobiales bacterium
ATAAGGCGCGCCTGACGCAAATCCTCGAAACTCGCCTCAAGCGGATCGAACAGCGAGCCAAGCGGGCACGCGTCGAGAAGGTGCTCGGGAAGCTGGCGGCAGGCTAGCCGCGCCCGCTCTCTCCAAATCGTAACAAATCCCGCCGTTTTCCCGCCGCGATTGTTCCATTAACGTCCGCCTTTCGGGGACGACCCAAGGGGACATGCGACCATGCTGCGGAAGAACAATGCCGCGCGCATCCAGCAGACGCTGACCGGCGTCGAGACGATGACGCGCTTTGCGCTCGCGGTGCTGGCGCTCGCTTCGGGTGTCTATACCTATCTGGGGGTACGCGGCCTGCTCGATGGCACGGCGACCTTCGTCTTTTTTGCCGCGATCATCTATTCGGCGGCGGTTTCGGTCGCGATCTACGCGTTCTGGACCTTCATGCTGCGGTTCGTGCCCATCGTCACCTCGGGCGTCCAGCGCGCGAGCCTCTTTCTCACCATGGCGGTGGGGTGCCTGATGATCATCGCGATGTCGAGCTGGCTCAATGCCGCCGCGCTCGCGGGCTCCGCCGCCCTCGAACAGCATCTGGCCGTGACGCTGCAGGGCTATGTGCAGGATCTCGATGACGCACACGGCAATGCGCTCGCCTCGCAATCGCTGCTGCCGGACGTCCAGCGCGCGGCCGAGCGGTTCGGGCGGCTCGCCGCCGACGAGCGCAATTCGGGGGCGCTGACGGGCACCACCGGTTCGGGTTCGGTCGTCCAGCTCCTGACGCAGATGTCGGCGCAGATGAACGAGCTCAGCGCGACCATCACCAATTCGCGCGGCGAAGTGCAGGCGCTGTTCGATGAAGGGACGGGCCATCTGGCGAGGATGCGCGAACTCGTTTCGGGCCCCGGCGAAGTCAGTCCGCGCGCCGATGAGTTTGCCGCCGAAGTCGTCCAGCTCAACGCAATCATCGCGTCGCTGCAGGCCACGGGCGTCGCGCCTTCGGTGAAGCGCGCCGCCGCCGACCTGTCGCTCGGTTTCATCGCGCCCGTCGCCGATGGCCGGACCATCGACCTTGCCAACCGGCAGGATGCGGTGATGGACACGGTGCGCGAATCCGTCGCGGCGCAGTCGGCCGCGCTCAGCCAGGCGGCGGACGAAATCCTCGCCACGCCCAAGGTCGAGCCGACCCGTTTCGTGCCGCTGTCGTCGGCCGAGGCCGTGCTGCACTACTGGAGCGATTTCATCCCCAGCTGGGCCGGCGCGATCTCGATCGACCTGCTGCCGGTGGTCCTCGTGCTGGTGCTGATGATCGCCTACGACGCGATGCGGCGCGAGACGGGCACCATCGAGGAAGCCGAGACCATGACGGCGGCCGAGATGATCCGCGCCATGGACCTCTACCGCCAGTTGTCGGGCCGGCCGCTGGTCGAGCCCACTCCGGCGCCGGAGGCCGAACCCCAGCAGGCGCCCGCCGAGCCCGAGGCCGCACCCGCGGCGCAGGCCGAACCCGACAAGCCCGCCGCAGCCGACGCGACCGTCACGCCGCTCGACGTCACGCGCAAGCGGCCCTGATGGCCACGCTCACCCGCCGCGTCATCAACTGGGCCGCTGCCTTCGAGGACGGCGCCATTATCCGCGCTGCCTTTTTCGGGCTGCTCACGGCCACTGCGGTCATCCTCTATCTCGACTACACCGAACTCAGTGGCCAGCAGCCCGTCGGGCTGCCCTCGGAGCTCACCCCGATCCTGCCTGCCTTCGACCCGAACGATCCCGGCGGCACCCCGGCACCCGATATCGCCACACCCATGGAGGTGCTGCGCGCGCCCCTCGAGGTCAAGCTCGGCCGTGGCGGTGCGCTCGAGGTCACGGGCACCATCATGCCCGGCTCTGCGGATGCATTCGCGGCGCAGATCGAGACCTACGGCGAATACATCAAGAGCGTCTCGCTCAATTCGCCGGGAGGCTCGGTCGGCGACGCGCTGGTGATGGGGCGGCTGATCCGCGACAAAGGTTACACCACCTCCGTGGGCGCAGGCGGCCTTTGCGCCTCGTCCTGCCCGCTGGTCTTTGCCGGCGGCACGGAGCGCG
>JBIQKK010000005.1:0-2316 GCA_044506585.1 Hyphomicrobiales bacterium
GCCGCCACGAAGGCATCGGCAACGCCCTCGAGCGTGGCTCCGGGCGCGTTGAGATTCTGCAGCAGCGTGTTCATTTCGGCGAACGGCATGTGCGCGCGCTGGAAATACGCTGCCACCTCCGGCGCCTCGAGATAGACCCACTGCGCCAGGGCGACGATCACGGGGTCGGCCGCAAATCCGGAGGGCTGCGGACTGGCGCAGGCGACCCGCCCCAGGCAGAGGAAGTTGTCCTTGTTGTACGGCCCGAGGTCCACACTGGTGAAGCCGAACTGCGCAAGCACGGCGTTGGGCTGCCAGTAGTAGAACAGCAGCGGCTCCTTGCGGCTCACCGCCGCCGCGATCAGCGCGTCCAGCTCGAACCGGTTGGCCGGCTCGACAATGTCGAACGTTGCGTCCAGTCCATGCGCACGCAGGAGATTGCGGTTGACCACCGCGCACCCCCAATCGGGCGGACACGAGATGAAGCGCGGCCGCCCATCGACCGCGAAATCCGCGGCCCGCGCCTTGATACCCTCGATCGTTGCGACCTCGGGATGCGCCTCGGCCTCGTAGTTGGGCACGAACCAGCCCTCGAACACGGGCTCGGCATATGTCGACCCCGCCTGCCGGACTTCCTGCCCCGCCAGTGCGCCATTCCAGATATCGGCGACGCGCGAGATCCACAGCTCCGGCGCCACCGCCGGCTGGCCATTGGTGCCCATCGAGGAGGCCGTGGCCGCGAGATCCCCCGGGACGACCTCGACTGCACAGCCGAAATTCTGGGCAATCAGCCGGGCGTGGATTTCCGCCAGCAGTTCCGCCGACGGCCATTGCATGCGCGCGATGGTGATCGTTTCGCCTCCGCAGGGCAACGGCCCGGCGGGCTCCGCCGATGAGGAGGCATCAGCATCGGGTGGCTCGAGCGAGACAACCGAATCCTGAGCCATGGCGCCCGCGGGCAGCAGGCAGGCCAGGGCAAACAGCAAACGAGCGAGGCGCGTCATCCGGCCGGAACCTACGGGATTCGAGTGCCGCTCGCCAGCTTTGACCATCCGATCAAAACCCGGTGACTCACGCGCGCCTTTTGTGCAATATCGCCCCCAGCGGAGGACCCTTCCGGCCCTCCCGACACGTCGTTGCCCGCCTCGAAGATGCCCATGAAGGGCGCCGGAGACGGGCAATTTTCAGAGGGACCATCATGAACAAACTCACCAAGATCGCCGGGCTCACCGCCGCGCTGATGCTCGCAACGAGCGCCACCGCGATGGCGGCTGACACCACGATCGCCGTCATTCTCGGCTTCACCGGCCCGCTCGACACGCTCTCCCCGCCCATGCTCGCTTCGGCCGAGCTGGCTGCCAAGAACATCAACGATCAGGGCGGCATCAACGGCGGCAACCTCAAGATCATCACCGGCGACGACAACTGCGTCACGGCCGATATGGCGACCGCCGCCGCGACCCAGGCGATCAACGATGGGGCCGTCGGCATCATTGGTGGTATGTGCTCGGGCGTTGCGATGGCGATTGCCAACAACGTCACGATCCCGAACGGCATTCTCCAGATCTCGCCGTCGGCGACTGCCGCGACCTACACCACGCTCGACGACAAGGACCTCGTCTACCGGACCTCGCCGTCTGACGCCTACAACTCGGAAGTCTTCGCCAAGGCGCTCGTCGCCCGCGGCGTGAACGAGCTGGGCATCACCTACGTCAACAACGACTACGGCAAGGGTCTCGCCGACAACTTCTCGGCGGCCTACACCGCAGCCGGTGGCAAGATCACCGCGACGGTCGCTCACGAAGAAGGCAAGGCCGAGTATCGTGCCGAGCTCGGCCAGCTGGCCGCCGCCGGCAGCCCGAACCTGCTGGTCCTCGCCTACGCCAATGGCTCGGGTAAGACCGTGCTGCAGCAGGCGATCGAGAGCGGCGACTTCACGGCCTACTATGGCGCCGACGGCATGGTCGATAACGTCCTGCTCGAAGGCTTCCCGGCAGGCGCGCTCGACGGCATGACCGCCATGCGCCCGTCCGAGCCGACCGGCGCGGGCACCGATGCGTTCAACGCCGTCGCCGAGGCTGGCGGGATGACCACCGGGTCGACCTTCCAGCAGCAGACCTATGACGCCACCTTCCTGATGGCGCTGGCCCTGCAGAAGACCGGCGGCAGCAAGGACGGCATCGCCCAGGCGCTGCGCGACGTCGCGACCGCCCCGGGCGAAGTGATCCTCCCCGGCGAGTGGAAGAAGGCCGTCGATCTGATCGCGGCTGGGACCGACATCGACTACCAGGGCGCTTCGGGCCCGGTCGAGTTCGATGAGCATGGCGACGTTGCCGG
>JBIQKK010000005.1:2416-17223 GCA_044506585.1 Hyphomicrobiales bacterium
GGCCGATATCGCCGACTTGTCCCACGTCCCTCGGACCCGTGATATTATGCCCGCATTGGTCCCCGACGACCGCGGCGTACTGACGAGGTGCGGGGGGACGAAGGTGGGATGGGCCGTGGTCGCGCGGCCCCGGGTTCCTCGCCGCGCATGCGCCGCACGGAGCGGTAGCAGCGTCGGCTGGTGCCGGCGAACCCATCGCGGAGCCAGCGCAGGGCGTCTCGCTCTGCACTCATTCTCGGAGGCGTCCTGCGCTCTCCGTCCGTGGCCCCTCTTTGGCCACGGCAGAAGACCACCGGAGCCGCGCGGCTGCCGGAAGCTTCGTCGTGCCTATACGTGCCGCCGGATGACTTCGGGGAGCAGCCCCTTGGGCGCAAACCGGAGCGACAGCCAGATCACGAAGCCGAGCACGAAGACGCGCATCTGCGCCGCGCGCGCGTCGATCTCCGGGATCGGGCCCCAGCCGATGGCCGTGGTGAGGTTCGACACCTGCGCGAAAATCACGGCACTCACCGGCTCCGACATCGCCCACATCAGATAGACGAGGAAGCCGCCCAGCACGGCACCAAAGCTGTTGCCCATGCCGCCCACGATCACCATCACCCAGATCAGGAAGGTGTGGTTGATGGGGATGTACCCGCCCGGATCGAACAGCTGGTTGAACGAGCTCAGCAGCGCGCCGCCGATTCCCATCAGCACAGCGCCGAACACGAAGATCTCGATCTGGCGCGATTTCACATCCTTGCCCATCGAAGCCGCGGCGATGTGGTTGTCGCGCACCGCCCGCATCATGCGGCCCCAGGGTCCGCCATAGGCCCGCTCGACGAGGAACACCGCCACGCCGAGGATCGCGAGCGTCACCAGCACGAACCCGCCTTGCCCATAGACAAAGGCGGTCGGGATATCGACGCCGCGCTCGATGTACGAGCCCGGGAGCGGCACCGGCCACGGGATCGGCGTCACGGTCAGGGTGCCGCGCGTCAGCCAGTCCATGTTCTTGACGAAGGCACGGATGATTTCGGACATGCCGATGGTCGCGATTGCGAGGTAGTCGCTGCGCAGGCCCAGGGAAATCTTGCCGATGATCCATGCCGCAAGTCCGGCCAGAGCGCCGGCAACGGCGTAGCCCGCATAGACGGGCAGGCCCAGCCCGCCGACCCAGCCGCCCTCGACCTGCGTCTCGATGTACTGTGCTGCAGGATCGATCTGGGTGCGGTAGGCGACATAGCCGATGAACCAGGCGAGAACCGTCAGCCAACCGACCGCGCGCCTGGGCACGCCGATACGCCATAGCTGGCGCGTCGCAACAATGAGCACGACGCCCGCCAGCGCTGCGAGAATGGCGCGCCCGAGCAACATGGGCCCATCGGAGGTCCAGAAGGCATAGTTGATCGGCATCGAGATCGAGCTGACCGTCATGCCGCCGATCATCAGCAGCCCCATGATCGCGAGGTTGAACAGCCCCCCATACCCGAACTGGATGTTGAGCCCGAGCGCGACCAGCGCATAGATCGACGAGATCGCGGTGAGCAGCATCGCGGTCGAGACGCCACGCGTCATGCCGATCACGACGATCAGGATCGCGAGTGCCAGGTAGGCAATGAGCGTCCGGCGGGTCATGTCGAGAGCCCCTTGAAGATGCCGGTGGGCCTGACGAGCAACACGATGACGAGGATGACGAACGCGACCGTGAGCTTGTACTCGGTCGGCACGAGGCTGATCCCCTGCGCGCTCGCCAGCCACTCTGGCAACCGGTCGCGGAAAGGCCGGAGGAACACTGTCCAGTCGAACACCGCAAGTGTTTCCGCAAAGCCCACCAGGAAACCACCCGCGATGGCACCGTATGTCTGCCCGAGCCCGCCGACCACCGCCGCGGCAAAGATGGGCAGGATGATGTTGAAGGCCAGGTCGGGCTTGAGCGACACATCGAGCGCCAGCATGGTGCCTGCCATGCAGGCCAGCGCACCCGCGATGATCCAGGTGACGCGAACAACCAGCGCCGTATTGATGCCGGAGACCTGGGCAAGGTCGGGGTTGTCCGACATGGCGCGCATGCCCTTGCCCAGGCGCGAGCGCGTGAGGAAGAAGTGCAGTGCGAGGACCGCGAGCACCACGAGGGCGACCATCCAGAGCTGCGGGCCAGTAGCCGTGATGGGACGTGTGCCGCCGATCCAGCTCATGTCGAAGCGGAAGATGGTTTTGGGCTCCTGCTCGAAGAAGGAACGTGTCGAGGTGCCATAGAACAGGCGGACGACACCCTGCAGCATGAGGGTCACGCCGATCGACGCAATGAGCAGCGTTATGGGCTTGGCGCCCTTTCGCCGCAGCGGCGCATAAAAGCCCCGGTCGAGACCAAGGGCCACGACCGAAGTCAGCGCCATTGCGAGCGGCATCATCAATATTCCGAGCGGGACGGGGGCGCTCAGGCCCATCGCGGCGAAAATAGCCACCAGCGAATATGTCAGGAACGCACCCAGCGTCATCATATCGCCATGCGCAAAATGCGCGAAGCGCAGGATACCGAAGACCAGCGTCACTCCGACGGCGCCCAGCGCATAGATCGACCCGATCACCGTGCCCGAGATGACGACCTTGTTGATGAAGAAAATCAGCTCATCCATCGGTCAGCCTCCGAGGAAAGACTTGGCGACTTCGGGATCCGCGATCAGCTCGGGCCCCGTGCCGGTGAAGCGGTTCTTGCCCTGCGCCAGCACGAAGCCGCGCGACGCAAAAGCCAATGCCTGCCGCGCATTCTGCTCGACCATGAGGATCGCGACGCCCGCCTTGTTGACCGCCACGATGCGCTCGAAAATCTCGAGCACATAGCGCGGGCTGAGCCCCGCTGACGGCTCGTCGAGCATCAACAGGCGCGGCTTGCTCATCAGCGCGCGGCCCATGGCCACCATCTGCCGCTGCCCCCCCGACAACTCACCGGCAGGCTGACGGCGCTTTTCCTTGAGCACAGGGAACATCCCGTAGACTTCTTCGAGCGTGCCCGAGATGTCGTCGCGCCGGATGAACGCCCCCATTTCGAGGTTCTCCTCGACGCTCATCGAGGTGAAGACGTTCTTTTCCTGCGGCACGAAGCTCAGCCCCTTGGGCACGAGCTTGTCGGGAAGCGAATTGGTGACCTCCTCGCCGTCGAACACGACGCTGCCGGCTGTGACCTTGAGCAATCCGAAAATCGCCTTGAGCGTCGTGGATTTGCCCGCCCCGTTCGGCCCGACGATCACGCCGATATCCGACTGCTCGATGGCGATGTTCACGCCATTGAGGATCGGGGCTCCGCCATATCCGCCGATGACGTCCTTGACCTCGATGATCGGCATTTACGCGGCCTCGACCGGGGCGCCGAAATAGGCCTCGATGATTTGTTCATCGGCCCTGATCTCGCTCATCGGACCCTCGGCGATCTTTTCGCCGGCCGCCATCACGATCACCGGGTCGCAGAGCCGCCCGATCAAATCCATATCGTGCTCGATCACAAAGAAGGTGTAGCCGAGCTCGCGGTTCATGCGCTCGATATTGGCCGCGAGGTCCTGCAGCAGCGTGCGGTTGACGCCGGCCGCGACTTCATCGAGCAGCACGACTTTGGCATCGACCATCATCGTGCGCCCGAGTTCGAGCAGCTTCTTTTGGCCCCCGCTGAGGTTACCCGCGAGCTCGTTTTTCACGTGCGCGAGCTTGAGGAAATCGATGACGTCATTGGCCTTCTGGCGCACGGCGATCTCGCGCTTCCGCACCGCCCCCGGCATGAACCACGTGGCGGCCAGGGTCTCGCCCGGCTGGTCGCCCGGCACCATCATCAAATTCTCGAGCGCCGTCATGTTGGAGAACTCGTGCGCGATTTGGAACGTGCGCAGCATCCCAAGCCCAAACAGCTCATGCGGCGACTTGCCGGTAATATCCTCTCCATCGAAGACGATCCGGCCGCTGTCGGGAGCGATGTTACCCGCGACCAGGTTGAACAGCGTCGATTTGCCTGCCCCGTTGGGGCCGATCAGCCCGGTGATCGAGCCGCGCCCGACCTGCAGCGAGCAGTTTTTCACCGCCTGCAGACCGCCAAAGGCTTTGCTGACGTTCACAACGTCGATAACCGCGTCGGACAATGGGCCCCCGCCTGACAATCCAGTCTATGCTGACCGTTCGGGGGACAAATGCGCATAATCTGACCAGACGGTCAAATGTCAGACCGCCGCAAGCACCGCATCGGCCGTGGCCCGGTTGACCGCAAACGGAATGTTGTAGAGCGTCGCCAGACGCGTCAGCGCCTTGACGTCGACATCGTGTGGCAGTGCCGTCAGCGGATCCTGAAAGAAGATCAGGGCGTCGAGCTTACCCTCCGCAATCATCGCGCCGATCTGGGCATCCCCGCCCAGCGGCCCGCTCAACAGACAGGTAACCGTCAGCCCCGTGCCCTCGGCGACGCGCTCTCCGGTGGTGCCGGTCCCCCATAATTCGTGCTGGCGCAGCTTGGACTTGTGCCCGTTCGCCCACGCGACGAGGTCGTCTTTTTTGTCGTCATGGGCAACCAGGCCAATGCGCGCCATGGGTTTCTCCGGCAGGTGGGATACCTTCCTAACCACTGTCCGTGTGTTGCGAAAGTCCGGATCACGGGAAGGAGCGGTCAGAACTCCGACCACTCTTTGTCGACCGCAGCATTGCCGTGGCTGAGATAGGATTTGGCCGCATTCCTGACCCGCTCCTGCAGGCCCTTGATGCCCTTGGCGGGCGCCGGCGCCGGCTCGCGGGCCGGCTCTCCCGCGCGATCGTCCAGCTTGAACACATCGACGATATGGTCGAGTTCGCTCGCCTGATGCTCGGTCTGCTCGATCGCTGCATTGGTCTGTTCGACCAGGGCTGCGTTGTGCTGGGTCATCTCGTCCATCGTCCGGACGGCCGCATTGACCTCTTCGATCGAAGCCGCCTGGTCATGGCTTTGCTTGGCGATGCCGCCCATCAATTCGTTGGACGACCGCGCGGCCGTGAGCATGGCTTCAAGCTTTTGCGCCGCTTCGCTCACGAACTTCGAACCGGTCTTGACCTCGGCTGCCGACTGCTCGACGAGGCCCTTCACTTCCGAGCTCGCCTGCGCCGCGCTTTGCGCAAGCCGCCGCACTTCCACGGCAACCACGGCAAAGCCCTTGCCCGCTTCCCCGGCACGCGCCGCTTCGACGGAGGCGTTGAGCGCCAGCAGGTTCGTCTGGAAGGCGATGTCGTCGATGAGCCCGATGATGTTGCTGATCTTGCCCGAGGACGCAGTAATGCGCTCCATGGCCTCGGTCGCCCGATTCATGACCTCGCCGCCCTCTTCGGCGGTTTGCGTCACCGATGCCGCGACCGCCGAAGCGTCCTTGGCGCGCGATGCATTCTCCATCACGGTCGATGCCAATTGTTCCATGGTCGCCGACGTCTCTTCGATCGTCGCGGCCTGCTTCGTCGTGCGTTCGCTGAGATCGTTGGCACCGGACAGGATTTCCGCCGTTGCCGTCTTGAGGTTGCGCGAGGTGGTGCGCAACTGGCTCACAATGTCGGTGAGCTTTTCGGCCACCGCATTGGTGTCGGTCTTCAGGCGCTCGAACGCGCCCTCATACTCGCCTTTGACGCGCTGGGTGAGGTCGGTATGGGCCAGCGCCGAAAGCACCCGGCCGGTCTCATTCAGCCCGCGATCCACAGTCTGCACCAGATTGTTGATCGAGGCCGCGATCTCGTTGAGCTCGGCATCGGGGAACTCGGCTTCGACGCGCCCCGAGAAATCGCCGCGCTGCGCTGCATCGACCACGTCGCCGAACGACTGGCGCAGCGACTGCATCATCTCTGTGCGCTCGAGCCTGCGCTGTTCGGACGCAGCGTGCTCCTGATCCGTCATCGTATTGATCTTGAGGGCGTTCTCGCGGAACACTTCCACCGTCCGCGCCATCTCGCCGATCTCGTCGGCGCGGTTCGCGCCGTTGATCTCGACATCGAGTTTGCCTTCGGTCAGCGACTTCATCGTGCCCGTGAGGCGGCTGATCGGCTTGGTCACCGTGCGCGAGAAGAGCCACGCCATCGCAGCAGCCAGCAGAACCAGCCCGCCGCCGACGAGGATCATCACGTTGCGCATGTTGTGAACCGGCGCGAGAACCTCCGCCTCGGTCTGCGTCGCGACCACCGCCCAGCGCTCGCCGCCGGCATCCACTGCACTCGCCATCGCAACCACCGGCCGGCCGAAGAGATCGAGACGGCCCTCCGTGGTCTTGCCCTCGAACGCCTGCGCCACGAAATCGGCACGGATCGGCGTCACCAGCACATTCGGGGTGTCCGAAAAATTGGACTGGACCCGCATCAGGCTGTCCGACCCCACAATCAGCAATTCGCCCGTCTCGCCCAGCCCGCTGATGGACTGCAGCCGCTCGCCGAACGGCGCGTCCGAAACCTCGAGCACGATGGCCCCGGCATAGAGGCCGAACTGGTAGACCGGCATCGCAAAGAACGCGACGGGCCGCCCCGCCGGCTCGTAAGCCGCGAAATCCGCGAAAGCGAGCGCGGGTTCCTTCATCTCGCTGGCCGCCAGCAGCAGCTTGCCCACCTGGCTCTCGCTCAGCGGCTCACCGCTCCCCTTGGAGAAATCGACTGCGAAGTCCGCGTTCTTCTGCACCGAGAAGACCGCCCGTCCCTTGGCGTCGAACAGCAGCACGTCGCTATAGCCGCGGCTGACGATAAAATCGCGCCACATGCCCACATAGAGCTTGTGCTGCGTATCGTAGCCGCCGGTTGCCGCGCCGCCTTCGTCGAGCTTCATCCGCTCGCCCTGGGGATTGGGATTGTCGGTGATGAACGCCTTCTGCAGGATCTGCTTGGCGCTCCCGGTCTCATCGAGCTGATCGACCGCATAGGCCATCGCCTGAATCTGCGTGACCGTATCGGTGCGACGCGCGAGGTTGGCGACATCCTGCTCGATGCTCGCCATGAAGCTGCGCACCCGGTCGGCGCCCGCCGCGAGGCTCGTTTCCATGCGCTGGGCCCGCTGCTCGTCGACCGTCTGGAGGCCGATGACATAAGCGGCAACGCCGATGCCGATGCCGACCACCAGGGCCGACCCGATCATGGCGAGCGGCAGTTTCTGGGCGATCTTCAATGTTGGCAGTGCGGGCAGTTTCATGCGCAGCTCCGGCTCGTCTGGCGGGGGGAAGCGCGACGGCGAACGCAGGCCGAACGATGCTCCCCCGAAGCAATCACTCGTGCCCAAACACTAGGCAGAATGCCGTGAACAACTCCCTAAGGAGCCGCGATTGCCGGCTTTATCTGAGGCTAGAACAACGCTCAGGTGAGCGCGCCGATGACCGCTTCGATGCGCTTCTTCATCGTGCCGGCGTCGAACGGCTTGATGATGTAATTGTTGACGCCGAAAGAGATGGCTTCCTTGACCTGCTCCTTGTCGGAGCGGCCGGTCGCCATGATGAAGGGCATGCTTGCGGTCTTGGGGTGCTTGCGGATCACACGCAGCAGCGTCAGCCCGTCGATGTCCTCCATGTTCCAGTCCGAAATGATCAGATGGACATTGGACTTTTCGAGCTTGCCGAGCGCATCGCGGCCGCTCTTGGCCTCGATGATGTCCTTGAAGCCGAGCTGGGTCAGGATGTACTTGCAGATGCCCCGCATCGACTGCTGGTCATCCACGATCAGGACACTGACATCACTGGCTTTAGGCATTACTCGTGACCTCTATGCGCCGAAGACAGAACGCGGGCACATCGCTTGCAAGCTAGGCAAAAAGGGTTACCATTCTCTCAATTGCCGCCAGCGGTTAGGCCGCTGACTTCAATCGGTTGAGCGCCGCGGCAAGCTTCCCGGCGATGGCTTCTACCGCCGCCTGCTCCGCCACGGCACCTTCTTCGAACGCCACCCGCGGCATCCCGTAGACCAGTGCCGACGCTTGCGACTGGCCCACCGTATAGGCGCCCGCATCGCGCATCATCTTGAGCCCGCGCGCACCGTCCCGGCCCATTCCCGTAAGGATCGCACCGACGCCCATCGCGCCGACCGTCTGCGCCACCGATTCGAACAGCACATCGACGCTCGGCCGATGACCCGATACCAGCACGTCCTGGTTCAGCCGGCACTTGAGGTGGCCCGAGCTGCGCTCGATCCGCAGGTGGTGATCCCCCTTGGCGATATAGGCGTGGCCCGGCTCGAGCAGCATCCGGTCGTCCGCCTCGACCACCGAAATGTCACTCAGCTCGTCGAGGCGTGCTGCGAAGCGGCTGGTGAAGCCCTGCGGCATATGCTGGGCGACGACGATTGGCGGGCAATCGACGGGCATGTTGGAAAGGACGGCGCGGATTGCCTCGACGCCGCCGGTCGAAGCGCCGATCGCGATCACGGCACCGGCGGGGGCCGCCGCCGTCTTGAGCTTCATCGGCACGGCCGGCTTCTGGGCGTGCCCTCTTACGTCCGATTGCGCGGCAGCGCGAACCTTCTCGCGCAGATTGGTGCCGAACGCATCGATCCCGCCGGCGAGGTCTGCCGAAGGCTTGGCGACGAAATCGACGGCGCCCAGTTCGAGCGCCAGCAGCGTCTCGTTGGCGCCCTTGGTCGTCAACGTCGAGACCATCACCACGGGCATGGGGTGAAGTCGCATCAGTTTGTCGAGGAAGGCCAGCCCGTTCATGTTGGGCATTTCGATGTCGAGCGTCACGACGTCGGGTGCGAGGGCC
This sequence comes from Hyphomicrobiales bacterium, assembly GCA_044506585.1. Lineage (GTDB taxonomy): Bacteria > Pseudomonadota > Alphaproteobacteria > Rhizobiales > Devosiaceae > Devosia_A. The sequence continues at coordinate 11,110 of JBIQKK010000005.1, forward strand.
TTGATCTTGTTGCGGGCATCGATGGGATCGACGGCGGCGCCAACGACTGTGATGTCGCCGTCGCGGCTGAGCGTGCGGGTGAGGACTTCGCGGATCACCGCAGAATCGTCAACGATCAAGACCTTGATGCTCATGCTGCGTTCTTCGCCCCCTCCGAATTCGCTCGGGCCTGGTAGATGGTTTTGCCGACCAGCCGGAACGAGCCGCTTGCGCTGCCCACATTTTCCGAGTGGCCGATATAGAGATATCCTTCGGGCGACAGGATGCGCCCCAGGCGCCCAAACAGCTCGCCCTGCGTTTCCTTGTCGAAATAGATCGCGACGTTGCGGCAGAACACGGCATCGAACGGGCCCTTCATCGGCCAGGGCGCCATGAGATTGAGCGGCTTGAAACTGATGATCTGCGTTACCGCCTGCGGGACGCGGATACGTCCGTCTCCGATGCGCTCGAACATCTGCGCGCGTTCCGCGCTCAGTCCGTTGAGTTCGCCCTCCGGATAGATACCTGTCGCAGCCTTGGCGATCACCGAGGTATCGATATCGGTTGCGAGGATCTTGAAGTCCCAGCGCTTCAGCTCGGGGTAGGCTGCGAAAAGCGACAGCGCGATCGTATAGGGCTCCTGTCCCGTCGAGCAGCCGGCCGACCATATGCGCAGACGCTTCTGCGAAACGCTGGTGCGCTTCTTCATCAGCTCGCCGACATGGCCGATCAGGTGGGTGAAATGGTGCTCCTCACGCCAGAAGCGTGTGAGATTGGTCGTCAGCGCGTTGACGAATTCCTGCGCGTCGGTCGCGGTGCCCTTGCTCTCGAGGTAATCGAGGTACGCACCGAATCCGCCGAGCTTCAGGTTCCTGACCAACCGGCTCAGCCGTGCAATGACCAGCGTTCGCTTGGCGTCGGACAGAGAAATTCCGGCCACGTCATACAGGCGATCGCGAATTCTTTCGAACTCGCGCTCGCTCAGCGCAAACTCGGTTGGATCCATCATGCCCCGCTACTACCCGACCTGTCCTGCCGCCTCGCTGGCAGCGTCAGGGCCCGCGACGCCGCATCCCCCAGGGAGGAAACATGCGTATCGAGCCGGCTGATCGCGCCGCTGCCCTCATCGAGCGCGCCTGCGATCATGTCGGTTTCATTGCTTAGATTCTCTAAATGCTGGTTGAGACCGCCCAGAATATTTTTGAGCGCAGTCGCTTCCTGCACCCCGACCGTCGAATGGCTGCGCGAAACGCCGACCAGGTTGCGGATATCGCGCGAAGTCTTCTGGGTGAGTTGGGCCAGCATGCGCACCTCGTCCGCCACGACGGCGAATCCGGCGCCCTTTTCGCCCGCCCGCGCGGCCTCCACGGCGGCGTTGAGCGCCAGCAGATTGGTGCGGAAACTCACGTCCTCGATCGCGGCCACCATCTTGTCGATTTCGGCCGAGGCATTCTCGACGCCGCCCGCCGCACGGTCCGCCCGATCCGCCGCGAGCGCGGCGTTATCGAGGGCTTCACGCGCGTCCCGGCTAAGCTGGCGCGCGGCCTTGGCTTTGTCGCGACCGCGGCTGATCGACTCTCCCGCGACGATCAGGCCGGTCCGCGAACTGTCAGCCAGGTCCGCCATCGCCGTGATGGACGCGCGATATTTGTCGATGGCACCGAGCACCGCTTCGCATTTGCGTTCGAGCATATCGCGCGCCTCGGCGTGTTCGTCGCGCTCCTCGGTCAATGCGCCGACGAGATCGGCGAGATCGCGGACCTGTGGCGCGATGCCGGAATTGGCCTGCCGCATCTGCTGGCTCAACGGCTCGCCCGCGGCCACGCGCTTCAGGGCTTCCACTCCGAGGTCCAGTGCCTCGAGCCCCTCTCCCAGGGCACGCAGCGCCGGCGAGGCCTGCAGCGCTTTTTCGTCGAAGCGGAAACTGGTCTGCCCACCCGCCAGTGCCGAAGCGAACGCGTCGAGATCATCGTCGGCGATGTAGGCGCCTGCGGGCCGCAACTCCACCACGGTGCGTCCCGACCCCGCAGGGCGGCTGTGCGCCGCGTAGCGTACGCCCCCCAGTCGCACCAGGGACTCCTCGGCCATCCCGCCGGACTCGTAATGCCCGGTTCCGAACAGCACATCGACCGACGCGCCCTCCACCGCCCGGGGCTCGATAGCCGTCAGGCCCCAGCTGGCGCCGAGGATTTCGCCGTCTGCCGAAATCACAGCCGCCGCCTGATGGAGGCCCCCGAAGGCTGCCTTGAACTGACTGGCGCGCTCCAGCCGGCCGGCCAGATTGGCGACGATCGCCTCGATGGTCATGCCATCCCGCAGGTCGCGGTTGGAGGCTACGCCCACCGCCTGGCCCAGTTGCGCCAGCTTGACCTGCACGTCGTGCTCGACGGCACGCGCGATCGCCGTGCCGAGCCCGAAGGCCAGCCCTGTCGCGATCACCGCAATTGATATCGATATCCAGTTGAGGCCAAAGACGAAAAGTCCCGTACCTGCGGCTATTGCAGCGGCAAGCCACAGGCAGTTCACGATCAACGCAACTTGGGTGCGGCGCATCCGGACCGGGCTGAGATTACGGGCATCTCACCCTAGGACCGCAATGGTTAACCAAATCTAACCGCCTGATCGCACAGGTAAGATTCCGGTTACACCGGTTAAGATATCCACAGCCGGAAGGCGCGGCATCGACCCTTAGAAGAGTTCGATATCGTCCGCCACGGGAGCCGGCTTGGGCGCCACGCGCCGCGACACGATCGTGAGTTCGTCCCTCGCCACCGTGGCTCCGGCCGCCGCGTCAAGCCGCTTGACGAATGCGCGTCCCGAGAATGGCTTGAACATCACGCGCCGGGCAAAGGCTCCGCCGACATCCTCGCCGACGATGGCGTAGCCTTCGTCGCGCAGGAATTGCCGAACGAAGGCGATGTTCTTGGCCCCCACATCGGTGAGTGCGGTGTTGATAAGCCCGCCCCCGAAGACCTTGATTTCCAGATTCGTTTTCTTGCCGCTGCCCCGCGTCAGCACCTTGTTGATGAGCTGTTCCATTGCGAAGGCGCCGTATCGCGCCGAGGCGCCAAATCGGTCCGCGGACGAGCCCGAGGGTTCGGCCAGCAGGAAGTGATTCATACCGCCGACCTTGGCCTCGACGTCCCGCACGCAGGCCGAAATGCACGACCCCAGGATTGTCGAGAAGGTGAGGTCCTCTTCGCCGCCAACCATGCAATCACCTTGGTGAATGGTCGTGACAACGCCCCGATCGAAAGTCGGTGCGCCCGGACGGCTTGGTTCCATTACTTTGTCGCCCCCTGACAAGGTTATCATCAGATTAGAGCGCAATTCCTTAGGGAACTTCTAACCAGTTTCGGCAACCATGCAGACAAGCGATCCCGTAAGAAGACCTTCAGACTTCTTGTTTAGGATGGCCACTATATCGGGGGTTAGGCCATTTATGTCGTTGCAGAAGCTTGCACGTGAACTCGATGAGACCGCGCGGCAGACCGCAGCCATGGTCGAAGGTATCACCGATGCGCTCGCGGTCCTCGCCGACAAGAACCTGTCGCCGGAGCAGCGCCAGCGGCAGGCGACCGCGATGATCATCAATGCCCTGCAAGGCCAGGACCGCATCGAACAGCGCTGCCAGGGCATGGCCCTGGCTGTCCGTCAGTTCGCGCTTCTGCCGCCGACTGCGCCCGATTCCGACTACGAGGAAATCTGGGCCAATCTCGTGCTCGACGAATTGCGCGTGCCGGCGCTGTCCGGTGTCGCGGCCAATCCTTCGGGCGGAGAAGCCGATCTCTTCTAGGCCGGCCAAGATGGCCATGCTGCACGGTAGAAACGAAAAGGGCGCCACCGGCGCCCTCATTCATTTCAGCGGTGATCGTCGGCCCTAGCCTTCGATCTTGGCGCCCAGCACCACCGCATGGAGGTCGATCAGGCCCACCATGCGGCTCTCATGGGTCACGATGCCGTTGAGCAGTTCGGTGTCGAGCGAATTGCCCTCGGGCACATTGTGGATTTCATCCTTGCTGACGGTGAGGATGTCGCTGACGGCGTCCACCAGTATACCCACCCACTTGTCGCCAACCGACATCACCACGACCACATGGTTCTTGGTCGCCGACGTCGGCCCGTCACCGAACCGGGCGCGCAGATCGAAGATCGGGACGATCGTGCCGCGCAGATTGATCACACCACGCACATATTCGCGCGTATTGGGCAGCGGGGTCGCCCCGTTCCAGGCCCGGATCTCGCGCACCGTGGTGATCTCGACGCCGTAGGTCTGCTCGCCGATCGAGAAAGCAATGAGCTGCAGCGAGTTCTGCGCATTGGCCTGTGCGCCCCCCGCCAGGTCGTCCTTGTAAGCGAGATTGTCCATTTGCAACTCCTTCCGCCTTCTCAGGCGGCGTTCTTATGAAGCGAGGGCGCCCTGAGGCCCTGCACATCGACGATGAGCGCCACATTGCCATCGCCCAGAATCGTGCCCCCGGCGATCCCTTCGATCGACTCGAAGTTCTCCTCGAGGCTTTTGATCACCACCTGCTGCTGGCCGATGATGTCATCGACCACCAGCGCCACCTTCGTGCCGCCCTCGGCTTCGCACAGCACCACGAACCGGCTGCCCAGCTCGATGTCTGTCGCCAGCTCGAACCGCTCGGCGAGGTCGACGACCTGGACATATTCGCCGCGCACGCGCAGCACCTTTGCGCCCGTCGGGGTACGCCCGAAATCGGCGCGCGAGCACTGGATCGTTTCGACGATCGAGCTCAGCGGCACGACATAGGGCGAGGGCCCAACCTTCACCAGCATGACGTCGAGGACCGCCAGCGTCAGCGGCAGGCGCAGCGTCATGCGCGTCCCCTGCCCCGTGCGCGAGCGGACATGCACCGACCCGCCGATTTTCTTGATGTTGGACAGCACCACGTCCATGCCGACGCCGCGTCCCGAAATGTCGCTGACTTCCGACGCCGTCGAAAATCCGGGCGCAAAGATCAGCTGGTCGATCTGCTCGTCGGTCGGCGTCACATCCGGCGCGACGATCCCCTTGTCGCGGGCAACCTGCAAAACGCGGTCACGGTTGATCCCACCGCCGTCATCCTCGACGGCAATCAGAATGTTTCCGCCAGCTTGCTCGGCCGAAAGCCGGATCGTCCCGACCTCCGCCTTCCCCGCCACCCGGCGCTTCTCAGGCGTCTCAATGCCGTGATCGGCCGAATTGCGGATCATATGCGTCAAGGGATCCGACAGCTGCTCGATAACCGTCTTATCGATCTCAGTCGTCTCGCCGATCGTTTCGAGCTTGATTTTCTTACCAGTTTTGGCCGCAAGCTCACGCACGAGGCGCGGCATCCGACTGAACACCGACTTCACCGGCTGTGCGCGGATAGCCATCACGGCGTCCTGCAACCCGCGTGTCGTCTGCGCCAGAACCTCGATACCGCGGACCAACTCCTGGTAGCGGGCCCGCAGAGTGTCATCCATCTGCTGGGTCAGCATCGACTGCGTGATGACGAGCTCGCCCACCATGTTGACCACACGGTCCACCTTGTCGAGATCGACGCGGATCGACTGAATCGCTGCACTGCGCCGATCGTCGGGCCCGGCACGCCGATCGTCCTCTTCGGCCAGGCCCGGAACCACCGGTACGACGTCTGCTGCAGGCCTGAGCAGCTTGGGTTCGGGCGGCGGCGGCGCGGCGCGCTGCGGCATGTCCTTCTTGACGCTCTCTGCCAGCGCCTCGAAGCTCAGCGGGGCCTCTTCAGTCGGCGGGGGAACGACAAGGCCAGCCAGGTCGGCGAGCGTGGGCTCCTGCGGCGGCGCGGCGGGCACCGGCTTGGTCAACTGGACGATCGACAGATCGCAATTGCCCTCGACGAATTCGAAGACCTCCGCAATATCGTCGAGCGTCGCGGTGGGCGAAACGAGCGTCAGCTCCCAGGTGCAGTAGATGCCGAAAGGATCGAAATCGGCGAGCTGCGGGATCTCTGCCAGCTTCGCCACAACATTGAGCTCACCCAGATTGGCCAGTTCCCGGAACAAGAGCAGCGGGTCGTTCGCGCGCGCGTAGAGTTCGCGATGCGGCGAGAACCGGATCTCCCAATGACCTTTTTCGACCGCGAGCGGCGCCTGCTTGAAGGTATCTTC
>JBIQKK010000005.1:17323-18943 GCA_044506585.1 Hyphomicrobiales bacterium
AAGACTGCATTGAGCCGATCGGCGCTGCGATCGCCCGACTGAATGGCCGCGAACTGCTCTTCGAGGTCGAGCAAGAGCTCGGAGCATTCGTCGAAATAAGTGGCCTTGAAGTCGTCGAGATCGCTCAAGATCGAACCCTTCTGGGTTTAACGGTCAGTGCACCACGCGGTGGATCACCGAGATGAGTTTCTCGGGATCGAATGGCTTGACGATCCAGCCAGTACCGCCGGCAGCGCGACCCTGGTCACGCTTGTCCTGGCTGGTTTCGGTGGTCAGGATCAGGATCGGCAGCGAATTATATTCACCCGAGGCCCGGACATTCTTGATGAACTCGATGCCGTCCATCACCGGCATGTTGATGTCAGTGATCACGACATCGACCTTCTCGCGCTGCAGCATGTCGAGCCCCTTCTGGCCGTCCTCCGCCTGCAGCACCTCGAACCCCGCATTGGACAGGGTGTGATGCAGCATGGCGAGAATGGTGCGGGAATCGTCGACCGTCAGTACACGCATGCCCATATTATCCTTTCATCAGTCCCGAGAAGCTGCCATCGAGCCCGAGCCGCTCGATCGCTGCTTGCATGGGCGCGCTCGCCCCCGTTATGGCGAAGCTGTACTCGTTCCGCTTGGCCGTTTCCGCCGCGCTCACCAGCATCAGGAGTGCGTTGGTTGCGATGCGCTGTACGCGCGAAGCCTCCACCGTCACGGCCCCAAGCTCCACGGCCTCGATGAGCCCGTCGCGTACGATGTCGAGCGCGTCGAGATCGACGACCGCGGGAAGCGAAATGCTCCTGCTATCGGCTGTATCGGCCATGAAAAGCCTGTCCCCCGAGGGTCTTACCCAGCGGCCAGTCTCCACAGGAACGGTTTAAGAAGTGCTAACCCTGATGCGGGGAGCGCCCGAATGAAGGAGTTTCAGCGATCCTCTATCGCTTGGCGGATGGCGTCGTCATCGAACTCCGCCAGCATCGCAGGCGACCATTTCGGCGCCTGATCCTTGTCGACGAGGACGGCACGTACGCCCTCGGCAAAGTCCGGGCGGCGCGCCATGACCTGAGCGAGCCGCAGGTCCATGTCGAGCGTCTTGCCAACGTCCATCAGCCGCCGCGCCGCCAGGTGCGCATGAAAAGTTGCGACCAGCGAGCCCGGGCAGCGCTTTGAAAAAAGCGCCGCAAGCTCGGCGAGCTCGGACGTCATATGCACGGCTGTGATGAACGAAGCGGGGTTGTCCCACTCCTCGGTGGGCAGGCCATCAGCCATCGCGCAAAAAGGCGCATCTCCGGCAACGATGCTCTCGGCCTGCATCAAGCGGACGATCGCGTCTGCGGGGTGGCTCGATCCCGCAGCGAGGGCGATATCCCTTTCCAGGTCCTCGACCTTGTCGGGCCTCACCACAGCATCGGCCAGGCCAAGCGCCAAGGCGTCGGATGCCCCGACGCTCACTCCGCTCATGAGGAACAACAGGGCCCGGTTGATCGGTGCTTTGGCGAGAATCGCGCTGACCCCGACATCGGCAAAGAACCCGATTGCCGATTCCGGCATGGCGAAACGCGCCTGGGGCTGCGTGATACGGAAGCCGCAGTGGCCGGCGATGCCGATACCACCGCCCATGACGATACC
>JBIQKK010000005.1:19043-20743 GCA_044506585.1 Hyphomicrobiales bacterium
TGATACGGAAGCCGCAGTGGCCGGCGATGCCGATACCACCGCCCATGACGATACCACGTGTTAATGCAACGAGGGGCTTTGCATAGCCCGCAATCAGAGCATTCATGCGGTACTCCGTCGCGAAATAGGCATCGGCCACTTCTGGCTGCCCCCCGACCACCGCTTCACGCGCCGCCCGCACGTCACCGCCCGAGCAAAATCCCTTCTCGCCGGCACCATCAATGAGGACGGCGCCAACGGAAATATCGTCCCGCCAACCCTCGAGCGCCGCAGTAATGGCTTCTATCATCTCCAGCGACAGCGCATTGATCGCCTTCGGCCGGTTGAGCCTGATCCGCCCCAACCGTCCATCCGTCCAAGTCTCGAGGTCTGCAGCCATCACTCCTGTATAGCGTGCGAACGGCGCTTTGCCACAGGCCGCTTGACTGATTTATAGCTGCATGGCTATACATCAATACATAGCTAACTAGCTATGGATTGCCCATGTCGACCGCGCAAGATTCCATATTCCGCACGCTCTCCGATCCGACACGGCGTGGAATCTTCGAGCGCCTCTGCCGCGACGGCGAGACGACCGTGACTGGTCTCACGGCGCGAGCCGGCGTCTCGCAGCCAGTCGTCTCGAAACATCTCGCCCTGCTCAAGCAGGCTGGCCTGGTCAGTGCGCGGCATGAGGGCCGCCAAACGCACTACCGTGCGGAACCCAGCGCTCTCACACCGCTTTCCGATTGGACCAGCCAGATGACCCGCTTCTGGGAAGACCGGATTGACCATCTCGAAAACCTGCTCAAGAGGATGGACCAATGAACCATGTCATTCGCACCACTCACCGCTGGCTGGGGGTCACGCTGATCGTCCTGACCATCATCAATGCCGTCGCCTTCGCAATCGGACAGGCCATCCCCTGGCTCTACTATCTGCCCTTGCTGCCATTGTTCCTGCTGATGATCACAGGGCTCTACATGTTCGTCCTGACATATGTCCGCCGGCGAGACGCCTGAGCCATGGCAGAGCCGGCCGAGAAGCGCATTACCGTCGTAGAGCGTGAGCTGGCAGCACCGCCCGAGAAGATCTGGCGGGCGCTGACGCAACCGCACCTCATTGAGGAGTGGCTCATGAAGAACGACTTCCAGGCCGTTGAGGGCCATAGATTCACCTTGAGCCGGCAACCGTCTCCCGACGTCAATGTGATTATCGATTGCGAAGTGATCGCGATCGAGCCGAATAAGTCGCTCTCATACCGCTGGAGCGCCTACGGCACCGATACTGTTGTCACCTTCACACTGACTCCCACGGTCTCCGGTACGACGCTGCGAGTCGAGCAGGACGGCTTCGGCCCCGAACAGAAGACCGCCTACAAGGGCGCCATGGCCTCGTGGCCGCATTTTCTTGCAGCTCTCGACGACTTGCTGAAACGCACCGACTGAACAAGCACAACGAGGAACGATCATGCCCACCTCCACTAAAGCCAAGAAAGCTCCAGCCAAGAAAGGCGCAGCCAAGAAAACAAAGACGTTTTCCGACGCCGAAATGGAGGCGATGCGGGACGCCAAGAACGAACGCAAGAAGGGCAGGAAGGCGGACGGTCTCGCCGATCTCGAAGCAGCCATCGCCAAGCTTGCAAAGGCAGAGCAGCCGATAGTCGAGCGGCTGCACGAGATCGTCATGGTGGCAGCGCCGTCGCTCGCACCCAAAACCTG
>JBIQKK010000005.1:20843-30228 GCA_044506585.1 Hyphomicrobiales bacterium
AGCGGCTGCACGAGATCGTCATGGTGGCAGCGCCGTCGCTCGCACCCAAAACCTGGTATGGCATGCCCGCCTGGGCTGGTGAGGACGGCAAGGCCGTCGTCTATTTCACGCCCGCCAGCAAGTTCAAGGAGCGGTATGCGACGCTGGGGTTCAACGCGAGTGCTGCCCTCGACGACGGCAACATGTGGCCGACCTCATGGGCCCTGCTGAGGCTCGGTCCTGCCGAGGAGAAGCAGATCACAGCCCTCGTCAAAAAGGCTGTCGGCTGACGTCCGACGCGGAATTCTGATCGCGCGGTTATTCTCCCTTGGCGGGCGGTCCTTACCGTGCTTTGTGGCGCCTCCGGTTCGGAGCGAGCGAGTGAGCGATGGCGAAAGCTGAAAGCACATACGGGTCGATCAAAATTCGCGGTGCCCGCGAGAACAACCTCAAGAACGTCTCGCTCGACATCCCCAAGCGCAAGATCACCGTGTTTACCGGTGTCTCCGGGTCCGGCAAGTCGTCCCTGGTCTTTGGCACGATTGCCGCCGAAAGCCAGCGGCTGATCAACGAGACGTACCCCACCTTCGTCCAGCAATTCATGCCGCATTACGGCCAGCCGGACGCCGACGAGTTGGAGAACATCTCGGCAGCCATTGTCGTCGATCAGCAGCGCTTGGGCGGCAATTCACGTTCGACGATCGCGACCGTCACCGACGCCGCACAAATGCTGCGTGTCATCTTCTCGCGCGTAGCCGAACCCCGCCTGCCTTCGCCCGGGCTTTATTCCTACAACGATCCACGCGGCATGTGCCCCGACTGCGAAGGCATCGGGCAGGTTGCCGCGATGGATATGAGCGCGGTCATCGACGAGAGCAAATCGCTCAATCAGGGCGCGCTGCTGCCCAAGGACTTCGCAGTGGAAAGCTGGTGGTGGGAAATCTACAACCACTCCGGCCTTTTCGACATGGACAAGCCGATCAAGAAGTACTCGAAGGAAGAGCGCGAAAACCTCCTTCATCTCGACGATGGGCGAAAGATCAAGGTCGGCAAGATCGGCCTGACCTATGAGGGAGTCGTCACCAAACTCAAGAAGGGATTGGGCTCGAAGGATCCCGAGACGCTGCAGCCCCACGTGCGCGCCGAGTATGAGAAGATCTTTACACGCAAGGTCTGCCCGGCCTGCAACGGCGCCCGCCTCAACAAGGCGGCGCTCGGCAGCAAGGTTGCCAAAAAGAACATCGCCGAGCTCTCAGGCATGCAGGTGTCCGACCTCGCACCCTTCATCCGCGGCCTGAAGGCTAAAGAAGTACAGCCGATGATCGACGCACTAGCCGCGCGGCTTGATAACCTCGTCACGATCGGCTTGGGCTATCTGAGCCTTGATCGCGAGAGCTCGACCCTGTCGGGCGGTGAGAGCCAGCGCGTGAAGATGGTGCGCCACCTCGGCTCGTCGCTCACCGACATCACCTACGTCTTCGATGAGCCCTCGGTGGGCCTCCATCCTCATGATGTCGGACGCCTTGCCGGCCTCATGCAGCAACTGCGCGATAAGGGCAACACCGTGCTGGTCGTAGAGCACAAGCCGGATATGATCGCCATCGCTGACCATGTCGTGGACATGGGACCACTCGCCGGCAGCAAGGGCGGCGAGATTGTCTATGAAGGCGATTATCCCGGGTTGCTGAAGTCCGACACATTAACGGGCAAGCACATCAAGAAGCACCAGCCGATCAAGGATAAACCCCGAAAGGCCGATGGTAAGCTCGAGATCAAACACGCCAAGCTCAACAATCTCAGGGACGTGTCAGTGACCGTCCCGCGCGGCGTCCTCACCGCCGTGACGGGGGTGGCCGGCAGCGGCAAATCCTCGTTGATCCAGGGATGTCTGCCTGCAGCCTACCCCGAGACGATCATCATCGACCAGAATCTGGCCCGTGGATCGCGCCGTTCCAACACCGCGACCTACACCGGCATTCTCGACAACGTCCGCAAGGCTTTCGCCAAGGCAACGAAGACCGATGCCGCACTGTTCTCGGCCAACTCCAAGGGCGCGTGTCCCGACTGCAATGGCCTGGGCGTCATCTACACCGACCTCGCGCATCTCGATCCGATGGTGACCGAGTGCGAGACGTGCCAAGGCAAGCGTTTCACCGACGAGGTGCTGCAGCACAAGCTGCGCGGCAAGTCGATCTCGGACGTCTACGAGATGTCCGTTGCCGACGCAGTCCAGTTCTTCACTGAGCCGGCCATTGCCAAAACCCTGAAGGGCCTTGAGGACGTTGGGCTCGGCTACCTGACCCTCGGTCAGCCACTGTCGACGCTGTCCGGCGGTGAACGACAGCGGCTCAAGCTCGCGGCCGAGCTCGGCAGGGCAGGCAACATTTACGTGCTCGATGAGCCCACAACCGGCCTTCACATGAATGATGTCGACACCCTGATCGGCCTCTTCGATCGACTGGTGGACGACGGCTCCACCGTGATCGTGATCGAACACAATCTCGACGTGGTCAGCCGCGCGGACTGGGTCATCGATCTCGGCCCCGGTGCCGGCCACGAGGGCGGTAAGGTGATCTTCGAAGGACCTCCCGCCAAGCTTCCAATGGCCAAGGGTTCGGTTACCGGCGCTTTCCTCGCCAAACGCCTCAAGGCCTAAGCGCGCGGCTGGCGATCCCCGTTCCCCTACTTCGCCATCGGTGCTACAGCGACGCCGCCATGCCCACCTACCAGCCTCTCGCCAACGTCCATCTCACCGGCCTCGCCCGCGATCTCGCAAGACGGGCCGATGAGAACCGCCCCATCCGTGTCGGTATCATCGGTTCGGGCGAAATGGGCACGGACCTCGTCACGCAGGGCATGCTGATGCGGGGGATCGAGATTGCCGCGATCGCGACTCGGCGGCCTCACACAGCGCTCGAGGCAACCGCTATCGCCTATGGTGACACCACCCACGCGGTGGAAGCAGATACCCAAAGCAAGGTCACGGCCGCCATCGAGTCCAAGAAGCTCGCGATCACCTCCGCCGATACTCTGGTGCGCACGCCGCTGATCGACGTCATCATCGATGCAACCGGCAAGCCGGGGGTGGCCGCCGATTTCGACCTGCTGGCCATGGAGCACGGCAAGCACTTGGTCATGATGAATGTCGAAGCCGACGTCACCATCGGACCCTATCTCAAGAAGCAGGCCGATCGTCTCGGTGTCGTCTATTCGGTCGGCGCCGGTGACGAGCCGAGTTCCTGCATGGAGCTTATCGAATTCGCCACCGCGCTCGGCTATCGGATCGTCGCTGCGGGCAAAGGCAAAAATAATGCGTTCAACCGTGATGCTGTCCCCGACGACTATCGCGAGGAGGCCACGCGCCGGAACATGAACCCCCGCATGCTGGTCGAGTTCGTCGATGGGTCGAAGACGATGGTCGAGATGGCGTGCATTGCCAACGCCACCGGCCTTGTTCCCGATGTGCCCGGTATGCACGGCCCCGCCGCCGATCGCGACCAGATGGTCAAGGTTCTGATCCCGAAGGAAGACGGCGGCATTCTCAACCGGAAGGGCGTCGTGGATTTCACCATCGGCAAGGGGGTCGCGCCTGGCGTCTTCGTGATTGTCGAAGCGGAACATCCTCGTATCATCGAGCGCATGGACGATCTGCATATCGGTCACGGTCCATATTACTCCTTCTTCCGCCCGTATCACCTGACCAGCCTCGAAGTGCCTCTGACCGCTGCGAGGATCATGCTCTACGGCAAACCGGATATGGTGCCGCTGCCTGTCCCCGTCGCCGAAGTCTGCGCCGTCGCCAAGCGCGAGCTGGCGCCCGGCGAAACCTTCGATGCGATCGGCGAGACCTGCTACCGCAGCTTCACCCTCACCGCCGCAGATGCCCGCGCGCAGCAAGCGGTTCCGGTGGGCCTTCTCGAAGGGGGCAAAGTCACTGCACCCGTGAAGAAGGGCGAACTTCTTACCCGCCGAAATGCCGCCCCGGACGCTACCACTCGCCTCTTCGCCTTGCGCAAACTGCAGGACGAGATGCTGGGCTACACCACTTGAAGGCCCATTCGCCCGAACTGTGGAACGGCATCGCCTCCCGCTACGACACGTTGCGGCCGGACCAGGGTTTGACCGACCCCGTCCTCCGCTCGGCGTGGCTGGCTTTGCTCGAGTCGCATTTGCCCCAGCAACCGGCCACGGTCCTCGATGTCGGCTGCGGCACTGGATCCCTGGCGCTCCTCCTGGCAGCCGCCAACCACACCGTAACCGGCGTCGATTTTTCGCCGGCCATGATCGATATTGCGCGGCAGAAGGCGGCTAACGGCGGTGCCGACGCGACGTTCATGGTACAGGATGCCACCGCGCCGCAGTTCCGGCAGTCCAGCTTCGACGCCATCGTGTCTCGGCAAGTGCTTTGGGCACTGCCCGATCGCGAAGCGGCACTGCGCAACTGGGCCGCGCTGCTGAGGCCGGGCGGACGACTGATCCTGATCGAGGGACGCTTTGCCTCCGGCAATGGCATGTCCGCCGACGAGATTTCCGACGCGCTCCCGCCGACCCTGACGTCGCTCGTCGTCAGCGATCTCAGCGCCGAAGCGGAGCTCTGGGGTGCGCCCCTGAACGATCAGCGGCTTCTCGCCGTCGTCAAGCGGACCGCCAGCTAATCGAGGGTCTGCCGGTAGCGGTGCATCGCAGCTGCCGAGATCACAATGAGGATCAGCACCATTGCGCCGCATTCCGACACGACGTCCGCCAACTCGCCGCCCTTCAGCATCACAGCGCGGATGACGCGAAGGAAATGCGTCGCCGGCACCGCCTGTCCGATCAGTTGCGCCCACCCCGGCATACCTGCGAACGGGAACATGAAGCCAGAAAGCAGGATGGACGGCAGGATCGTGAAGAAGCTCAACTGCATCGCCTGCATCTGGTTCTTTGCGGCCGTCGAAATCAGAAAGCCCAGCGCGAGGTTAACGACGATGAAGATGTTGAACCCCAGGAAGAATGCGCCCCAACTCCCGTCGAATGGAACGCCGAAGACTGCTCGCGCTGAAAGGATGAACACCAGCGTTTGCACATAGCCAACGAATACATAGGGGAGGATCTTACCCAGCATCACTTCGAAGGGCCGCACGGGCGTCGCGATCAGCATTTCCATTGTGCCCCGCTCCCGTTCCTTGACGATGGCGACCGCCGTGATCATCACCATCGTCATGCTGAGGATGATCGCGAGCAGGCCCGGAACGATGTTGGTCGAGGTCTTGCCCTCCGGGTTGTATTCGCGATGCACCACAACGCCGAACGGTGCTGCACCGTTACCCGTCGCCAGTGGGCCCGTCAGCGTCTCGCGAACCGCTACATTGACGATACCACTCAATGCGGCCGCCGCACCGCCGACCGCCGAGGGGTCCGAGGCATCTGCGGCCACGAGGATTTGTGGTACCCGTCCACGTATCACGTCGCGCTCGAAATTTTGCGGGATAACCACCACAAAGTTCGCCTCGCCGCGCCGCAACGCTTCCTCTCCCTCGGCGACACCCGATACCGCCCCCCGGAAGTCGAAATAGTCCGATTGCTGCATCCCCGCGATGACCGCGCGCGTCAGCGGGCCGTTGTCCCCGAGTTCGATGAGAGTCGGCAAATGCCGTGGATCGGCGTTGATCGCAAAGCCGAACAGGAACAGTTGAACCAGCGGCAGTCCGATCATCATCCCAAAGGTGATGCGGTCCCGCCGCATCTGGATGAATTCCTTGTACAGGACCGCTCCAAACCGCCGCAGCGAGAGCGCGCTCATGCCGCCACCGGGGCGTCGGTCGCGAAATTGTCCCGGGCCCCCGCCATGAGGTAGATGAAGGCCTCCTCGAGGCCCGCGACCTGGAGGCTCCAGCGATGCGTCCCTTCCGCTTCGAGCCGTCTGACGGTCGCGTCCAGCAACGCCTTGTCTGTGCCCGACACATGCAGTACCGCGCCGAACCGCGCGATCTGCTCGACGCCTGGCTCGGTTTTGAGACGCGCTTCCAGCCCTGCAAGGTCGGGACCTTCCACACGCCACGTTTCGAGACCAACCAGCGCCGGGATTTCACTCGAACGTCCGTCGATGAGCTTCTTGCCGTAGGCAATGTAGGTAATGAAGTCGCACTGGACGGCCTCGTCCATGTAGTGCGTCGAGACCAGCACGGTGACGCCGCGGGCGCTCAGTCGCCGGATCTCATCCCAAAAATCGCGCCTCGCTTTGGGATCGACGCCTGCTGTGGGTTCATCGAGCAGCAGCAGCTTGGGATCGTGTAGGAGGCAGGCAGCCAACGCCAGCCGCTGCTTCCACCCGCCCGACAACGATCCCGCAAGTTGTTTGGAGCGGTCCGCCAGACCCAAATCCTTGAGTGCCTCGTCGACCCGGGCTCGCCGCCCATCAAGACGATACATGCGAGCTACGAAGTCGAGATTTTCGCGGATGGTGAGGTCCTCGTAGTACGAGAACTTCTGCGTCATGTAGCCGACTTCTTCCTTGATGCGGCCCGCCTCACGGCGCACGTCGAAGCCGAGACATGTTCCGTCACCGGCATCAGGCGTGAGCAATCCACACAGCATGCGAATTGTGGTGGTCTTCCCCGATCCATTGGGCCCGAGGAATCCATAGATCGCGCCCTTGGGAACCTTGATGTCGAACTGGTCCACGACCGTGCGTTCGCCGAACCGCTTGGTCAGTCCCCTCACGTCGATGACCAGGTCCTCGGTCACTCGATCCGCCCAATGCTGACCGGCTGTCCGGGCAAGATCCCATTTTGCTGGTCCATCACAGCTTCGGTGAGAAACACCAGCCGGCTACGTTCGTCCCGTGAATAGATGATGGGCGGGGTGAACTGAGGATCGGACGCGAAATGGTCGATGGTCGCGGTCAGTCCGGACGCGCAACCATCGCAATCCACGCGCACCTTCTCTCCCAGCGCGAATCGGGGGCGGTCCGCCTCGCTCACATAGAACTTGATCTTTAGCGCCTCATGGCCGCGCAACGCCGCCACAGGCACGCCTGCGTTCGCCACTTCCCCGACGTCATAGAACAATCGCTCGACCTGCCCCGCTTCCGCCGCACGGACCGTGCGGTTATCGAGCGCCGCCTTGGCGTTGGCCGCGTCCGCCCGCGCTGCCACCAGCGTCGCTTCCGCCGCGATCTGCTGCGCATCGCGGGCGGGCAGTTCGGCCACCTTCAGTTGCGCCATGAGTTGCTCGACCGCGGCTGCCGCGGCCTGCTCGGAAGCGCGCGCCTGGTCGCGCTGTGCTTCCGGGATCAATCCCTGGCCGAAGAGTTCCTCAGACCGCTTGAGGTTTTGTCGGGCCAAGGACAGATCCGCCCTCGCCTTCATCAGCGAGGCGCGGATCACGTCGATTTCTTCGCTGCGACTGCCGGTTTGCAAGTTGTCGAGGTTTGCCTGCGCGGCGTTCGCCCGCGCCACGGCACTTTCATACTGCGCCTGTTGTTGGCTCGACTCGAGCACGAACAACACGGCGCCCGTTGCGACAATTTCCCCTTCGCTGACCGCGATGCTCTCGATCCGGCCGGACGAAGCCGCCGAGGCGTACAAATAGTCGATCTCCGCGTATCCGTTCCAAGCCGGCGTCGCGTCCTGTCCCACTCCCGGGATGATCGCCAGCACACCCACAACCCAAGCAAGAATGTGATCCATTACCCGCCCTCACGTCGTCATGAAGCGCTTGTTGCTCTGCGACGCGCTCAGTCCGTCGAAGAGAATGGTGAGGTGGTTGTCGATCAGCCGCTCGACAGAGAGGCCATCGGCCGGCCGGATGCCGAACACCTCATCCATAAGGATGTGCATGATGACCGGACCGACGATGCTTCGCACCGTAAGCTCGGGATCGACGGGGCGCAGGTATCCCTCGGCAACACCGGACCGGATCAGGCCCGTCACCACCGGAATTACGTGGTCGAGCACCTCACGCCGATACATCTGGGCGAACTGCGGGAAGTTGATCATCTCGCGCATCATCAGCTTGGGGATCGCCAACACCTTGGGATCGGCGAGGCGCGCCGCGAGCGACTTCATGGCGAGGGTTATCGGCGTGCGCGGGTCGCCGGCGTAGTTCTCGAGAAAGCTCAACGCACTGGTCGCGATGGGCACGATGGCGCGCCGGACAATTCCCTCAAGGACAGCCTCCTTTGAGGGGAAGTAGAGATAGACGGCGCCCTTGCTGAGCCCGGCTTTCGCAGCGATGTCCTCGACGCGCGTGGCCGCGAAGCCTTTCGCAATGAAGAGATCCAGCGCCGCGTCCAGGACTTCGTCGGGCCGTGCATCCGCCCGTCTTCTGAACTTGGGGCCTCTCTCCGCAGCTTCGATCATCGCGGCTCCTCCCACGCCCGTCATTGATAACTGACCAGTCAGTTATTTGCAAGAAATGTTCGGTCTGGCGACAAAATTGTACGAGGCATCCTGGCGGGGCCATTTGAGGTGTCGTCACTGCTTTGCGTAGTCGCGATCGCGCCTTTTGCGTGGCTTACCGTGGGAAGCGCGTTTTGCAGACACCATCCTGCGTCATAGTCTCGACGAGGGCCGCAATGTCATCGCACCGACACGCCCAGATTCAGTCACCCCTCCCGGCAACTGGCCCGCCAGTCTTCAGACCTAGCGCGGAAGATCGGGGCGCAGGACGCGCTCCACCACCAGACGCAGCGCCGGCCCGAATTCAGCTGTCGATTGGGCGCGGCGGCCGATCCCGTAGCTTGCGGCCAGCAGCACCTGAGTGTTCAGCCGCGCGCCGGTAACGCCCGCCGCAACAAGTTCGCGTTCGATGATATTTCCAAGGTCCGCCTCGAACGCCGCAAATCGCGCCGCGCCACCCTTGTCGTGCTCACCGTATAGCTCGTCAGCGTGCGGAGAGCCCGCAAGCAGGCGCCGCATGGCCTTGTTTTTGGCGATGAGCGCTGCGGCTACACGCTGCGCGAGATCGCCATCGCCGCGCAGAGCTTCAACGAATTCCTCTCTCCACTGCCCTATCAGCCGGTCGAGCAAGGCATCGAAAACCGCGGCCTTATCGGGGAAGTAGGCATAGAGCGTCGGCTTGGCGATCCGCGCTTTCGTGGCGATCGCCTGCATACTTGTGCCCCGCAACCCATGCTTCAGGATCAGCTCTTGCGCCGCATCGAGAATAGTCTGCGTCCGAGCCGGCGACAGGGCCATCTTTTCCTCATTGAACGGACTGAACGATTAGCATACGTTTCGTTCAATCGCTAGGGAGAGAGTGTTATGGCGGACTTGGTCTTGCTGACCGGAATCTCCGGTTTTGTCGGCGGACACGTGGCGCTCGAGCTGCTGAGGCAAGGCTACCGAGTTCGGGGCAGCGTACGGGACCTGGGCAAAGAGGCTAAGGTTCGCGATACGCTCGGCCGCGCCGGCGCCGATCTATC